>JBNMND010000205.1:0-10213 GCA_051274975.1 Planctomycetota bacterium | reverse complement strand
AACGGCAAGACGACCACGGCGCGGATGTTGGCGCATATCTTCAAGATGGCGCGGCACACCGTTGGTCTGACGACCACCGACGGCGTCTACATCGACGGCCAGCTGACCGTGCCCGGCGACATGACCGGGCCAGCGTCGGCCCGCATTGTTCTGCGCGACCCAACCGTCGACGTCGCCGTGCTTGAGACCGCCCGCGGTGGGCTGTTGCGTCGCGGCATGGCCTACCGCCGCAGCGACGTCGCTGCCTGCCTCAACGTGCAGGCCGACCATCTTGGCCTCAAGGGCATCGACACCGTCGAGCAGCTGGCCGACGTCAAGCGCATCGTGATTGAGACCGCGCGCGACACCGCTGTGCTCAATGCGGACGATCCGCACTGCCTCAAGATGGCGGCCTACTCCCAGGCGGAGAACCTCTGCTACGTAACCATCAATCCGCAGCACCCGTTGGTGAAGGAGCACATCCGTGCGGGCGGTCGCGCTTGCGTGCTCGAGCACAGCATGGCTGGGCAGATGATCACGTTCTACGAACGCGGCGCGCACATCCCGATGATCTTCGCGCACGAGATCCCAGCAACGCTGGACGGCAAGGCGATGCACAACGTGCAGAACGCGATGTTCGCTGCGGCCGTAGCCTACAGCATGAAGGTCTCGCTTGAGGATATCCGGCAGGGGCTGTTGACGTTCTACAGCTCCTTCTTCCAGGTACCGGGCCGGATGAACATCTACGACGAGTTGCCCTTCAAGGTGATCCTCGACTACGGCCACAACCCAGCGGCGGTGAAGGCGATGGTCGAGATGACGCAGCGCATGGAGTGCCGCGGCCAGCGCATCTGCGTGATCGGCGCGCCGGGCGATCGCCGCGACGAGGACATCCGCGATATTGCGCGGCAATGCGCTGGACACTTCGATCACTACATCTGCCGGCGCGACGACGGCCGACGCGGCCGCGACTCGAGTGAGGTTCCCGACATGTTGGCGGCGAGCCTGCGCGACGCCGGTGTTGCCGATGCCCAGATCGAGATCGTGCCCGAGGAAGATGCCGCAATTGCTGCTGCGCTGACGCGCGCCGCGACCGACGACTTGCTGCTGATCTTCGGCGACAAGATCTCGCAGGTGTGGAACGCAATCACTAGTCACGAACACTGCGCGGACCCAGCCGATGGTTCCGGCAACAAGATTGCTACTGCAAAGGCCGAGGTGCCAGCGCCGTCGGTTCCGAAGGTCGAGTTGGCCGGTCACGAGTTAGTGCACGACGAACGTGGCGTGCATATCGCCCGTTGCCACGACGAAGACGGCGATTGACAGCTACGGCTACCAGCCAAGAGTGCAAATGGAACTGCTCGATTCCCACCGGCTGACTGGGCCGAACCTGATCCAGGATCTGCCCGGTGCGGCGCTTGAAGTCGCCCTGTCCGGTGTCGATGATGCGATGGTGATCGCCGCCTGGCGCGAACGCGCGCGAGCGGTGCTCGATGCCTTGGGCTGGTCGCAGCAAACGCTCACCGAACGGCGCTACAAAGGCGGTGCTAGCTTGGCGTTCAGCGCGCCGCACGACAGTCTCTACGCCGCGTGCGAAGCCAACGAATGGGCGTGGGATGCGGCCACGGCAGAGCTTCGCGGCGAGACCTTCGAGTCGCTCGACGTGGCGACCGTCAGACTCGCTGCCATGATTGCGACAGAAGCCGACCCGAAGCGTCGTGCGTTGCACGACGAGGCGCTCTCGCGCGGTGTGCAGTTCCTCGCTGACGACGAGTTCGTCACCATCGGCAGCGGTACTGGCGGGCATTCTTTTGCCGTCGCCGACTTGCCCGCGGTGGATGCGATCGACTGGCATGCCGTGCACGACGTGCCGACCGTGCTCGTGACCGGCACCAACGGCAAGTCGACCACTGTGCGCCTGCTGGCCATGATGGCCGCGCATGCAGGTCACGTCGTCGGCACCTGTTCGACCGATCGTGTGCAAGTGGGGGACGACGTCGTTGCGGCTGGTGACTACTCCGGTCCTGAGGGGGCACGGCGCGTATTGCGTGATCGTCGCACGACGGTTGCGTTCCTTGAGACTGCTCGCGGCGGCTTGCTGCGGCGCGGGCTCTCGATCGGTCGTGCGGATGTGGCCATTGTGCTCAACGTTGCCGCCGACCATCTCGGCGAAGGCGGTGTCGATGATGTCGAAACGCTGACGCGGGTGAAGCTGCTGGTCAGCCGCGCGGTTGGCGAAGGGCATCTGGTGCTCTGCGCCGACGACCCGTGGCTCGCTCCTCACATCGCAAGTAACCGGCTCGACGTCGATCGCGAACTACCTCCAGTCACGTTGTTCTCGCTGCATCCTGAAGCTGCATCTTTGCGCGCCGCCATGGCTCGTGGCGATCGCACTTGCGTGCTCGATGGCACACAGTTAGTCCTCCGTAGTGGCGACCAAAGCTGCGTGATCGCGGATGTGCAAGACGTGCCGGCGACCTTCGGCGGTACGGCGCGCTTCAACGTGCACAATGCACTTGCTGCCATCGCCGCAGCAACCGCACTAGGCCTCGATTCGGCCGCCATTACCGCGGGATTGCAGTCGTTCGTTAGTTCACCGCAGGATAATCCGGGTCGTGGCAATCGCTTCGATATCGGCGGAGTGCAGGTGATCGTCGACTTCGCCCATAACGCACATGGCGTCAGCGCCCTGGTCGACATGGCCGCGACATTGTCTTCGGCGCGGCGATTGGTATTGCTAGGTCAAGCAGGCGATCGATCCGACGACTCGGTGCGCGACATGGTTCACGCGACGTTGCAGTTCCGGCCTGATCTCATCATCGTCAAGCGAATGCGGGAACTCCTGCGCGGCCGCGACGAGAACGCAATGGTCGACCTGATCGAAGCCGAACTGCTAGCACTCGGCACGCCCAGAGAAGCCATCGTGCGCAGCGATTCGGAGCTCGAGGCCGTGCATGCCGCGCTTTTGTGGGCTCGCCCTGGCGACTTGTTGCTCTTGTTGTCGCACTCGCAGCGCGCGGACGTGTTGGCGTTGATGCAGCGATTGCAGAGCGAACAGACCTAGAAGCTCGCTGTGTCCGGAAAGTAGACCGGCACGATCTTGGCGCGTATTGGTTGCTGCGAGCTCGTTCGTGACCAATCAGCCGGCCTGCGCGGCGAAGACGATGGAGTTAAGCAATCATTGCGTCGAACGCTTTGGGGTGTCAATCAGACGATCGCAGCAGAATGCCGTCGCGCCGGAGCTCGATGAGTTCCCGTTTGAACAGTCCACCGACCGCCGCTTTGAACACGCGCTTGCTCACGTCGAAGTAATTGGCGATGTCTTCCGGCGAACTCTTGTCGTGCAACGGCAGGAAGCCATCGTCGCTCGCGCGAAGTGCTTCGAGAATCATTGCTTGGGCGTCGTGTCCGGCAGCCATGCCGAGTTTGCGCAGCGAGATGTCGATCTTGCCGTCGTCGCGAAGACGCTGCACATAGCCTGGCAGCGCGTCGCCGACTCGCAGGTCGTGTGGCACCTGATTGGAATAGACCAGGCCTGAGTAGCGCTCGTTGACCACAACCTGGGCGCCCGTGTCGCTGAACGACCACACCAGCAACTTCACTTCCTGTCTCGTGCGCAGGTGCTCGATCTCGAGGTCAAAAAACCTGCCGAGTCGCGTCGAGCCAATCAACCTATCCGTCATCTTGTCGACCCGCACTTCGACGACATACCGTGATCCGATCTGCATTGCTTGATGCTGCTCGATCTCGGGCACGAACAGGTCCTTCTCGAGATTCCAGTCAACGAAGACGCCGTGACGAGTGCTATCGATGGCCTCCATTACGGCGACCGTACCCAAGGTGGCGCTGGGCATTCGCGTAGTTGCGACCAGGCGATCATCGGAGTCGGTATGCACGAATACTCGCACGAAGCCGCCCACATCCAAGTCAGTCGGGACGTATTTTCGCGGCAGCAGTACTTCCCCGGTCTCATCTCCGAGAAGCGCACCGCTTGCGACAAGTCGCATCACCTCGAGTTCCTGGCATTGTCCCAGTTGGATCATTGGCTCCCAGTTTGGCGTTGGGTCGCCGAGATACCATCTTCCTCAGTATGCAAAGCGCGTTGGGGGGGGATCGACAGTCCGATGGCCCCGAGCTGGGTTCGATTTGAGTGACCACGCATTGAGTCGGAATGAAGAGGCTGACCCGCATGAAGCCCAGTCGGAGTGTCGGCAATTCAGACTGCGGCTCGGACCATTGCGAACCTCACGCTGCCACGATCCCAACCGCACGACATCGCGTCAATCCACCCGCGTGGTCTTCTTGTGGGGGGCCGGTCTAATGGCAGGCGTTGGAGTTGCCAGCGGCGCGTGTCCGCCGCAGCAGAACGCTACAACCCGCGCCGCACCGCGAGCCACAGGCCAAGACATAGCACCGCTGCGCTGCCAGCAATCCACAAGACACTGCCTCCAAAGTAGGGCATTACCATCAGCACAACGCCGACCCCGAGATGCGGTACGCGGGTCTGCTTCTTGCCGTAGAGAAACAGCGAGAAACCGACGGTGCTCGTGATCAGAGTCGCGATCAAGTAACCCGCCGAGAAGTCCATGCCTGAGCTATCGGCGAGTTGGGCGAACCTGCACAGAAGTCTGCCCCGATTTGGGACACGCTTGCCTTTGGCCCGAAGCATGCGTTCTGAATGCTGCTCGTCGCGGCCCGGCGCGAGCTTTCAAGCTAGGCGCGGTGGTGGGGCTGTGACTTGCGGATACTTAGCCGCTTGCCAGTCAAGGTCTTTGCCGTCGGCGATGATACGCCGTAGCCAAACCTGCTCGTCCAAGTTGCATTCGAGCTCTTGGCCGTAGGTCGGCGCGTGGATGCCTAGAAACTGACTCCGCCACGTTGCCGTGACGGAGTCGAGCGAGGTCGCGCTCTTAGCGCATGCGTGTGCGCGCGTTTTCGATCTTGGAGACCAGTTTGTTGGCGGTCTCGCTGACGATCGTGTTCGGATGCTTTGCAGCGAGCTTCCGAATCTTCTTGGACAGCGCCACTGCATCCTTGGACTTCCTAAGTTCCGGGATACCAGCTGCGAGCTTGGCCAGCTTCTTCTGGCCGCTGAGAACCGACTTGGCAGTTCCGCCGCTCAGCAGCTCCTTGAGCTGCGTCTGAAGGTCTGTCAACTCCGGCAAGCCAGCAAGCGACTTGTTCGCTGCCTTCATGCCAGTCGTGAAGCCGAGGACGTCACCTGCTGCATTCAGGCTGTTCAGCCTCGTGACGTGCTTCTTGATTACGCGTTCGACGTCACCAGCAACGGACCACTCCTCAGGTAGTTTCTTAGCTTCCGCAAGCGCCTTGCCGAGATTGCCGGAAGCAAACGCGGACCGCGCGTGCATGGCTTCCTTGGGCCAGTTGCGTACCACCGCGCCGATGTCGACTGGTGTCTTGCTAGCGCCCTTGAGGTGCTTCTTGATGACACTGCCACTAAGCGAGGCGGGGTGGCCAGTCCAGACCACGACGCCCTTCGGGTTGACCAGTGCCGCGCTTGGGTAGCCACGCATGCCGAGGCTCTTCATCCACGGAGACATGGCCTCCTTGGTCATGTAGCCGAAGTCGTACTGCAACTTGTGCTTTTCGACCCATGGTTCGGTCTTCTCTTTCGATTCGCCGGTCACGCCGACGATGCTCAGTCCCTTCTGTTCGAACTCTTCGTGAAGTTCGTTCAGGTGGGCTACCGAGCTAACGCAAGGACCTCACCAGTAGGCGAAGACTTCGAGGAGAATCAGGCGACCTTCATAGTCGTCGATCGTTGTCGCTTCGGAGTTACCAAAGGCCGTGAACTTGGCCTCCGGCATGGGGTCGCCGACCTGCGCCATTGCAGACGAGGCCAACAACCCGAATCCGAGTGCAGCGGTGAGCTGGCTCTTGATCATGATGTTTGGGGGGTGGGGGGCACTGACTTTGGTTGCCACCGAAAGTGGCACTCATCTAAAACTCTACCAATTCGATGGGAATTGGCAGCATCTGGTCTGCACCAAGGAGGTCGTTGTGCGGAATAGGCGGGCCCGTTTCGTCGCGAAGTAGGCACGGCAGCTTGAAGCGGCAGAATTGCCGGTATCGGACTTGCCATCCAAACCATGAATTGCGGCTCGATCTCTGTTGGGCCGAACGACGGTCGCGGCGATGCGACTTTGATACCAGACGCTTCTTTGCGCCGAGATGGATAAGGCCGCGAGCCGCGCGAACGTCGGGAGCTTGGGGATTTGCATGGCGATACGCATGGCGAAATCGGGTGGCAGGTAGCCACGACAACTGCAACGCACGGCTTCGTGCAAGTCCGCGGCGCGGGCATCGCGAACTACCCGAGCAATTGAGTGAGTGGGCCAGAGTTCGGCGGCGGGGCTTAGTGCGGCCCCCATCTGATAAGGCCGTCAGTGCCAGGGTATTGATGACACCGGGATCTTGGTGCTCTCTCGAAGCGCTTTGATTTTCTGGCTTTCCGTACAGGATTCCGGGACGTGACGTCGCTACTGGGGGTGCACTAACCTCCGAACCGACCTAGACCAATGCTCAACCGCCACCTATTGCCCGTCGTGCTCATTGCCTTACTGGTGACTTCCGCCTGGGCCCAAACCGTCAGCTACCACTCGGCGACCGGTGCCCAGCACCAGGCCCACGTGACCAACCTGTCGGCTAGCGGGCACCGGATGATCTCGCTGTCGATCCACGGCACGCCCGCTAATCCGCGTTACGCCGCGGTGTGGGTGGTGCGGGCCGGACCGCTCAATATCTCGTTCCACGGCTTGGACGGCGCCCAATACCAGACGTTCATCAGCACGTGGTGTCCGCAGGGCTACACGCCGAAGATCCTGACCGCTGTCGGTACGTTGGCGAACTCTATTTTTGCCGGCGTCTTCGAGCTGACCAACGACACGTGTCTGGCATTTCACGGGCTCAGCGAAACCGGCTTCTGGGACCAAGTTGGCATCGCGGGCGACGCGGATATGCAAGTCGTCACAATGGACCTCTACGGCGACGCGGCCGACCCGCGCTACATCGTGTCGTTCGGCCCCAAGAAGTTTGGTCTTGGCGTTCGGATCAGTACTTCGGTTGCCGACATGCAGAGTGACGCTGACGCCTACATAGCGGGCCACGCCCGTCCAGCACTGGTGGCCTTCAACGACGACGACCGCTTCGTTTCCCTGTGGCGCAGCGACGACGTCGGCTCCTGGGTTATGCACCACGACATGTCGTGGCTTCAGTACATCAACTTGGCGTCGAACTACGAGTTGCAGGGTCTGGATCCGATCTTGCTCCATGCATCCGGCATTGGCTTTGGCACTCGCTACGTCGCGGTCTGGGCGAACTCGGATCAACCCACTCCTGGCGGCATGACGGTCACCGGCCAGCCCGTTCCTGAGATGGCAATGTTCGACATCTGGGCGCAAGACTTCATGAGCCAAGCAGAGGTGCGCTCAGCCAATCTCGCAATCGTCAGGAATGGTCGGCTCGTCTACGCACGGGCGTTCACGGCAGGAGGCCCAAACTATCGAATCACTCAGCCAACCGACGTCTACCGCATCGCGTCGTGCAGCAAGCCGATCACGTCGATTGCGACGCACCAGCACTTCTGGCCGGGCTCAAGCATCAGCCCCAGCGACTCCATGACGACGTTCATGCCGAATACCGTCGCGGTCGACAACTGGGTTTCGGCAATTAAGATCGATCATCTGCTGACGCACATGCCAGGTTGGATCACCGACTATACGCGCAGATACGAGAGTTCGATCACGGGCGCACTTGGCGTGACGTTGCCGCTCACTAAGCGGAACACCTACGATTACGTCACCCAAATAGAGTTCCTCGACTACTACCCGGGCCAGGGTAGTGCCTACTGCAACCTCGGCTTCAACATCCTCGGCCAGATCATCGAGGAGCTGAATCCCGGCCTTAGCTACGAGCAGTACGTGAACTACAATATCTTCGCGCCGCTCGGCATTTGGCGCGGTCGCCTCGGCGGTTCGTTGAAGAGTCAGATCCCGCCCGAAGAGGTATTCTACCATCCTTACAACCCGTCAATCCGCAAGAGTCCGGTCAACGCCCTTGAGCCACTCGTGTCACAGCAGTACGGCGGCGAGAACATTCCGATTCGCGATGCACAGGGTGGTTGGGTGATGGCCGCGGCTGACTACGCGAAGATCCTGTCGGCGTTCGATCTGCCATCCAACCCGATCCTCAACCAGACGCAGACCAACTCGATGTGGACGCTCGCGCCGGGCACGAGCGGAACGCTGCGCGGTTGGTCACTCGGTAGCGCCACCGATCAAAACGGCCAGCCCATCGCGCTGCGCGGCCACAATGGTCGCCTCGACGGTTCGCGCAGCCTGATCGTGCGCCGCGACGATGGCCTTTCGTTTGTCTGGTTCTGTAATGGCGACAAGATGCGCACGTCGGTCGGCACGCATGGTCGGCAACTAAGCGACCTCGCCAACACCGTCGCTGTGTGGCCGAACCACGACTTGTTCCCAAGCCTCGGATTGCCTTCGAGCGTCAACTACGCGCCCGGCACGGCAAGTTACATCGGCAACGGCTGCCAGGGCGCGGGCGGCGTCTTGTCGCTGCACGTGCTCGACGCGCCTGATATCGGCCAGCCCGTTCAGTTCCAGATTTCACGCGCCCCGAACAGCGCTCCCTCGCTGCTTCTGATCGGCCTGAATAGTCTGAACGTCAGTCTGGCTCCGCTCGGTGCACCAGGCTGCTCGGCCTACTGTGACCCCGTGGTGATGTTGAATACGATCGCGAGCGCAACCGGCAGCGGCGCGTTTTTCGATTGGTTGGTGCCCGACGTGCCTGCCGCGCTCGGCTCGATCATCTATGCGCAAGGTGCCTGCTTGGATCCGACCGCGAATGCACTTGGGTTGACGACGTCGAATGGGCGCGGGATGACGCTCGGTGGGTGGCAGTAGCTTGATCAGCCCGGCTTGGTCATGGTGAACAAGTCGTAATCCTCGCCTTCTTTATAAGACAATGCGTCACCATCAATGATGTGCGCCGCGCCCTGCAAGCATTCCATCAGCGATGGGTGCGGCATGGTCGAGTGCATCAGGTAGTCGTAGGTCAACTGACGTTCGATCATGATCGACGCGGCCGCGACCAGACTGTCGGCTTCGCGGCCGACGACACGCACTCCGAGGATGCGATCATCGCCTTCTGGCCCGACGATCAACTTCACGAAGCCGAGCGGTGGATACATCGTGTGGGCGCGGTGGTTGCGGCCATACGGATACTTGCCGACCCGAACCTTGCCGTAGCGTTCGCGTGCCGCTGTCTCGGACAACCCGGCGCCAGCCTTCTCGAAACGACACGACGGGACGACGATGATCTTGCGTTCGACAAACGTGCGCGCGGGGAAGGAACTGACATCAGGGTCCTCCATCGACAGCACTCGATCTTGTGAGTCAACCAAGGTCACCCGAGAACCAAGGGCCGCAAAGATGCTTGCGAACTCACATCCGATGACTCCGGTGCCGAGCACTGCGATGGACGGGGGGAGTCGTTGGCACAGGTTGATGCTGTCGCTCGTCAGAATGTAATCGCTGTCGATCGAGACTCCCGTCGCGACCCTTGGCTTCGACCCGGTTGCGATAATGATGTTTGGCGCGCGAATGCGCTCTTCGCCAACGACCATCGTGTTCTCGTCTTCAATGCGACCGCGTCCAAGGCCTTGGCCGAACGTTCGCAGCCTCGTAGCACAGCCTAGAAGGTTGGCGCGGCCTGCTTGCCGAAGACATCTGGACGCATCGACGAGTAGACGAACTGACGGGTGATCTCAAACGCGGCCTTCGACTTGAATGCCCCTTCGATGCCATAGCCCATCAAGGCCGTGGCGTTGACCACCACGACGCGTTTTCCTTGCGGTGCCAAGGTGCTGGCTGCGGAGAGCCCGCCGAGGCCTCCGCCCGAGAAACCCAACGTTGGTTTCGATCATGGGCGCCGTCTTAGCCCGATTTGGGCTACTCCACCACGGTTGGGGGCGCCGGGCGATGGAGGCGAATACCTCTGGGCTCGAGCGGCCACAATCCTAGGGTCCGCCCTCAGCACCGCAGGATGTTGCAGCTCTGCGTCTCCGGGTCGAACCACACCTCTACTTCGCCTTTCTCAAGCAGGCGCAACACGGACTCGATCTTGACCGCTGAGTCTGTCATCTCGGTGCCGTCCCTGGTGACGTACTCCTCAATGACCGAGCGCAGCGTGGCGCGAG
>JBNMND010000204.1:0-10260 GCA_051274975.1 Planctomycetota bacterium | reverse complement strand
TTCGGAAGCGTTGCCGGGTGTCATTAGACTCAACTTGGTGAATATACGCATGGGGTAGTCAGCACGGCTTCCATTGGCCTGCTTGAGGCGGTAATTTCTTGGGCCCAGAGGTAGAGCCCAATGATTTATATCGCAGTTGTTGCCCACGTTGCTTTGCTGTTGGCCGCGGAGACGTCACCCAATGCCCACGTGAGCGAGTGCTCTGCGCGCAACGTCATGTCGGAGATGCCGCACATGTCGGGGTTGCCGCAACAGCCTCGTTCAAGAACGCAGGGCAAAGGCAATTGGGCGAAGTGGCGTGGCCCCATGGGGACCGGCGAAGCGCCCGGCGGCAATCCGCCCATCAAGTGGAGCGAAAGTAAGAACATCCGCTGGAAGGTGGAGCTACCGGGACGCGGCAGTTCGACGCCGGTGATTTGGAAGGATCGAATCTACCTTACGTCTGCGATCGAGACGGACGAAGAGGGCAAGGCGCCGGCTCGAAGTGGCCGGCGTTCGTCTGGTGGTCGCTCCGAGCGCAACCAACCCGGGACCAAGGTCTACGACTTCCGCGTTATCGCTCTTAACCGCAAGAACGGTTCGGTGATCTGGAGCAAGAGCATCAACAAGGCGGTGCCGCACGAACGCGGTCATCGCACGTCGTCGCAGGCGTCGGCCTCGCCGGTGACCGACGGCAAGCACATCTACGCCCACTTCGGATCGCGTGGCATCCACTGCCTGGACATGTCTGGCAAGATCAAGTGGTCAAAAGACTTTGGCTTGATGGAGACCCGCAACGGGTTTGGCGAAGGTAGTTCGCCGGCACTGTGGGGCGATAAGGTGATTGTTGTCTGGGACCACGAAGGCGAGTCATTCGTTTGCGCGCTCAACAAGCGCAACGGTAAGCAAGTCTGGCGAACATCGCGTAGAGAGGCCACCAGTTGGTCGACTCCGGTCGTCACCGAAGTTGGTAGAAAGACCCAAGTGATCATTGCCGCTACTCGAGCTTCGTGTGGCTACGACCTGAAGAGCGGAGATGAAGTCTGGCGTTGTACGGGGATGACCAAGAACGTGATCTGTACTCCGGTCGTACACGATGGCATCGCGTGGCTCATGAGTGGCCTGAAGGGTTCCATGCTGCAGGCGGTCAAGCTCGCGGGCGCAAAAGGCGACATTACCGGCGGCAAGAACTTGCTGTGGAGTCACACGCGTCAGACGTCGTATGTGCCGTCGCCGCTCGTCTACGACGGGCGCATCTGGTTCTTGCGAGTCGGGCACGGTGTGCTCAGCTGTCTTGATGCAAGAACCGGTGAAGTGTTCTACGAAGGTCAGCGCCTTAGTGGACTGAAGACCGTCTATGCGTCGCCCGTCGCTGCGTCCGGCCGTGTATACATCACGTCGCGCGAGGGAAAGACGGTCGTGCTCAAGGCCAGCGACAAGTTTGATGCGCTCGCCACCAACCAACTCGATGACTCTTTTGATGCCAGTCCGATCATACTTGGCAAGGAGATGTTCTTGCGTGGGCACAAGTCGCTCTACTGCATCGCGAAGTAGAGCCCTGCGCATTACAGGTGAGCACTGCGGTCGCTGGATGACCCGGAGTTCGAATTAGCAGCGTACCATATTTCATCCCGGTACTGCCGGTCGCGCGAGCTAGGGCCAAGTTGGCCACAAGCACTGCGAAGCTCGGGGTCGCCTTCCTGGTCGCTGTTGCGGAGGGGGAACTGCCAATCGCTTTGCCAAGGCGCCAGTTGGTTCTCGCCGCTCATTCCTCCGACAACTAGTTCGCAAGTGCGCAGCGGACCGCTTAATGACTCTCCTTGTATGGCACGTGAATCATCCCGATCATGGCGCCGGCACCTGCGCGGTTTCGTCGACCATGCGTCGCGCGCCACCTTGCTGCTCTCGCATTTCGAGCGTCGCATGCGCCGTCGGCCGACCTTGTTGATGTACCACCGGGTTCTTCCGGGGGCGCAATGCGAGGACTATCCGTTCCCGTCGTTGGTGATGCCGGCGGATGCGTTCGAGCAGCAGGTTGCGTGGTTGGCTCGTCGCACCGAAGTCGTAACCGCGGCCGAAGCGATTCAGCGTATGCAGTCGCCAGGGGAGCCGGCTGCTAAGCCAGTCGTCGCGATGACCTTTGATGATGGCTATGTGGATAACTACGCCATTGCTGCGACCATCCTCGAAAAGCATGGCGTGCGCGGCACGTTCTTCCTTGCCTCGGACTTCGTCGGCAAGGACCGGCTTCTGTGGTACGACCACGCAGCGCTCCTAGTAATTGTCGCCGCTGACGATGTGCTGTGCCGGAGCGCTAAGGCTTGTGGGATGCCAATACCGTCTTCGCATGATCTCGCGGTAGGTAGGGTGGCAGCCTGGGTTGAGCTTTTGAAGCAAACTGGTCCGGGCGTGCGCGCACAGTGGCTCGCCGCTGTCGAGGCGGAATCGCCACCCGTGGACCGCGACAACTATCGCGCGATGCGGCCCGAGGATGCAAAGGACCTGGCGAGTCGGGGGCACGAGATCGGTGCGCACTCGGTGTCGCACGAGATTCTGCCGTTGCTTGATGCCAACGCCTTGACCGCCGAACTAGAGTGCTCGCGCGAGGCTATTGTGCAGTGGACAGGCCGCCAGGTTAGCGGCTTTTGCTATCCGAACGGATCGCATGACGAGCGCGTCGTTTCAGCGACCCGCGCTGCTGGATATGCCTACGCCTGCACGACGGATAGCCCCTTCGGCACCCCGGTCGACGATGTGCTGCGGATGGCGCGCGTCGATATCAATCGCTCCCGCGTGACGCGACCAAGCGGCCGCTTCGACCTCGTCGCGTTCCGCGCCGAACTGAGCGGTCTGCACGAGCTGATGCGTTGATCGAGGTCCTGGTCTCGGCCGGACGCTAGTTGCCTGCTTCCGTAGTCGAGGCGTCGCCTATCGTCTGATGCGAACTCCGGCCGATACAGGGTGGGGGGGCGACGGTGGTCACGTGGCCTCGACTTGGCCGGCGTTGCTTGAAGTTCCAATTGGCGACGTTGACACTGCGATTGACGGCCTGCATCATCGGCGCCTCCCGGGGGAGCTTTACATGCCAGACATCGTAGTCTTGTTCGTGGAGTGCCCAATTTAGAGATCTCCGACACCTCGAATATGGGGTTCCCCTCAGGCTCGACGGACGCAGCCATTCGTTGCTACGTCCGCCAAGTGTTTGCGCGAGGCCAAGGCCATGACTGATTCAGACTCGACTAAAGACGCCATCCGTCAGTTCCTTCTGACCTCGATTCTCGAGGGTGTCTCCGCCGATGAATTGGAGGACGACACGGAGCTTGTGACTTCCGGAGTGCTCGATTCGCTATCGAGCTTGAAGCTCGTCAGCTTCCTCGAAGAGCACTTCTCTATTCGGGTTGAGTCCCACGAAGTTGACGCGGAGTACCTGAACACGCTGGCGCTAATCGAGAAGCTTGTGACCAGTAAGCTGGCCGGCGGCTAGTCATAGCTCCCCGGTTGCCTGAAGCTCCCGGTTGCCTGAAGCTCCCGGTTGCCTAAGCCTTCCGGTTGCCTGCGGTGGGCTAGAGCCCAATCCAGCGCGCGATGATGTTGCGCTGCATCTCGTTGGTGCCTGAGTAGATGGTGCTGCCGATCGAGTCGCGCAGCTGGCGCTCGACTTCGTATTCGACCATGAATCCGTATCCGCCGAGGACCTGGATTGTGTCGAGCGCTGACTGAACGAGCGATTCGCTGACGTAGACCTTCGCCATGGATGCGTCGAGCGACGCCGAGCGCAATCGACCGAGTCGTTCGGCGCCGCGGTAGGTCAGCAGTCGCGCTGCTTCGAGGCGGATTTTCATGTCGGCGATGCGGTGGGAAATCGCCTGGTTCTTGCCGATTGGCTGGCCGAACTGTCGGCGGGTCCGGGCGTATTGGATTGCCGTTTCGAGCAAGCGTTCCATTGTGCCGATGTGCGTGGCGGCAAGGCACCCGCGCTCCCAGTCCATGGATTGCGAGAAGCAAACGGCGCCCGCTCCGACACCGCCCAACATCAACTCGGGCCCGACATAGGCATCGTCAAAAACGACTTCGCCAATCGGGCAGGTTCGCAGTCCCAGCTTCTTATACGTCTGGCCCGCTTGCACGCCGGGAGTGTCCATCGGGACGATGAACGACGTGATGCCGCCGTGGTAGCCCTTCTCTTCATCTGTCACCGCGTACGTGATCGCGACGTCGGCTACTGGTGCGTTGCTGTTGAACGTTTTGGTGCCGCTGATGCGGAAGCCGTCGCCATCCGGTACCGCGCGAGTTGTCATCGCGAAGACGTCGGAGCCGGTGTCGGGTTCGGTCATTGCGTTGACCGCGATCAAGCGACCGTTGCACAGTTCTGGTAGGAAGCGCTTCTTCTGCTCCTCGCTGCCATGCTTCCAGACAGGAACAACACACGCGAGCAAGTGTGCATTGATAGCAAACGCGAGCCCGCCGTCCTTGCAGCCGTAGCCGAGCCCCTCAAGGGCGGCGACAACGGATACGGGATCGAGTTCCATGCCGCCGTATTCGGCGGGGACCGGTAACCCTTGAAGTCCCATGTCGCCGCACTTGAGCCACAGGTCGCGTGGGAACCGGCTCTCTTGATCACGTTCAATGATGCCGTCGTTCAACTCCGCCTTTGCGAAGGTCACAATCGCATCACGCAAAGCCTTCTGGTCTTCGTTCAGTTCGAATTGCACTACAGTAGCTCCTGAAGTTGTTGGTAGCTGATCTTGTCGGTCGAGGTCTTAGGCAACGTGTCGAGGAAATGGAATCGGTCGGGGACCATGTAACTAGGGAGGTTTGCGTTGGCGAACGATTTCATCGCAATCACCCCGGCTTTTCCGGGGCCAGACCATGAAATGAACGCATGCACCGCGACGCCGGTTTCGGCATTGCTGGTGGCTAGCACTGCGACCTCTGCAATTGACTCGTGCTTGTAGAGCCCTGCTTCGATTTCTCCGAGTTCGACGCGATTGCCGCGGCGCTTAACCATGCGATCGCGTCGGCCGCGATAGACTAGTCGGTTCTCTGCGTCGAGGCTTACGATGTCACCTGTGCGATACCAGCGCTGGTCACCATCTACCTGGAATGCATTGGTACTCTGCTCGGGGAGTCTCCAGTAGCCGAGCATCACAGAGGCTCCTGCAACAATGAGCTCGCCCTCATCCTCAGCGGGCACGTCGACACCGCTTTCGTCAACAATACGCAGTTTGTCCCCGGAGCACGCGATTCCAATGGGGACCGCTTCGGTCATCGAATCTGGCAAGGGGCAAGGCACGGCTTGGAATGTGCAGACGTTGGTCTCGGTCGGCCCGTACAGGTTGTAGTAAGAAGGGTGGGGCCAGGCGGTCTGCAAGGCGCGCAGATACTTGATCGGGTAGACCTCGCCGGCAAACAGCACGAGCCGCAGCTTTGAAAGGTCGTGCTGCGCAAGGTCGCCGAACTCAACCAGCAAACGCAGAATCGTCGGGGTTGAGTACCAGACGGTGATGCCGTGCTCGGCCACCAGTGGCGCAAGCCGCCTTGGTTGCTTGCCGTTTTCCTCGCTAATCAACACCAGTTTCGCACCGCTCAGCAGCGGGACATAGAGGTCCAGAATCGATAGGTCGAAGTGGAACGGCGCGTGCGATGAGAACACGTCTTCGTTCGTCGGCTCGAACTCGTCGAAACACCACTCGACGAACGCCAGCGCGCTTGCGTGAGTGTGGATGACACCCTTCGGTTTGCCAGTCGAGCCCGACGTGTAGAGAATGTAGGCCGAGTCGATGTCAGTGCTCTTGGCCGCTGCTGCCTCAGGGGTAGGGGCAACAGGGTTTTGCAGGATCACAGGGTCGACACCGAAGCGGTCGAGGCCTTTTGGCGGTTCTACAATCTTAAGATCTGCCGAATCCAGCTCGGCCCGAAGGCCGTCTACGAGCTTGCGATCGACGATGATGGCCTGAACGGCACAGTCTTGGAAAATGTAGGCATTCCGACTCGCGGGAGCCGTCGCGTCGACTGGGACGTAAGCTCCACCTGTCTCCAGAGCCGCTAAGATTGCGGCGACCGACGGGATCGATTTTGGACAGCAGATGCCGATGCGATCACCAGGCGTGATTCCAACCGAGCGAAGTGCCGCGGCGAGTTGCGCCACAGTCTCCGCCAGTTCGCCATATGTGAGACTGCCTTGGCCAGGATCCTCGACGGCAATGCGCTCGCGGTATTGCTTCACCGACGCGTGAAATCGGGCATCGAGTCTAGTGAGGTTGGAGTCGGTCATTGCTTGCTTTCGCTCAGTGGTGCCGGAGGTATGCGCGGTCGGATGATACATCGGCACTCTGGCGTGAAGCCTCTGAGTTCTTCGATTCCGAAGTGCGTCGCCCTGCTGCGTTGCCGGCCCGAAGCGCCGCAGAAATGCACACGCGTGGCTGCTGATTCGGGTTTCCGGTTGCGCTCGCCAACCGCAGGATTCCGTAAGGGTATAGTGCTGGCGTGGCCTCGTGCCGCAAGCGGTCGCCCGAGTCATCATGCAAAAACAAGCCATAGCTCTCGTTCTCGGAACTCTTCTTGTGCTGTCTGCGGGAGCGCTCCTGATCTGGCAGTTCGCGGCCAACGATGCGGTGCCACCGGCGCAGCACAATGATGCGGGTGGCGTCAAGTCTGCGCGGGTCGGTGCTGGGCAGGAGGCGAACTCCGTTGATCGGTCTGGGAGTGATCGAACGGCAGCTACCAACCTCAATGCTCACAATGGGGGGGGCGATCACGAGGTGGTCACCGTTGTCGGACGGGTCATCAATGCGCAAGGTGTTGCGATCCACGATGCTGTGATCTCATTTGAACATTCTCGCTTTGGTCGTGGTGTGCGACCGAGTCTGCCGGGTCCCATTTGCACGAGTGATGAAGGTCGTTTCGTGCTCAAGGGGCGAGGGCTCCGCAACTGGCGTGTGTCGATGCGGGTTAGGCACGCCGCGTATGCGCCGGGGTTGTTTGACCGACGTGTTGGTGCCGGCGGTGGGGTTGCCTCAGAGCGTGCGCAGGCAACTCGTCTGGATCTTGGTGACTTGATGCTGATGGCCGGCTGCGACGTCCGCGGCCGCGTCACGGACTCGGTCGGCAATGGTATCGCCGCTGCGGCGGTCACGTTCGTGCCGCAGAATCGCAATCGCTGGCGGCTTGCGCCGAACGTAGATGAGTTGTTGGCGAAGGTCAGTACCGACAGCGATGGCTACTACCGCCAGCAACACTTGCCCACTGGCGATTGGTGCGCCGTTGCCAGTGCAACCCAGCGCAGTATTGCATCGTCGGTGGTTTTCGTTGCCAAAGAAGCAACGCGCTTGCAGGTCGACGAGATCCGACTCGGTCAAGGGTTCGAGGTGGCTGGAGTCATTCAGGACCAGCACGGCGAATCGGTGGTTGGTGCGAAGGTCTCGGTTCACCCCAGCAGCAGTGGCGCTGCGGGTCGCGACTGGTACTCGGTAGTCTCGAATCAGTCTGGCCGGTTCTTGGTTCAGAACCTTCCCGGCGGCGCAATCAAGCTCGAGGCCCGCGCCGACGGTTATCTCCATCACGTCCAGCAAGGGGTCGCGGATGAGTCGGCTCAGCCCATCGTTATCACGATGCGGGATTGTCTACACATTGTCGGCAGGGTCGTGGATGGCGCAGCGAACCAGCCGGTGACGGCGTTCGCAATTCGAGCCTTCTTGATCCGTGCCTTGCCGGTGACAGGTGGTTCTGGGAATGGCCGCGCGGACCAAGCTGATCGAGGGTCGGGTGCACGGCGCGGACCGGCCAGGGGCTACGCAATGAGTAAGCCGCAGAGCCACGCCAATGGCATGTTTGCACTGAGTGGTCTGCAAGAAGGCGTTTACGAGGTTGCGGTGCGATCCTCAGATTACGCGTTCCTGTTAAGCGATGAAATCGAACTGCGCGCTGGAGGTGCCGCCATCGACCGCACGCTGCATCTCGACCGAGGATTCACCTACGCCGGTGTAGTGGTTGCTGACAGCGGTCGTGCGATTGGTGATGCGAGTATCGAGATGACGCCAGCGACGCCGACTAGCGCGCGATTAGGTAGCGGAGGCAATGGGGAAGGTGGTAGCGAGAAGCCAGGCCTACCGACGAATCAACGCGTGCTGCCGGCGCTGCACGCAAAGACCAATGCGACGGGTGAGTTTCTGATCGAGCATGTTGTCGCCGGTGCCTACCAGCTCACCTGTCGTGCCGATGGCTTCCGGTCGCCCGAGGTGGCAACAGTTGAGGTTCTCAGTGATCGCTTCGATGGTCGGATCACTCTTGCTGAGTTGGGCGGTATGACAGGCAGCGTGGATGGCTTACGTCCGAAGGACATTGCTGCCTCGACAGTCATCGCGATCCGATTCGAGCGCGGCGATGTCATCGTCAACGGCGGTAGTGCCCCCGTGGTGTTTGGTCGCGCCAGAGTCGAAACCGACCGCACCTACTCGATCCGAGGCCTTGAGCCTGGCGCGTACCTCGTGCGGGCATATGTCTCGGCAAAGTCCGACAAGATGCAGTCTCTCGCTCGCCAGATTGCAGCCGGTGGGTTGCAGCCTGACGTTACTGTCAAGGCGGGCGCTAGGGCCGTGTTCGACGTCAAGGTCACGGCGCAACCGGTTGGCACTGTGACCGGGTTGATCTTGCATAACGGTCTTCCAGCAAAGGGCTGCGTGGTAGAGCTGATTGCCGCCTCAGGTGAGGTCGCCGGCACTCAGGTCCGTCAACGCGCGACCGTTGGCGCGAGTGGCACCTTCAAGCTCGAGCGGGTGGATGTGGGCAGGTATTCGTTGCGTGTTCGCACGGCTACGCGTGCGCCGCTGTACGAGGAGGCGATCGAAGTCGCAGCCAACAGGACTCTCAATCGCCACATCCAGCTGGCAACGGTCCGGCTGCGGGGCAGCGTCTCGGCCGATGATGGTGCCGATCCGAGTGGCCTGAATGGCGACGTGACTCTGATTTCGGGTGTCACGGAGTTGCCGCCCCAGCTGGCGGGGTCCGAGCAACCTGTTCCAGGCCGTCGTGCCAGCGGATCGATGAAGGCGCGCCTGCGGGGTGGCAACTACGAGTTTGACGCCGTGCCACCAGGCCGATTCTTGCTGGTCGTCACGATCTACGGTCGAGAACGAAGCTCCGAGCAGATCGTTGTCGGTCGCTCTAGCCCCCAACAGGCGAACATTCGTGCCGGGGCTCTGGCGGGGGGCAAGCGGCCTTAGCAACGGCGCTCGCGGGGATCAGCGGGGGAGCGTATCAGATTGGGGCCCAGGCCATGCCACGGCTCTCTAGGTGGTGTTTCAACCCAATGTCAGGGTGTCCCCCCCATGCTTGTTTCATGGGGCGGTGCTATTCTCTTGTCTCCTTTGCGCGCCAAGTGCGCGAAACCATGACTGCTGCTCGTAGCTCATGCCAAGCAACCAATTACCCATGCGCCATCTCGCAACTCTCGCCGCCGGCCTTTCCATTGCCATTGTGGCGCCTCACGGCAAGGCCCAGGTCAACACGATTGTCTTTGATAACGTTGCCGGTGTGCCTAGCAGTCACCATCCGCAAGCGGGTGGCTATTTGCATCCAGACAGCCAGAACTTTCAAGAAGCAGGCATGCACATTGAGATCTTCTGGGTGCCTAACAATGGGAGTTCCTTCATTCAGGGTCACTTCCATCACGTCGAGAACAACTACGAGACGTCGCACGGGTTTGAGACAGGGTCAGGCTTTGGGCCCGATCGGCAGGGCCTCTACATCCGTCGCCTTGATGGGGCCAAGTTCGATCTATTGGGGCACCGGTATCGCAACAATCATGGTGTCGTCAACACCATGTACGTCACAGGTGTCTTCGACCCGGCGGTGGCTGGGTATGGCCAATTCACGCCCGTGGGGATTGGGCCGGGAACGTTGTGGCAGGAGGTTGAGCTGGATCAGTTCCAGGATCTCGACGAACTGTTCCTGCTTACGGATCTCGGGACGTCGCCATCCCATCACTTCTCTTGGGACGACATCCGTGTCGGCGAAGTCGCCGGATTGATTGTCGATGCTATCGATGGCTCCAGCCTCAATGGTGGCACGGGGTGGTCGGGTGAAGGGTGGGAGACCGTTGGTAACGTTGCGATTGGCGGAACGAATCTTTCGGGAGGCGCGCCACGCACCGCCTTGCGCATCAAGAACACAGGTTCGATTCGTCGCACGGCGCCAATAAGCGGCGTGCTCAATCCGCGCATGACGATTGACATCAAGATTGCTAACTACGCCGGGAGCGATACTGCGACGCTGCAAGTTAGT
>JBNMND010000203.1:0-10280 GCA_051274975.1 Planctomycetota bacterium | reverse complement strand
ATCCTGTTTACGAACAACTGTTTGACCTGCAGACGGACCCGCAGCAGTTGCGCAACCTGGCCAAGTCTGAAGCGCACGCAGATGAGCTTGCAAAGCAGCGAGCACGATGCGACCAACTGCTCAAGACATGACCGCGCTTGGGCAGTGACCTAGCGAACGGCTGTCAGCTATCAGTCGAACCAGAGCCGTCGCCTCGCTCCGATAACATCACCGCGAGCCGGGCGAGAGCGCGATGCAACAACATGCGCGAGCCCGTGACGGTCTTGCCCATCTCGCTGGCGATCTCTTCATGACCTAGGCCAACGATCTTGGCCAGGGTGATGACCTCGGCGTATTGCTCCGGCAACTCATCGAAGATGCGCTCGAGTCGCTGCACTTCCTCCACCTGAATAGCCCGGTGCGACGCGGACAAGAACGCCGCATAGCCCGAGTAGTATCCCGGCTCCGTGGCCATTGGCCGCTCGCGCCGAGCATCCCGATTCTCTGATCCGTAGAAGCGCGCGCGATCGTAGAGTTTGTGCTGCGCCGTCAGACAGAGCCATTTCTTGAAGCTGCGCTCGCCGCGGTATTCGAAGGTCCCCGCGTCCTGCAGGACTTCCCGACAAACCGCCTGCACCAGATCTTCGCTGTGCTCCTTACGCAGCAGACGAGACCCCGCCCGCAACCGGATGAACACGTGCAGCTCGGGCAGGTATCGAGTCAGCAGCGAATCAACCGCAACGGCACCGCCATGCGACGCCTCCTGGAGCAGGCGCGCAGTTTCACTATTCATCTCACTCATGTCGCGAGCTGAACTTTCACCATCGTCACAGCGATGACAGAGACTCCCTCGCCTGACGATGGGCCGCATACATCGAACTCTGAACTCGAGCAGTTGGTGTTCCAATGCCTTGAAGCAACGGCAGCTGTTCGAGTTCGCCAGCCCTGACAAGTCCTTGGGAAAGGACTCCCAGTTGGCCTGCTACTGCAACAGGGAGCCGATCGCATCCAAACAGGTCTTAGCCGACCAGCCAGAAATTCCGGCGCGCCTGCAAGCGACGTTTGGCCGGGTCTACTCATGGCTCGACGAGTCGCGCAAGGCGGCATCGTTGTTCGGTCTGGCGGCGGAGCAACTAGAGCGTTTGCGTGGCGTTCAAGATCACAAGGCAATCGCATGCCGGCTACAGGAACCAGACAATCACATCCGGCTCGGCAACTACCCGATGGCCGAGACCATGCTGCAAACGGCGACGGACCGACTTGCTGAGCGAACGACACGCATCCCGTCCCTCGCCAACGAGCTTAAGCGCAAGCAAAGCAACTTGGCACACGTGCGCGGCGACGCCGCACGAGCCGAACGTCTATTGCACGAAGTGCTCGACGATTGCCTGAGGCGCCCCGAGGAAGTGAAGCAGCTTCGCACCGCGCAACACATGCTCACGATGTTCCTGCAGCATGAACACCGACACCGAGAGGCTCAATCCAGATTCGACACGACCATTGCTACTCGATGTGCACAACGTTCTCATCGGGATGACGAGACCAGGCTCCGCAGAAGTCCAAGCGTCTGCTCAACGCATGATCGCGCTCTACCAGCGCTGGCAACAACCGGAGAAAGCCGCGCCCGATCGCGCGCTGCTGAAGAAGTAGCCGGCGTCGGACCGCAGTCGCGCAACGGCCCCGCTCAGATGTTGATCACGCCCTTCGGCGCGTAGACCAACGCATCCGGCCGCGACTGTGCGACACGTCGCGCCGAGTCCGCTGCCAGCAGTCGATAGACGTGCGTGCCAGCGGGGCCGCCGCGCACAACACACAACTGACCAGCGCTCACTTCTTGTGCCTCGCGGGGTGACAAGTCGAGCCACGGCAACGAACCGTCACGAGCAGCGAAGTAGAACTTCACCGGGCCTGGGCCAGGCTTCTTCGCTGCGGAGATCAACACATCGATCGCCACCTGCTCTTCGCGCTGCTTGCGTTGCTTTTCGATCTCCTGCTGATCGCGGCGGGTCTCGGCGGCCGTCTTGGCTCGCATTTCCTGGACCTCGGTCGTGCGCGCCTGCTCTTCTTGCTCGATTTGCTCCCGGCCCTTCTCCTTGCGCTCGACACGGTGCTTGTGGGCAAGCTGCTTGGCCTGCTTGTCGGACAGCAGTTTCGCCTTCTTGAGCTGGTCGCGCATGTTCATACGGCCAACGATAGCGCGTCTCGAATCAGCCGTCGACGAGGTCTGTGTGGGTATCGTCGAACTTAACGGCAATGCCGACCAAGCCCGCGCCCATGTTCTCGATGCGCACCAACTCACCCGGGAGCGTGCCTTCACGGCCTTCAATCTCGATCGTCACCGGAATCGACGCTTCGCTAACGAAGAACACGCCCTGCTCGGAGACATTCTGGCCCGAGCCAACAATCGCTTCCCCGGTAAGGCAGATCTTGACGACGCTGTCAAAGCCGACGCGCTCGAATTGGCGGTTAGTCGAAGTATGTGGAGTGGAGTCAGTCATGCGGATCCTCTGTCTTGAGCATCGACCGGGACGGATCCGGGACTGAACCCGCGACGTTTTCCCCTTACTGTGAGCAGGTGCAAGAAAGCAGTTACGAACGCGAGCCGGGCTACGCCGAACGCTACCGAGACCGCCGATTCCGCACGGGATCCGGGTCGGGCACGGATAGTCGCGAGCGCAATGCGATTGCCAGCCTGCTCAAGATTGCGGCCTCAACCAAGGGTCTGTGGCTCGATGCCCCCTGCGGCGCCGGCCGACTTTCGGACGAACTTCCGGGAAATGTGGTGCTGGTCGATCGCGATCCAAACATGGTGGTCGCCGCCGGCGATGCCCGACCGCGCACGTGCGCCAGTGTGCATGCGCTGCCGTTTGCCGACGACGCGTTCGCAGGCGCCTTGTGCATGCGGCTACTGCAGCACATCGCAACACCTGCTGAAAGAGTCACCATTCTGACCGAGCTCGCCCGCGTCACTGCCGGCCCAATTGTGGTGTCCTTCTTCGATGCGTGCAGTCTGCAACACTTCCGACGCCGCCTTAGGCCGCTACTCGGCAAACGCCGCTCCGGACGATTCGCTGTATCCCGGCGCGGCTTTCAGCAAGAACTGGCGGACGCCGGTCTCGAAGCCGTCGCGATGCGATCCCTGCTGCGGTTCGTCGGCGAGCAGACGCTGGTGCTAGCGCAAAGAGCTACCTCTTCACGCTAGGGAGATACCTGTCGAGCACCGAGACCACATGGTCGATACCAACGGTGAAGGAGAGGCAGGAATCATGGCCCTAATCACACAGAACCAACGTATCCACGCGCCCAAGCGCACCCAGGATGACCCCGCAACCGCCAAGTCCACGCGCGTGCTGCTCGTCGAAGACGAACCGCTGACCGCCGAAGTGTTCGCTCGCGCACTGACCCGCGCCGGACACGTCGTCGACATCGCCAAAGACGGCCTCCAAGCGTTGCGAAATCTTCGCGAACGAACTCCGAGTCTGGTCGTTCTCGACATGAGCCTTCCCACTCTGTCTGGCTCCGCGGTGGTCCGCGAAGTCCGTGCGTCGGGCTGCGTCGATGTGCCGATCGTGGTCGTCTCGGGCAGTGATCAACGCCAGAGCTCGGTCACCGACGAGCTGCTGTCGCCCGGCATTTGGATAACCAAGCCAATCAAGCCGCGCAACTTGGTCGCGATCGTCGCCGACATGATCGAGAACGGGCCTCCCGAGAACTAGCTCGACGGCAACGTCTCGACTGGCAGTGGCCAGTTGAAAGCCAGTTGAAAGAACGGCAATCTAATCGCCAGGCTACCGTTCGCTAAACACCTGCTCAGCGAACATGCGTAACTCCGGCAACGACCGTGACACGCCAAACAGCCACGGCTCCTGCCGTCCGTGGAGCAACGTGATATCCGGCATGGACTTGCCGGCCTTGCGCTTCGCTGCCAAGTATTGCAGCGTGCGATCGACAGCCGCCGAGCCGGGATAGCCGGCGAGCGAAACGAATCGCACCGGCAAGCTACCCAGCTTGGCGATTGCCGGTCCTGGCATCGCGCCACTACCGACGAAGACAACCCCGCTGATGTGCGGCAAGAACTTCGTCAACTGGATGCCGACGACCGCCGCCGCCTCACGATCACAGACGAGCAACGGCTTCCGCCCCCCGGTCGGTAGAACCTTGGGAAGCGCTTGGAGCGTGGCGAACAACGCATTTGCATACGGACGTCCGCCGCCCGGCGAGCCCACCGTGGCGATGTGCCACTTCTCGGTGACGCCAAACCCAGCCAACTCTTGCAGCAACCAACTGGACTCGCGCATCACCGGCGCGGTCGGGCGTCGCGAGCCAATATCATATGCCGGCGAACCGGTCGCGAACACGACCATCGGGTGCGGCAAGCTGTCCTTAGGCATGCGCAAGATGCACGGCTGCACGATGTCCCCCGCCGGCATCGCGGTTGCGACGTTGCCCGTCAGTGACGCCAACGGCGAACGCCCCGCGGCAAGGTTTGCCAAACCGGCGTCGAGTAGTTCCAGGTCGCGCACGGCGTCGCTGCGCACGGCGAACGCTTCGCCTGTGAACGCGCGCGTCACCTGTGCGTGCAAGCCATCGAGCAACGCCTTCGATTGAGGCTCCAACTCGCGGCGCAAAATCACGGCATTGGCCATCGCCGCTTCGGCGCGCTGCTGATAGCCGCGCATCACGTAGAACGGCCAACGCAACTGCGGGTCGTGTTCGCGCGGTTGCTTGCCGTCGAACAGCGCCCGCAATTCGACTTCGTAGGTGCCATCGGGAAGGTCCGCACCAGGCGCGCTGGCTGTGGTCTGCGCCATGCGCAAATCGGCGATGCTGCAGTTGCGTTCGACCAAATTCGACCAGACCTTCTCGCCAGCGGCGTTGCGAACAGTCAACTCGAACGTCATCGCGCCCGGCGACTTCATCGTGAACGGCAGGCTGATCGAGAAGTTGGCAGACCGGCACGTCGCGAGCGACGAGGCGGGATCGACCACTTCGGGCAACACGTAAGTCGCCAAGGAGGCGCGCATCAAGAATGCTTCGTCGGCCTCGACACCGCGCAGGAACGCGAGTGCGTTGGCAACAGGCGCAAACGGGATGCCGTGATCGGGTGCCACCAAGAGCTCAGCCACCTTCTTGACGTGCTCTGGCGAACGACCGCGCAGCTCATGAAAAACCTCGGCGCGCCGATTCTCGAGGTGCAGGTAGCCCCACCGTTCGCGATACACCGGCCCTTGCGCGCACGCACTTGCCGGTGTCATCGACGTTGCAATCACAAGACTCAGGCAGGCGCCCAAGACAGAGTGGCGGCGTTGCATCATATGGTGCAACAGTACCCTCTCGAAGGCCCAGGGTAACGCCCCAGGTAACGCGCCCGGCCCAGCTTCCGCCAGCTACGGTAGGTTCATCGTCTTATGGGTCTGCGGCACGACGCGCACATCGAATTTGTGGCGAACTGCCAGTGCTACGAACCGTTGCAGATCGCGCGCCGGCAGCGGCCGCTTGACGGCGCCAAACGGTGTCACCGGCTGGAGCACCAACAGGATCTTGTCGCGCACCGGCAGCAGGTTCTCGAGGGCTTGCTCCAACGACGGATCCTGGACGCGGTCGGTCAGCACGATCTTGACGTCGACCGATACCCCACGACGCAGCGCGATCTCGCAACACTTGACGTGCAACGTGCCGTAGTCCGTGCCCGGCATCAGCAGCAGCTTCTTCTGCTGCGGCTTGTCGAGAGTCTCGGGCAACTTGTAGTCGGCGCTGAGGTGGTCGACCTGACTGATGCAACTCGCCAGCGCATCCGGATCGATCGCCGCCGTCTCCAGATGCATGCGCATGCCGGTATCGCGCACCGCCTTGCCAAACTCCTGCACGAACTCTGGAAACACCAGCGGCTCGCCACCCGTGACACTGACGCGCGGTTGCTTGAGCCCGGGCATCGTGGCTTGACTGACCTGCCGGCAGAGTTCGGCAGCGCGAGTGGCGCGTACCGGATTGGGTTCTTGCTGAACGCGCACGCCGAAGTTCACCGGGGCGGTCGGCGTAGCTTCGTAGCTGTTTGGCGTATCGCAGTAGGTGCAACGCAGCGGACATGTCGCCGTGCGTAAGAACGTCATCGGCGCACCAACGAATCGTCCCTCGCCTTGGATCGAGTGGAAGATCTCGATCAGCGGCGCGCGGGCCTCCTTGGCCTCACGCTGGTCTTGCTCCTTCTTTGACTTGAGATCGGTTAACGCCCGCCGCATATCCATGGCGTTGGCAACCTAGCTGGCGAACCGGTCAGCCAGTTCGTTCAACACCGCGATACCGGCGGCGAGGTGTTCATCACTCGCTGCGAACGACAAGCGGAAGTGCGTGTCGTGCGAGGAGAATGCCTTGCCCGGCACAATCAGCACCTTCTTTTCGACGGCGGCTTCGATGAACACATCGCTCGCCACCTGCACGCCGTTCTTGTCGCGCGGCAACCGCGGGAACGCGTAGAAGGCGCCCTCCGGCTTGGACATCGCGTAGCTCGGGTGCAAGTCGCGCACGAGCATGTCACGCTTCGCGCGGTATTGCTCGCGATACGGCGTCAAGTCGATGTCCGGCATCGCAGTCAGCAACGCGTGCTGGAACGGCGCGGGTGCACAAACGAATGAGAACTGCTGCAGGGTCTTCAGCGCGTCGAGCACATTGCTCGGTCCGGTCGCGTAACCCATCCGCCAACCAGGCACGCCATAGCTCTTGCTGAAGCCACCGAGTTGGATGCAGCGGTCGGTGTATTCGACCGGCGAGGCATAGTCGTCCTCGTAGCAGAACAGGTCGTAGATCTCATCGCTGACGACATAAGCGCCGACGCGTTCGGCGGCCTTGCAGACACCTTGGATCTCTTTGCGGGTCAGCATGCCACCCGTTGGATTGCTCGGCGAGTTGACGAAGACGATCTTGGTCTTGTCCGTCACCAGGCGATCGATCTCATCGGTATCGATCGCGAAGCGCTCGCCGTCCTGCTTTGGGTAGGTATTGTAGTACTTGACCGTGGCCCCACAGAGGTTCGCCAGGTGGCGATACATGACGAAGTAGGGATCGGGCAGCAGGATCTCGTCACCGGGATCGAGCAGGCTCAAGAACGACAGCATCAAGCCGCCGGAGACACCACTGGTCAGCAAGCAAGTCTCGGGGCGCTTGCCGAGTCGCTTCTCGACGTCGTCAAGCACGACATCGTTCAACTCCGGCAGACCCTGCGTCATCGTGTAACGGTTGAAGCCGGCACGCATGGCGTTGCACGCAGCATCGATCAACTCCTTGGGAGGATCGTAGTGCGCTTGACCGATCGACAGATTGATCGGGTCCTTCATCGTCGCCATCAACTCGAAGATGCGACGAATGCCACTCGGCTCAATGCCGCGCACGCGGCTAGATAGACCAATGTCTTCAGAAGCCACGGGGACCCAAGAGGTTCAAGGACAGGAAGGCTAAGAAACTCGGGACGCAGGAAGGGTTCTCGCCACGCGCACACGGGGGGCTGCAGCGATGAAGCAAGCTCGCGGCTTACTTCTTCTCTTCTTCGTCCTTCTTCTTCTTCTTCTTCTTGGTGACGACCTTGAACTTGGTGCGCACCTTGGGGAGGCCGGTGACGCCCTCTTCGGGGGTCCATCGACCATCCTTCTTCAGGGCGGCGAGGCGCTCGACGCGGGTCCAAACGTTGCGTTGGCCGACACCCGTTCCGGAGGTCTTTAGACTGCTGTGGATCGACATTGGATAAGTAAGTTCTACAGATCAGATTCGGTATCGGCTGCCTGCGGTGAGGCTCGACAGTTGCACTGTCCGGCAGCGGAAATTGAGGGCGAGCAGCCTAGTAGAAAGGCACCCGCCCCGGCTAGCTCGATTAGGACTTTCTGGCCCGATAAAGGCTTTATGGCCCCGGACCCTGGCTGGCGCTACCCGGCTGCCGCTACCTGGCAGCAGGCACGACTCTGGTCTATTTGATCGGGATGTCTCGACGCCCCGGCCACCCGGTATCCGACTTGGCATCGGCCTCACGGAGGCTGCAGAACATCTTGTCCGGAACGTTATCCGGCAGCTCCGCCAGCAGTTGCTTGGTCTGCGCGGCTTCCGCCTCACCGTCAAAGTAGACGGCCACAACCCAAAGCGTGCCCTCAGGGGTCGGCCAGGGGTATGGGCGAACCTTGGCCAAACCCTTATCTATCAAATACTTGCTGAGGTCGTGCGCCAAGATCTTGGCATCCGCCGCCGGTCTACCTGGATAGGCGGACACGATGAACGCTTGCGCAGCCATCGGCCCCGTCTCGATCTCGTCGACAAACGACGCCGAACGGCCAGGCGCCCGCAACGGGTTACTACCGTCCCCCTTGTTGCCGAAGCCGCCGCCAAAGGCGTAGCCACCGCCAAAGGCAAGTAGCACGGCGACGCCAAACACCAGCAGCGGTACCGTTTGTTCACGGCGCTCCTGACGTCGGCCGCGCATGGACTTGCGACCCAGCATCGAGTCGATGAACCCGACCAATTTGCCAGTGAGGCCTCTGCCTCGGCTTGAACGAGACTTGCTACTCGAACCGAGCAGCATTGCGATATCGCTTGTTCTACGTGCCACAACAACTCCCTGTCTCTGACTAAGAGACTGCCTCTGACTAGGAGGCGCCCCCCCGCTTGGAGAGGCTGCGACCTGATCATTGGCCACCGACGAAGCAGTGGATTCAGACCAAGACGCGAACCAGCAGACTGAAGAATCCCCCGGACCATCTGGGGGCTGACCGTTACCAGAATTGACCTAATCCTGGTGGACCGCAACGTAGCGGGCGAGCGCCGCTCGCGCAACGGAGCGGTGTCGGTATGTCGCGCGGGAATCAACGCAACTGAAGCCCGCTCAACTGCCGGCGAGCGCCTTGATAACTTTCAAGACCTTCGGATCAGCGTCCTCGGAGGGCTTCTTCATGTATTCGATCGCGACCTCGCGGGCTTCGTCCTCCATGCCTTGACGCTGCAAGGTCGTTGCCAGCAAGTAGCACTGGCTAATCGCATCGATGCCATTCTTGTGCTGCCAGGCCAACGCTTTGCGGCAGAGGTCTTCGAGTTCGACCAAGTCGACCCCCTCTTGCGCGTACAGTGCGGTCGCCAACAACCACGCCGCCCAGTGCATCTCAGGATCGATTTTTAGGCAGCGACGGAAGTCCGCGATCGCGCCTTCGATATCGCCCTTCTTGGAGCGTTCCAGTCCGCGCCTTTCCAGCCGCCCCCACGCAAGCTTGAGATGGCGCTGCACTGTCTCTCTGTCGAAGTCCTTGGGCGCCACTTCGAGGCAACGCATCCACGAATCGGTGGCGCGCTCTTCCTGCCCATTCATCCACGACGCCACCCCGAGCTGGCCCAGACTGTGGGCCAGATGCTTGCGGGCATCCGTGAACGTCGGCAGCAACTTGAACGCGATCTCCAGGTGACGCACCGCCGTCGCGAACTTCTTATCTTGGTGAGCCAATCGACCGAGTATCAGATGCGCCTTGGTCTCGTCAGCGTTGTAGCGCAGCGCGTCGGCGACCAACTTGCGAACGGTTGCCTGCTGCGACTGATCGGACAGGATCGTGTAGGCGCGGCCGATCAACAGATTGGCCAGGATCTTGCCCGATTGCGTATCGTCGGGCTTGAGCTGCATGTAGGCCGACATCCAGCGCTCGGCTTCCTTGAGCCGACCCAAGCCGACCAGCGACAACGCCAATTCTTGCAGCAAGCGCGGATCGCGACGGTGCTGCCAACCACCCTGCGCGTATTTGAGCGCCGCCGGATACATATTCTTCTCACGCAGCATGCGAGCGGCAGACAGCCAGCCGGTGACGGCATCCGGGCGTAGCTCGGTCGACTTCCGAAAGCAACGCAGCGCCGCGGTCGTCTTGTCGCGAGCCTGGTTCCACAACGCCTGCGCCAACCACAGCCCATGGTGCGTACTATGCAGCTCGATGGCCGCAGACAAGGTCGCATCGACAGCTTGGCCGCGCGGATCATCCTTCGTAAGGCGCGGTGCCTTGCCAGCGTCGGCCAACTCCATCAACTCGCCGCGCAATCCCGCAAGTTGCCGCATCGCCTGGAACGCGATCACGTCGGGCGATTGCGGCGCCTGCGCCTTGACCGCTGCAAGCACTTCGTCGGCCGCTACCTCATTGCCATTGAGTTGCAACGGCTCGAACGCAGCGATCCGGATCTGCAACAAGTTCTCCGATGCGAGCGCGATGCGCGGCGCGGCGGTCTCTTGCTCAAGCTGCGCCTCCGCAGATGCAATGGCGGCCATCGCATTGGCAGCCGCGTCCTTGTAGTCC
>JBNMND010000202.1:0-10370 GCA_051274975.1 Planctomycetota bacterium | reverse complement strand
ACCTCGAGGTGATGGGCCAAGGCGCGCACCGTAGTGAATCGGAACAAGTCGGTAATCTGCAACTCGACATCCAGGCGCTGACAGATCTCCCGGTGAACCTTGACCGCAAGAATGCTGTGACCACCCGAGTCGAAGAAGTTGTCTTCAACACCAATAGCGTCCGTGCCGAGCGATTCTCGCCAGATCGATAGGATCGTACCCTCCGCGTCATTCTGCGCACTGACAATCATCTTGGAGCCGACCGCCACCGCCTCCTCGGGCGACGGCAATGCCTTGCGATCGATCTTGAGGTTCGGAGTGCGCGGCAGGTCTGAGAGCACAACAAAGTGGCCCGGCACCATGAACTCGGGCAGCGAACTTCGAAGGTGAGAGCGCAGCTCTTCGGCACTCGTATCCGCCTTGCCAGCCGCTCCATCGTGCGCAACGTAATAGGCACACAGGCGCGTTTCGCCGCCATCGACACGCGCCACCACAACGCTTTCACGAATCGCAACGTGATGACTTAGTGCGGCTTCAATCTCGCCGAGTTCGATGCGATATCCGCGCACTTTGACTTGATGGTCGGTGCGACCGAGATACTCGAGCACACCGCTAGGCTGCCACCGCGCGAGATCACCAGTCCGATACATCGTCCCGCCCTCGACGAACGGATCCGGGACGAAGCACTCCGCCGTCAGCTCGGGGCGGCGGAAATAGCCCGCCGTCACTCCAGCACCACCAATCCAAAGCTCGCCTGGATGCCCAACGGCAACCGGTTGGCGGTTCGCGTCGAGCACATAAACCCGCTGGTTGGCCAAGGGGCGACCGATCGGCACAGGGTCATCGTCACCCACCAATTGGGTCGTCGACCACACCGTGGTCTCAGTCGGTCCGTAGACATCGTGGACGTTTGGCCCAAGCGCCGTCAATTGGCGGGCAAGCGAAACCGGCAACGCTTCGCCGCCGACCAGCATGTGCTTAAGGCTTTTGAATGCCGGTGCAGTAGCGGGGTCCAGCATGAGCATGCCAGCCATCGACGGAGTGCACTGAAAGTGCGTGACCGCGTTCGCTTCAATTAGCTGTGGAATCGATGCAACCTTAGCCTCCGCCTTGCTCGCCTCCGACTCGCTCGCCTCCGCCTTGCTCGCAACCTCCGCCGCCGCGGTCTGCGAGTCACATCGCTGCTTGAGGTCGAGTAGATGCGGCAGGCTCGCCATGACTTGGTCCGTCGAAATACCGAAGTCGACCAAGCAAGCAATTTCGTCGATCTTCACAGCGCGTAGACGATCAACAATCGCGACGCAGCTCTCAGGCGTGCCGAACAGGCCACTCGACTGGTAGTAGCGTTCGAAGGAGAAGTCGAGCAATGCCTCGAAGTCTTCCGGAGTCAAACCACCGTTGAGCAGTGCATCGAGTTCGCCGGGGTTGCCGACCTTGTTCTTGAAGGCCGGAAAGGACCACGCCGCCTGCTTGACCAAGTCGAGGCTGCTGCGCAGGTATTCCTTCATCGGTTCCCGCACAATCTCGCGCACGCTCTGCTCGTCGTCGCCTACGAACGTATGCAGCATCAGAGTGACATGGCCTTCACCGGCGTGACCCGCCGCGCGCCACGCATCGCGATAGATGACCAGCTTCTGTTTCAGGTCCTCGACGCTTTGACCGAGGAGGTGCGTCAGGACAAACGAACCGGTCTCTCCTGCGATGCGATAGGTCTCCGGGTTGCCAGCGACCGTCACCCAAGTCGGCAGTTCCTTCTGCACGGGTCGCGGCAACGTGCGAATATCGTGCGACTTTCCGTCGGGTCCCTCGAATGGAAGGCTCTCACCGCGCCACAGCGCGTGCACCTTCTTCATGGTGTCGACCATCGCGACCTTGCGATCGGCGAAGTTCTCAGGCCGCAGCACGAAGTCGCGGCCGTGCCAACCAGCGGCGAAGGCAACGCCGACCCTGCCATGTGACAGGTTGTCGACGAGTGCCCAGTCCTCCGCGATTCGAATTGGGTGATGCAATGTAGCAACACAGGAACCAGCGCGGATCTTGACGTTCTTGGTGACCGCGGCGATGGCCGCACTGACAACAGCCGGATTCGGATACAGGCCACCGAACGCGTGAAAGTGGCGCTCAGGGGTCCAAACCGCTTCAAACCCATTCTCGTCAGCGAAGCGCGCTCCCTCATGGAGCAGGCGGTACTTATCCTCGGCATGCTCGCCTTCATCGCTGGCGAAGTAGAACATGCTGAAAGACACCGAACGGGCGGGAGCAGCGGCGGCAACCTTGCTCGCTTGCGCGGCGTGGCTCTCCCCACGATGCATCACAACGGTGAAGCCTCGACACAACGTCCACAGCAGTTCGAGCACCGAAATATCGAACGACAAACTCGTCACGGCAAGCCAGACTCCTGGATCCTCGCCATCCCCAATGCCGGCATCTTCCATGCCGAGCACCCGGTCCATGCCGGTGAAGAAGTTGGCTGCATTCCTGTGCCGCACCATCACGCCCTTGGGCCGACCGGTCGAGCCCGAGGTGTAGATCATGTAGGCGAGGTCGTCGCCCTCTGCCTCGTCTGCGAGCAACGCATCAGCGGCCCCAATGGCATTGCGGTCGACATCCAAGTCAATCCGCGGACATGCAGTGGGCGGCGCCATCGCAGTCGTCGTCTCGTCGACCACGAGCGCCGCGAGGTTCGCATCGTCCGCCATGAATCGGAGACGCTCATTCGGGTACGACGGATCGAGTGGCACGTAGGCCGCGCCACAACGCATGGTCGCCAGCACCGCAACAACCATATCTATGCCACGCGAAGTGCAGATGCCGACGTGGTCACCGCGGTCAACACCAACGCCGCGCAGCCAACCTGCCAACTGCACGACTCGCTGCTGCAACTCCAAGTAAGTCACCTCAGCGCTGTCAAGGCGAAGCGCAATCCGCGTCGGAGTGCGCTTCGCCTGCTGCTCAACCTGACGATGCACACACTGCTCCGGTGAACTGACCGCAACCGTCTCGTTCCACTCGTGGAGTAGAGTATGCAACTCGGCGTCCGCAAGCACCGGCACCGTGCGCAATGGTTGCTCGCCATTGGCAGCAGCCGCTCGGGCGAACACCTGCAGACGCCGCGCCAACGCGGAAACCTCGGTCTCGGCGATCGCATTTCGGTCGTAGCACAGAGTCAAACTCGCATCCGAAACGGCAAAGACCAAGCCTCCGGGTGCAATCACCACGGGTGCCTCAACGAGCCAGAGTTGCACAACGGGCTCCAATACCGTGGACGTGGGAAGTCGATCGGCATGGCGCACCAAGACCTCACGCAACAACGGCCCCCGAGCCATTGCCTCATCCATCGCCGCCGCAGCCGCACGGCACCCCTCTGTCACACTTACCTCCGCGGCGAACTCAAAGATCACCGGAGGACAGTCTGCGACGAATCTACCGGCAGCCTCAGTAGACACCGCAGGCGACTTACGCAAGCCCAGTGAGAAGGTCGCGGTGGCACTGTTGCGTGAAAGGAAACACGCCACCATCGCAGCGGCCTTGCCGGCACTCACTTGGCCACCGAGATCCACCGCGAACTCCGCTGGCACAGCAGGCCGACTGGAAGGCGAGCCGCCCGGCACCGGTAACGGCACGTGCGCCGCCAAGACCTCAAGCCAATCGTGCTCGCTATTTGCCGCAGCCTTTCCGACGGCCGTCCAGCTCGCAGTCACTGCGTCATCCGCGACCGGCAACTGGGTTCCCACCGCAACCCCGAGGCTGCTCAAAGCACTCGCATCTAGTTCCCGATTGTCGAGACCGCGGGGCCGCAACAGCTTGACCTCACCATCCGTACAAGCCACTTGCACAAAGTCGTCCCCGACCACTGTAACGGTGCCGGGCACCACTGCGGTTGCCTTGGCAACCTCCTCGACCCCACCAGGCACGAACACTCCCTTGCTCGCCCGGCACTTGGCCACTGCGATCGGGTTGCGATAACCACCGTGATCAAACGCGCGCACGAGCCGAGCCACGTCGGCAGTCGGCCGATGGAAATCGATAACAGCCAGCCCATCAGGCCGAGCGTTACGACCGAAGTAACTGCGAACTGACAGGTCCTGCGGCTGCGGAGACAATGCATTGGCCGCGATTTGGCCGGTCAACGTTTCGAACGACTCTCGTCCCGCCTCAAAGCAGCGGGCGTTGAGTGTGAATGCCGTGTCGTCAACAGAAACATCAAAGCGCTCCTGCAACAGAATTGCGCCCGTGTCGGCAACCGACTCGATGACATGCCATGTCACCGCGTGTTTACGCTCACCGGCATGCAGCGCCCAGCAAGTCGCGTTGAGCCCCGCGTAACGAGGTAGCGGACCATCATGGAAGTTGATCGCCGCGCGCAGCGGCAGTTGCAGCAGGGGCTCCGGCAATATGTGCAACCAGGTGATGGCAAACAGCACATCAAACTCTTCACCAGCGACCTTCTCTATCAAAGCAGCCGCGTCATCCACGCACGGCAAACCTTTCTCGGCACAGTGACGGCGCACCTTTTCCGCGTCGGTCACAACCGCAACCACACGGTGGCCGTTGTGCTGCCACGATTCGAGACACTGAAGCAAAAGCGTGTCAGAACCGAAGAAGACGGCGGCGAGACTAGTGGATGACATCAGAGTGAGAATCGGCGGAAGCGCGAGTCCCCTTTGATACGGCCTGCAACCCACCGACGCCAGAGGGCATAGGGCATAGGTGATCGACGCCGCCGCACCCGAGCGTGCAGTTCGTCCGAACTAACCACCAACACCGATCACAAACAAAACAACGTTACATCACACCGCGTGGGAGGCAGCCCTTACCCAGTTGCCAAACCCAACGGTTTCGGCTACTGTCTAGATACTTGAATTGCGTCGGCCTCTGGGAGAGTGTGTCGACCGCCAAGCATTCCTCGCCTCGGTGTGAGTAACACTCGTCAACTTTTGTGCGCCCGCTATGTCATCGAATTGGCATGCGTCTTGGCCGCGGTAATTACCGCAGGTTTGCCGTTCCATGGTCTGAGTGAGACTCTCGCCGCGTCAAACACAACGTCGTCAAACACAACGTCGCCAAACACACGTCGTTGGACACACGTCGCTGGACACAATGGTCTTGCTCCTGCTATTCGGAACGACTTGGACCCTCGCCACCTTGCCGGCCTGCAACCAAGCTGATTCGGCTCCGAACAACCGCCTGCGAGCCCTGCTACAAGTGACCATGCGGTGGGGGCTAGCCGGTGGCTGCGCCACCTTGATCGCAGTCACAGTTCTAGATGTGCCCATCGCTTCGGCCGGCCTCATCTTGCTGTGCGGCTGGGCTCTCCTGGCACTACTGAATCCCAGGACCATGCTCCCCCTTGATAACGCCTCCCTTACGTGGGCGAATGACACGGGAGCGGCCGCAAAGGCAACGTTTGAGCGCGCCCGACCGGGAATGCGCGCAATCCGCCGCAAGCCTGCGGAACGACTATCCAAGCACACCATCGATGTGCTTGGCGCCACCCTAGGGATCCTGATACTGCTGCCGGTGTTAGCCGTGTGTGCGCTCGCCGTGAGACTCACCAGCAACGGTCCGATCCTTTTCAGGCAACCGCGGATCGGCAAGAACGGCCAGGCATTTATTTGTCTGAAGTTCCGCACGATGACACTAGGTGCTCAAGATCAACTGCATCTACTACGGCAATCGAGCACGCAAGACGGGCCTGCATTCAAGATGCCGAATGACCCACGGGTCACGCTCGCTGGACGATACCTCCGGAAGTACAGCCTCGACGAGTTGCCACAACTCTTCAATATACTGCTCGGAGATATGAGCCTGGTCGGACCGCGTCCATCCGTTCCCAGCGAGGTCGAAGAATACGCTCCGTGGCAACTCCGACGCATCATGATCAAGCCGGGACTTACGTGCATCTGGCAGGTTTGGGGACGCAACCAGGTTTCGTTCAATCGCTGGATGGAAATGGACCTCGCCTACATTGACAACTGGTCTCTCTGGCTCGACATCAAGCTGATCATTCACACGATTCCCGCAATGGCAAAGGGAACCGGCATGTAGACATCACCGGGAACAGCACCTCCGCGTGCGTTACGCCCGTATTCGTTTTCGGCGCAATCGACCGACATGAATCACATCACGCCTATCGTTCTATCCCTGGCGACCGCCATTTGCGCGCAGGTCGCAACGACGACACCGTCGGCCAATAGGTTCCTCGGTCCGCTTGAGCCAATTGAGATCCAATTCGCGGCCCCGATCGCGCCAGCGACCGTCATGCCGTCCAGCTTCTCTGTGTTCGGTCGCTGGACTGGCGTCGTGGATGGGACGATTTCGGTAGATGCATCCCAAACGATCGTGAGGTTTCAGCCCGACAAACCGTTGTCCGTCGGTGACGCAGTACAGATGTGCCTGAGCAACGCGATCACATCAACGTAAGGCGCGCCACTGGCTGGTAGCTATCAGCTCCAGTTGGTTGTGACAACGGCACCGGGCTCCGGCGTTTTCCAGTTAACGCAGACGATCCCGTTCCGCCTGCCCGGCGAGAGTTCCATCTCGACATACGGAATCCATGGCGGAGACATCGACCGGGATGGCTCACCCGACATCACCGCGATCAACGAACTCGGCCACGATCTGCGTATCTTCAAGAACGATGGCTGCGGCAATCTCGGCGCCATGACCGTTGTCAGCGACGGTGGCAATTGGCCCAGCCCACACGAGAGCGCCGACTTCAATCGTGATGGCTGGATGGACCTCATCACCGGCGACGGCTATCCCGACGTAGTGGCCGGGAACGGAGCTCAGACTCTGGTTTGACTCAACGACGGCACGGGCGGATTCCTCCCCTCCGCCCCCTACACCACTAACCACGGCACTCCGAGCGCCGAACTCAACGTGGTGGATGCCAACGAAGATGGCTACCTGGACGTTGTCATGTCCAGTCTCTCCTCGAGGCTCTTGATCATGATCGGCAATGGTGACGGCACGTTTTCGAGTCCTTTGCTATCGGTCGCCATCGGAGGGCATCCGTGGGCCAGCGCGTCAGGCGACATCAACGGTGATGGCGACCTTGACATCATTGGCGCCAACGAGATTACGGACGTAGGCATGATCTTCACGCAAACGGGCCCCGTCACAACCGGTCTGCAACCGGCCAGTTGCGATGCCACAATCCGCATCGACCAACTTACTACTGGCGATGGCTTTGGCGGTCGACCAGCTGTTCCCGTCCGTCGTGGCAACAGCGCGGCACTATCCCTCTCAGGCTCTCCCGGCGGTTTCGATGCGATCGCACTTGGGTTTGCTGGCACGACTGCCTTGCCGCTGCAATGGGGCTTGATGAGCTTCGATCCGCTGCTTCCGATCATAGTCATGACTTTGCTGCTCTGGATCAGCACGGCGAGATGGGGACTGCCTTTCCGGTTCCTGCTACGAATCCGCCTGGCGTTGGCCTACTGGCACAGGGACTCGTGTTTACGCCGAGCCTGGAACTCTTTCCCAATCCAGTGCAGCTTGTGGTGCTGCCCTAAGCTCACAAACCGCACGACACACCGTTGCTAGCCGGCCAGGAACATCCGATACGATGGCAGGAAGATGGACCCGGTCTAAAGCATCGCGTCACGACGGCGCCGGTTGGTAAGCCGGCCACGTAGCGCGTTGAAGAGTAACCACAGGAGGCACGGTGGGCCGTGTAGGAGATAGCGCGTCGCCAGCCTGCGTGGCTCTTGCAGCAGGCGGTGGAACCATTCCAGCCCCATGCCCTGCACCCATTTTGGTGCACGACGGACCGCACCACACACGAAGCTGAAGCTGATACCCACGCCGATCCACCAGGCCTGTGGCAATAGCGCGCGAATCTCATAGATGAGCAATTCCTGCTTAGGAGAACCAAGCGCTACGAAGACAATATCTGGACTGTTCTCTTGGACCGCACGGCGCAGTTCTTCCATTTGCGCGGGATCCTTCTCGAACCCCATCGGCGGACAATACGTGCCTGCGACACGGAGTTCGGGATGATCCTTTACCAGTCGCGCAGCGGCCGCATCAGCACTGCCGGGATCGCCACCGAGAAAAAACACGCTCCGCCCCCCAGCTGCCGCGCCCGCGGTCAGGCTATGAATCAGGTCCGAACCAGCAACTCGCTCAGGAAGCGGCGAACCTTGCAACCGGGAGGCCCAGATCAAGGGCATACCATCAGCAACCACGACCGAAGCGCCAGCGTAGGCTCGTCGAAACTCCTCCGCACGCCGAAGCCGGCGCACGTGGTCCAGGTTGGCCGTGGCAATCCAGCCGCCGCGGTTGACCTCGAGAGATTCGACGACATGAGCGACACACTCGGCTTCCGTGATCGCATGCAACCGCACGCCAGCCAGAACTACCTCAGGTAGCTGACTTGGTTCAAATACTGAGGGGGCGGGCACGTCGGTCATCGACCTGTTCGGAAAAGACTGTGGCGAGGCGGGTTGGGCCGCACTTCATCAAAGGAGAAGCACACTCACTCCTGAAGTAGACCCCACCTAATCCGGCTGGCGGCCAATCACCCAGACGGAGTGTTTCACAACGCGACTAATAGAACTCCGTCCATCGAGATCCAGCCGATGACATGGGTAGTTCGAGAGCTTGGCTTTAGGGCACCGACAAGCAACAGAGTTCACCTAATCCCCATCTTGCAGTGGCGAGGACTACCAGATTCCTTGGCACAAAGCCAAATGCCCTCCTTCAGGATTCCCGCAACCCCTTTCGGATTTGCCGCCAATGCAAACCCGCTGCAGCAAGCGTGCCGCTGCACAGATTCACTGCTACACGGCCACCCGATGCTCGCGACACCATCGAAGCAGCACGAACACCACCCAGATACGCGACCAATACATGCCCGGCGCACCAGCCGAAAACGAACGCCAAAGCTTACCGACCGTCGCATGGTCAAGGCCTGCCGCCGTGCACAGGTCTTTGTCGGTTAGCACCTCGGCGACTTCGTCCCTCAGGCCTTGCCGGCACCACGCCTCGATAGGCAGCACGAACCCCGACTTTGGCCGATCAAAGATTGCCGCATCGATCTTGGACAGCGCCAATTCACGCAGCAAATGCTTCTTGCCGAGCGGCTCGTAGCGCCGTCCCGACTCGACGGCGGCAACCGCCTCGATAACGCCATGATCAAGCAGGGGCACACGCACTTCGAGCGAAACTGCCATGCCGGACCAATCCGTGTCGCGCAGCAACCGCTCGCCGAGGAAATTGGCGATTTCCAACGTCGACACCGCGTGTCGCGGTGAACTACCGGCAACGAGCGCGGCAAGTTCTGCCGAGCGTGCGGTGGAGAGGCCACGCTTCATCGCTGCATGCCGACCGCCCTGCAATGCCGCATGCACGTCTTCGGTGAACATGCCGTAGAAAATCTGATACGCATCGAGGATACCTCCCCCCGAACACAGCACGTCGCCCAGCTTGCCCCAGCGAGTCTGCGGTGGAAGCTCGCCAAAGCGGCCGAGTTTCCACCGAGCGATGCCGTTAGCGGCGGCGCGAGACACCCCTCCCGGCAACATCCTCGATAGCCGCGCTGCACGCGCCGACTTCGGCACATCCACGAAGCTCTTGTAGCCACCGAAAAGCTCATCACCACCGGTGCCGGCGAGCGCAACCGTAATGCCAGCCTCGCGCACCGCACGGCTCACGAAGTAGGTGTTGATGCCGTCGAATGTCGGCTGGTCGATCGCCGACAATGCATCATCTAGATTCTCAAGGAAGTGTCCCTGCGTCAGCCGAACATCCATGTGGTCGGTGCCCAGAGCACCCGCCACTGCCCTCGCGTACTTCGACTCGTCGAACTCGACTTCGTCGAAGGATATATTGAACGTCCTCACCGAACCTGGGCCGCCAGAGGCCTGCTCCGCTGCCATCGCGGCCACGGCGCTCGAGTCGATACCGCCCGACAAAAACACGCCAAGTGGCACGTCACTGACCATGTGTTGGCGCATCGCGGTGCCCAACTCGTGACGCAAGCGCTCGACCCCATCCCTACCCGCCGATTCCACAGGCAACTGCCAATAGCTGCGCGGCTCGCACCGCGGGACGCGCGGGTCGATCCTAGCTAGCGTGCCAGGCGGCAGCATCTGCACTCCGGCGACAATCGCATCCGGACCTACCACGAAGCCATTCCAAAGGTAGCTGTCGAGCGCGGGTTGGTGCAAACGGCGCTCAATCAAACCGGAAGCCATGAGCGAACGTAGCTCAGACGCAAACAACAACGCCGAGGCTCCGCCCGGACGCTTCACCGTTGATAGAAACAGCGGCTTGATACCGATGCGGTCACGTGCCAGCAGCACGGTGCGGTCACGTCGATCCCATATCGCCAACGCAAACATGCCACGCAAGCGGCCAATCGCGTCTTCGCCCCAATACGCATA
>JBNMND010000201.1:0-10372 GCA_051274975.1 Planctomycetota bacterium | reverse complement strand
CGGTTCGAATAACACGCACACTGCGATCGGCACCACCGAGTGGACCAGCCGCAACAATCACCCGCCGATCGCCACCAGCCATCGGCCCAAGAATATAGTTGCCACGGCGGTCGGTCGTAGTGGTCGCCAAGACAGCTCCCGACGCACCAATCCAAGCAACGGTTATGCCGCCCTTAGTCGATCCATCCGACAACTGCACACGCCCCGTCAACTTGGCCTGATACGTCGCCGACTTACGTTTGCGCTCCGCCTTCTGCGCTTTTCGAGCCTCCTCAATTTCCGCCAGCCTCTTCTCGCCATCCTCACCGCGCATGCGCGATTCACGTAGGTCTTCAAAGTAGGACTGCGTGTGCAAGCCAACGGTCATCGTGCCGCTGCGCGCGACAGCCTGATAGGGAGCGATGAAGCTGCGTTCATGACACTCCGTGCAGCCGTGAGACTTGTATTCCAACATCGTGCGCCCGCACTCGATGTCCAAGAAGTCCATGCGCTTGCGACGCAGTTTCTGACGGTTCATGACCTCCATCATGTCCATCACCTTCCACATCTGCCGCCGATCGAGCTTGTCACCACGCGCAACCGCCTGGCGCAAGACCTTAAGCGCGTCGTTGCGACCGGTAACGGTGAAGGCAATGCTCGACGCAAGATCGGCCTCGACGACGATACTTCGGATCGGCTGCAACACGCCCCAGGCCGTCACGGCAACCTGGACTCGCATGGTGCGCGCACGGCCGCGCCAGCTGGTCTGAACGCTACCAGCTGAGCTTGCGACCGGCCACTCGGAGAAACCCGCCATCTCCGGCGACAAAAATACGCGCGCATCATCAACGGGCAACCCGAGCGGACCACGCAAGTGCACCGACAACGCGAATGCATACGGATGCTCGAGATCCGCATCCGGCGGCTCGACGCCATAGTCGAACGGCTCCGCAACCGGCTCCGAAGACATGTCGCGCTCGATGTGCTCCGAAGGTGACGGTCTCACGTTCGGCTGAACCAACTCGTCAGTGTGAACCTGCTCGTTGACGGGCGGCGGCACAGAATCCTCTACCAACCACCACCAACACAACAAGGCGACTACCGCCAGTAGCGGTATTACAACACGAACGGGGACTCGCGGATGATCGGACAACTGTGGGGTTCCTGCAGGGGACGCTCGAAGGACGCGGCTCAGCTCTAGGGTTCTTCCTCGCCATCACGACTCTACAATAAGTTAATGCAGACGACTCCCCCCTTGCGAACGCGAATCAAGCCGCTGGTTGTCGACGGCTTGCCAAGTGCGCCGGCCTGTCACCGTCGATGAGCTCACCAGACTCTAGCGAACGGCAACAAACGTTCCTTGCGTGGCTCGACCAGCAAGAACTTCCTCGCAGTTCGCTGTACGAATGCCCGTACCTACCGAATCGCAAGGCGCTGCAATACGGATTCGCCAGCGAAACGCTCGATGCGGATCTCTACGAGGCATTGATGGACCGCGGCTTTCGTCGCTCGGGGCAGATCTTCTACAGCATGGATTGTCCGGACTGCCAAGCGTGCATGACCATGCGAATACCCGTCGCAACCTTCCGCGCCAGCAAGAGCCAACGACGAACTGCCCGCAAGAACCAAGATGTGCGCGTCGAATTTGCGACGCCGCAGTTCCGAACCGACAGCTACGAACTCTATCGGCGCTACTTGCGCCACCAACATCCCGACACGCCGCAAGATGAAAGCGAGGCCAGTTTCCGCGACATGCTCTACCGCGAGGTCGTCGACTCACTCGAAGCGCGCTACTTCCTCGGCGAGCGCTTAATCGGCGTCAGTCTGCTCGACATCACTCCGCAATCGCTGTCGGCGGTCTACCACTTCTTCGAACCCGAACTGCGCGAACGACGCATTGGGGTGTTCTCCGTGCTCGCCGAAATCGAGCACACTCGCGAGCTCCAAATCCCCCACTACTACCTCGGCTACTGGGTCAAGAACGCCAAGACGATGCACTACAAGGCCGACTACGGGCCCAATGAGGTGCTTGTTTCGGGCAACTGGTCCGCCGACTACGCCAACCAAGACGACCAGGTCAGTGGCAACCCGTAGCTACGCGCAATGCGCCGATGGGGCGAGCCAAACGCGGCACGACCGACTAGCGAGGTTCCGCCAACCACAGCGTGAACCACAAGAACTGTGGGATCCAGTGACTGATCACCTGGAAGTCACCATCCCAAAGTTCTGTGCGTTGCATGTAGCGCGCGATTTCGGCATCCAACACTTCGCGCGCCTTCGCGTCAGTGCGCGCCGCAATCGCCAACGGCCACAAGCGAGAGATCCACGTGCCCAGGGTGTGGGTATCGCGAAGCGTGACGCTGCCCGGTAGCGGACGCTGCTGATCGATCTCAGGCAGTGGCAACTCCCGATCGAACGGCTGCACGTCACCGATGACGAACGCCAACATCGGCACGTCAAGGAACTCGAACTTCGAGGACTTAGTCTCGGCCAACATCTGGTCGACGTTCGGCTCGAGCTTGGCAGCATGCAACTTCAGTAATCGATCAAGAACTCCATCCCCCACCGGATTGCTGCGGCGCAACTGATACCACGTCCACGCCCACGAACGATACCAACCGACGATCTTGCGACCGGCGAGTGCGCCCTTCGCCCGTTTCGCCGGGATCTCAGGAAACGCTGAGTTCTCCAACCAGTCCAAGATGCGCGCTTCGACTTCGACTCGGAACGCCCGCGTTGATGCGGCCACCTCGCGATGCCGTTCCAACTCCGCGAGCAGCAACACGAGCCAGCACTGATCGTACGGATAGGTTCCGGACCGCTCGTAGTTGACCTTGGCTAGGCGGCCCCGTTCTTCGGCCAGAGCCATCGCCGTCAAAGGCTCGAGTATCGACTTCGCCAAGTCCTTGTCCGCGGTGCGGCGCGCGTGCGTCAACAAGCACCAATGCGCGAACAGGTTGGAGTGCCAATCGTACGACCCTGAGAACAGCGAATCGCCAGTCTTGGACTTCACCGAGTTGGCGCTCGGCTTCTGTTGCCGCAGTGAAACTCGCATGACGGCGATCAAACGCGCAGCAGGGGAGTCGCCTTGCTGCGCCAAAACTACCGGCGTTTCCGTGGCCGAACCGCGCGCCTTACCACCGAATTCTTGCGTCGGCAAGAACGGAGCCAGAACCAACGTCGACCATATCCAATACGCCTGGACCAACTGCATGCGGTGCATGTTGCTCGCTCCGCTGCCAAAAGCTGCCCCTGCCAACGCAACAACCGTGCACCACTGCACCGAATCGCATGCATCTACTCTGGCCGTTGCTCGTGCTCGCCATTCTCACGACACGGTGTATCAGTAACATCGCGCGTAGCCGGCTTTGACCGCAGGAGGGCGATGACATAGCGTCGCGCGCCAACGCCGCCGTTGCCCACCACCTTCTCGGGGCTCTGGCAAGCTCGAACGCACGAAGCGGAACTAGGCAACTCTCCTTCGCCGACCAGCGACACATCCTCTGTGACCGACGAAGCTCTCGATACGGCCCCGCATAGCAGCCGCCTGGGCCAACTCCAACGGGGCCGAGGCGCCGGTTTCCGTGCCGCGATTGCGGCGGGCAGCGATGCGCACAGCGATGTGCTGCAATGCGTGATCCGCGACCCGCGAGTCGACGGTCAGATCGAATCGCGCGAGCGTTACTACGCCGAGTTGCTCCACGCTCTCGACGCCCCCATTGCGCCAATCGTCGCTCACTTGACAGGCAGCGATTCAGCGCTCGGTCATGGTGTGCTAGCTGGCGCCTGGCGACTAGGTCACCTGGAAACACGGGCGCTGCTTGTGGACACCAATAGCGATGAAGCGGTCGTCACCGGAGTCGCCCGCCAGTTGTGGAACTTCGCATGGGCCAAGCTCGTCGAGCTCGAAGGCCGCGCAGCAAAAGCCTTCCTTCACGAAGCACTGCAGGTCGCCAACTGCGCCGAGTCGTCCCGTCGACGACAGACGACTGCTTCTTTGCCGGGCGAGATGTCCATTGCCGACCTGCTCGAACTAGGCCGCCAAATGCATCACAGCCAACGGTGGGCGGTCGTCGAAGAACTATGTCGACGCGGCACGGAAGAAGATCGCGAAGCGCTCGCCAAAACGGTCAACAACGATCTGGTCTACGATCGCGTGCGCTTGGCGGCCAGCGCCCTTGGCACCCTCGGCGACGAACGCCTGCTATGGGTGGTCGACGATTACTTCGCTCGCGAGGACGTGTTTGCGGATGCCACGCGTCGACTCGACGGCTTTGACCGCATGCGCCGCAGCGCGCTAACGGACTACGTCCAGCACTTGCCCATGGATCGGCAGCTCGAGCTGGCGCGTGCCTGGCATACGCGCGGCGGCTACTTCGAAATGGTCGCGGGCAAGATCTTCGGCGCCCAAGCAACTCCTGACGACCGCACCAGAATCGAAGCCTTCATCGAGGAACAAGGCGCCAGTGGCAATAGCTGGGAGGTGCTCGACGAACTCATCGCCTTGGGACGCATCGGCGATCCACGGTCGGCACCGCTGCTTGTGCAAGTCGCCGAACAAGCGACCTACAGCCTAGCGCGGCGCCGAGCCCTTCAAGCCCTGTCGGGCATGCAGCAACTGCCGATTGCGAGTGATGCTCTGCACGAGGCTCTCTGGGATTGCGAAGACGAGTCCATCGACAACGCTTGCGAGCATCTTTCGACACTCGATCCAGCTGCACACGCGCGCATTGCAACGCTGGCGAAGCACCCGCTCGCGGAAGAACCGCTACGCATTCGTGCCAGCAGCCGCCTGCCGCCTAGCTAGTAGTTAGGCCAACGCCACAGACCCAACAGAAGCTGGATCCCATGGGCGCAAGGTGGCCGCAAGCAACACTCACACAGGTGGAATGCGGCGGCGGCAACAGGTGCTGGCAAGCGCCGTTCGGACACGGGACACGGCGGCCGTCGGGATAGCCACCTTCGCTCACGTCATGCCCGCAGGCCGAGCAGAACTTCGGCGTGCTCCAGACTGATGAAGACCCCGTTTCCGGCGGCGGCACCGGCCCCACGGCTAGCGGTGTAACAACCGACCCGAGCACGGAACGATCGAAGCCCTGATAGCCGCACAGAGAACACAACGTGTGCAACAAGCGCCTAAGCGCCTCGGCATCGGGCCCTTCAAAACCTGAGCACTGCATTCCGATCTCAAACGAAATCGACTGCTCGTCCTTCTTCACCCACAGCAAGAGATTCGTCCACGAATCCGACGTATCAAACGCCGGCGAGACCTCGGGAGTGCGCACAGGCATTCCGAGCGCATCAATCTGCGCCGCAACCTGGAGCGCTACCTCACTCGTGACCGGCTGCTCGTAGGCGCGCCAACTGCCAGCCTGCAGATCCTTGCCAACGAACGAAACTCCCGCATCCGAAAGACTCGATCCCGGCGCATGCAACATGCAGAACCTGCCAAACGTCGTAGGCACACCAACGCGACCCAGCGCGCCACCCGAGGCCTGAATCGTCAACTCCAGAGAGAACGGCTTACTCATGAGGATGTGCGTACGGTGCCAGGACCAAAAAACACATCCTAGCAACCCCAGCGGTGACAGCGAATCCCGAGCTTTGCGATCACTGGCAGCAACCTTCCGTCAACGCCACAAGCGCGCGTCACTTCTTGGCGAGTAACTTGTCGATCGACGCCCAATACCCCTTCGTCAGGCGCTCCATGTCGACGCCTTCGAGAGCTTCGGCCAACGCTTCGTCGCGGCTTTTGCCTTTGCTAAGCGCGCGCACGAGTCGGTCAAACACGGCGCGAACCTTCGGAGTGCCACCGCGCAGGTAGCGCACAAGCGCCCACGATTTCGAGTAGTTCAGCGACGCTTTCGGGCCATAGAACTGGCGCGGCGTGGTCTGCATAAAGTCGTCCAACGGATCACGCGCGTTGGAGCGGACCAACGCCAGAGTCCGCACGTGCCGCGGCCGCAAAACGCCAGCCGATGGTTTGCCCACATTGAAGCGCGACACTTCGAAGTATTCGGCAAGGCCTTCGTTCAGCCACACCGGCGTGTCGGCGGCCAACATGTCGAAGTATTGATGGAAGCCTTCGTGCCGGATGGTGCGCAACATGTCGGTGCGATTCGACAGGTTCCAGATCAACAGCTGTTGCAGTTCGGGGCTGTAGACTCCGGCCGTATGGATTGGGATGCGCAGCTCGAGACCCTCGAGGTAACGCTTGTAGCCCTGCTCGCCGGAGAACAAGTAGACCTTGAAGCGTTGCCCGTTCTCGAACTTGTTGCGCACGTTGCCGAGCATGTTGCAGTAGTAGGCGAGCGCTCCCTCGAGCACCTTGCCAGCTGACTTGCAAACCGCTTCGTCAATGTCCGACGTGATAACGTAGTGCTTCGTCTCGACCGTGAAGCGTTTGCCGAACGTCGGCCCATCAATGATGCGATCGACCCGCCGTCGCATGGCATGCAAGAGGTCGTTGCCCCAGCCGCGAGACGTCGCGTCGCCCAAGACTCGCCGCGCGTCCTTAGGCTTCGATTGCCCAACCAACGCCAAGGCGAGCTCGCGGTGGGCATTGGCCAAATTCGGCTGCAGTTTGAGGACTTCGCGAAACTGTTGTTCTGCCGCTTCCATCTGCCGCAGTGCCAAATAGCTCCTGCCGAGCACAACGTGACCATTGCAGAAGTTCGGGTCGGCGGCGACGACTTGTTCACCGAGGTCGATCGACTTCTTGAAGTTACCACCGACGAAGTACGCGTAGCTCATAAGGAACTGCTTAACGAGGGCCGGCACCTGCTCCGGCTTCCATAAAGCCATGCGGAACAGCACGCGCGTACTGCGGCCCTTGTTCAGATCCGCCAGCACACCCTTCACAAGCTCGAGGTCCTTCGGACGCTCCGTGCCAGGGTAGTAGCGCTGAGACTTCGAGCCCGAACTGTCGACCACAACCTTGGGCGCCGTGAACATCCACGCGGGAAGCTGTGCATTCGACTTATAGCCCGCGATGAACTTCTTGTGCGCGACCTGGCGGTGGTCGTCGAGCAAGCCGTGGATCCATGCAGGCTCAACTTTGCCTGTGAGCGTCAACTTGTCGAACGACGAATCGACGATGCCAATCCTGCCGGCGACCGCACCTCGCCAGCTCTCCTTGACGACCGACTTACGATTGATGCGAAGGTGCAGACTCTTCGGCATCACCTCAAGAAGCACCGTGTATTTCCGGCCAAGCTCGACCGGCCACAGCGACTTCCGCTTCTTTCCCGTGGACGATTTCTTCGGCAGCCACGCTGTGCGGAACAGGTCGACATCCTGCTCACCCGTCCGTCGAATGATCAACGTCGGGCTAAACCTGCTTGAGCCGTAGGGCATCACGCGCGGCCTTCCAGCGTTGATTCGAAACAAGCCTGCGTGGTTGATTCCAGTCAGCAACTCCGTGCCATCATAGCTCTTCCCAGTCACCTCAATTTTGCACGACTTGAACTGTGCTGGATGAATCCGCGGCCGGTATTCGGGGCCTCGTCGACGCACCGCAGGCATCTCAAACCGCGGCAACTGGCCGGGCCTGTACTTGGGCTTCACGACAGGCTTCGGCTGGTTCGGATCACTGAAGTCTGCCAACGTCTTCCGCGTGTAGACCAACTTGATCTTGCCGGTCTTAGCCTTGTACGAAACGAGATCGCCGCTGATGAGGTCATCCGGATCCGGCTGGGTGTACGATGCTTCGAATGCCAGACGGCGATGCAGATCAACAATCTCGGTGCGCGCATGTCGCACGTAGTCGGCATCCTTGTGCTTCGCAAGCAGCGCCGTCAGCTGTTCCTCGGCCACCGACCAATTCGCCTCGGTGCTTTCGGTGATGGATCGCAACTCGGCGCGGAACCCCGGCGCATCCTGTGCGAGCAACTGCGCGCCACCAGCAAGTAGCAACGCGGCAAAAAACACAGCCTTGCAGTCGGACACTGAGGACGCTGCACGTGGGTTCGCGATCGGGTTCTTCACAGTCATGCCTGCCACTTGCTGCTCCATGGAATCGATAGTGCGACGTTCCAATTCGAGCTGCAATGAGTCAAACGTCAGTAGAGGCCGTGATCGGCCTCAATTGTTCGAGGTCGAAAGGAATGTCTATAGTCATGACGAAAGGCAGCATCGTAATTACGATGGGAGAGGCATGAAACAGGCAACATCCCCGCGGCCGTCCCACAACCCGCCGTTCTCGCTCCAGTTAGGATCGGTGCGCGACGAAGTGTAATGTGGTCCGCCCCCTCCTCCTACCTGCCATGGTCGCAACTACTCAACGCCTACTCACGGTCGTAGGCAACCAACGCTCGGGCACGACGATGCTGATGCAGGCCCTCGGTCGCTCGCCAGAGATCGAGACCCATCAGGAGGCGAGCCACCCGATCATGGTCGACCACCGGCTGATCTCGATTGCGCAGCTTCAAAAAACTATCGAACAATGCCCTCGGCCCTCGATCGCGATCAAACCTCTGTGCGATTCTCAGTGGCTCCACACGTTGCTGGCGCACTTCGACAACAGCTGCGCAATCTGGATGTACCGCAACTGGTGGGACGTCGCGAACTCGACCGCTCGCAAGTGGCCAGGCCATTCGCTAGATGTCATCGACGCATTTGCGCGAAGTGACGAGCAATGGCTCGGTTGGCGCAATGAGAACATCGGCGAAGATGCGCGCACCAAATTCGACGCGCTAGCTGCCGAATGCACGACCGATGCTGCGGCGGCGGCAACGTTTTGGTGGTTGCGCAACACGCACTTCTTCGAACATGGCGTAGCCGAGCACCCAAACAGGGCGCGGGCGATGCGCTACGAGCTACTTGTGTCACAACCCGCGGAGTGGATCCGACGGGCGACCGACTTCGCGCAGTTCCAGTTCTACCCGGCGATGATCGAAGACATCCACTCGCGCAGCATTGCTCGGGACACGGCGCCCGACGTGCCCGATGCAGTTCGCGAGGCTTGCGACGAAATGCTCGCCCGCCTGGTCGAAAGTTCCGAAGCTTGCTGGTAGCAGAACGCGCGGGGCACGACCGGCCACAGCACGCAACACAGTGTTTGCCATCCGGTGACTTCCTATTCGTGCGCAACGACTAAACGTCGCTGATCAACCACTCGATGGCGTTTGTGGTAAGGAGCGGCATTGGACCGGCGAACGGATCCAGCGCGAAGCCTTGCAGAAAGAGCTGGGCACCTTACCTACACCTGACGTGGTGCTGACATCGTTTGCGAAACCGGGCGCTAGACTGGGACCATGAAGCGTCACTATGCACTCGCGATGTTCTTGCCGTTACTTGCCGTCATCAGCACGACCGTGACGACACTGTCGCAGGGATTCACAAGCGACTACGTGCAGATGCGGAAGCAGGATCCGTACTTCCAGCCGACTGGGGCGAAGTCGACTGCGCATATGCCGCGGGTGATCATTCGCAACATGCTTCAGGATCGCGAAGGCCACATCTGGTTCGCGACCTTTGGTGGTCCGATTCGATACGACGGCAAGGCATTCACCAACTTCGGGGAAGAGGTTGGGCTGCCGAAGGTGCGGATCTTCTCGTTGCTGGAAGCCAGCTCAGGCGACCTTTGGTTCGGCTCGATGACCGGTGGTGCGACGCGCTATGACGGCAAGACGTTCAAGAAGTTCATGACCACGGATGGCTTGGCCCACAACAACGTGAATTGGATCTTTGAGGACCGCGACCAGAACATCTGGCTTGGCACCGAAGGCGGTGTGAGTCGTTACGACGGCAAGTCGCTGAGCAACTTCACCACGGCGCACGGGCTGCCTCACAACTCGATTTACACGATTGGCCAAGATGCCTCGGGCAAGATCTGGTTTGGCACGCAGGGCGGCATTTGCTCCTACGACGGCAAGACGTTCGCGAACCTCGCCGATCAGGTTGGCGGGTCGTTCCGCAACATTCGCTCGATGGCGGTCGCGCCCTCTGGCGACCTTTGGTTCGGCGGCGAGGCTGGCGCCTATCGCTATGACGGCAAAACTGTGACGACCTTCTCGATGAAGAACGGGCTGATGGCAGACTTCGCCGGCTCGCTGCTCATCGATCGCACCGGCAACGTCTGGATCGGACATCCGGGTGGTTTCCCGACGGGCCAAGATGGCGGCGCAACCCGCTACGACGGCAAAGCGTTCAAACACTTCACCAAGAACGACGGGCTCAACAGCGACAACGTCTACGGCATGCTGGAAGACAAGGCCGGCAACATCTGGTTCGCACACGTCGATGCTGGAGCGTGCCGCTACGACGGCAAGACGTTCACCAACTTCTCAGTGCCAAGGCCGAGGGGCGCGCAGAAGCCTGGCAAGTAGTCGCGGCGGAAAAGCGGCACCGCGGTCACGTAAACTTCTCGCGGAAAGCTGTCACCGCCAGCGGG
>JBNMND010000200.1:0-10433 GCA_051274975.1 Planctomycetota bacterium | reverse complement strand
AACAGTCCTTAGAAGGGCCCATCACCAGTTCCGTTGTGCCGGTTCTGCTCTCGCAGACGTCGCAGACGCGCCCGCCGCACACTGCCGCCACGTATGCCCACAGGCACACGCCGTTGCCGGAGTGCTTAGCAGACTCATCTTTCGACCACCCGACTCCCCGGAGGGAATTGAGTGACTGGCCGTGGGATTTGGCACCTGCGTATGACGATCAGTGATCGTCACTCGTGGTTGCCCCAGCGTCGTCGGGCCCGTCCCTCGGCTGGTCTGGATGAGTTGTTGGAGCGACAAGTATCGGCAATCGAGATCCGCGTCAAGAGCCTCAATCTCGTTCGCTACAATCTCGCCGGCGCGCTCGCCCCAAACAGGGGCCCGGAATATTGCGCACACTCGGGCCTCTAACGGCTCGCTCTGGAAGCACGGATATGCACGGAAAACGACTCCTGTTCGCTGGCTGCACAGCAGCCCTCCTCACCCTGACCGCGTCTTGTGAAAGCGTCGACAAGCACTCAAACGTAACCCGCACCTACGAGGTGAAAGACCTTGTGGTGGCTAAGAAGGCAGGCACCAAACCGTATATGCCGATGTACGCGTTGCTGGTCAGCATTGTGGACGCCACAGGGCTATCGCAACTGCCGAAGGGCACCTACACGGTTCGACCAGAGGCGCGCGGCGTAATCTTGGTGAAGGCGCCGGCAGCGATCCAAAAGCAGATCGTGACGGTGCTCGCGGACATCCGCACGTTCATCGAAACCAACAAGAACTGAGCACTGCGAGGCTTCCAAGCTCTTTGACTTGGCGGGCTGCTAGCCAGGCCATTCTGCCTGCCTTCTAGTGGATGATTTCGCCGACAATTGTCGAAGCGCGAATCCCGGAGCCGCTTACCTGGATGACTTGCAGCCAGACGCCGCTACCTACCAGGGACATCAGATTGGGAACGCATATCTGGGTGGCGACCTGCGGTCCGGCCGGCAACACGGCCGTGACGATCGGAATGAGAGGAGTAGTAACGGACCAATGGGTGGCGAGCGGGCTAGCGAAGAGTAGAGCAACGCCAAACTCCGGCTGTAGTGTCCGCATGGAGTGACTCCTTCCTTCTCGGCCGAGCTGAGAGGCCAAGGACACCGCGTGTGGCGTCAAGCCACCGCGGTTCAGACTCGCGCCACTCTCATCACATGCCACAGGTCACCGCAGGTAAACGCGACGACGCTATTGGCCGCGCTTGATGCGAACACGGTGCAGCAATCGCGGCGCCGCAGGATTGTTCGGATCATTCGTTGACACCTCGATCAGCAGCGCCTCGGCCGCTTCGAATCGTGTCCCCTTGACTCCGAAGTACTGGGCCAACGTCATCTTTGCTTCTGGATGGTACAAGCTGCCGTAGTCCTCGAACATCTCCGTCAGTTCCGCCTCAGCTTCATCATGGCGACCGACGCAAGCACGCATCATCGCGCGCACTTCGCGTAGCTTAGGATCTGGCAGCAACGTCCAGTCAGCTGCCGCCTCGACTTCTTCGAGCAGCTCATTAAGCACCTTGGGGTCGCCCTCGCCGCGGTAGAACTTCATCAGCCATGGTTGCTCGGCCTGCTCCATCGCGGGACCGCGCAAACGGTGGCCGACGAATGTGTGCGCGCTGAACAGCACCCAACCGATCAACAGTGCCATGACTACCCACCCAGTCGTGCTCCGCTTGCCGTCCTGCTTGAGCGCGGTGTGCTGGAAGGTCACGTTCTTCTTGACGACCAGACGCACCAACAGCAGCACCAACACTGAAGTGATCACGCCGAGGCCAACCGCCATCAAAAACGGTATGCCTTCTCCAAACCACGCACCGCGGAACGTCCACTGCACAGCAACGAAGGCGACCGCCGCCATGAGGATCTCTTCCCACCACGCGAAGTCGGCGCGCGCCTTGATTCGCTGCTGGCTAGCCTTGAATGGCGTCGGCTTCGCAAAGCCAAACGACAACGCATCGGTCGGGCAAACCGAGACGCAGTCCATGCACTTCATGCAGCCTGGGTCGACTACCTGACCGTACTTAGCGACTTCTTCGTGCACGCGAACGTTGCTGGTGCACGAAGTCGTGCAGTGACCACAGTGCTCGCAGTTGTCGTTGACGGTAATACGCATCGGCGCGACGCGGTCCGCCACCGAGAAGAACGCGCCGTAAGGGCAGCCATACGTGCAAAATCCCTTGGCGCCGAGCCACCACACGATGAGGAATCCGACGACAAGGAACGTGCCGATGGCCATCCATGGCCCGGGGAACCGAACCAATAGGTCGGTCGTCGTAGGCTCCCACGTCCAATCGTCGATCGCCGGAATAACCTTCGGCTCGCCAACCTGGAACGTCGCCCAGATCCAAGCCTGCAGCGGCGGCCACAGGAACATATAGAACCCCACCACCCACGGCGCGAACACCAGAAGACGGGACCGCACCGGACGCGGCTGCATCCCAAACTTCTTCAGGAGCCAAGCCGACAGATCCTGCAGCGCCACAACATGACAGGCCCAACCGCAAAACCATCGGCCAAAGATCACAGTCGATGCAATCAGGCCCAAGAACAGGATGAAGCCTGCATTGACCCGGCCCAACTCGATCGTCTCCATCGCCTCCGACGGCTCAACCGGCGTCATCGACTCCCCGGTCGCCAGCCAGTGCCAGATGTGGATGCCGATCGCGACATGCACGGCAATCAGCACAATCGCGCGCCAACGCGCCATCTTGGACTTCTTGATCTCCGGCCCCTTGGGCTTATGGCGATCCTGCCGGGGCAAGAACGAGAGCACCTCGCGCGTCTTCTCTGCCTTGGACTTGGTGACCGTCATCGGCGAGCAGCATAACGAACCGCGGCATAACGAACCAAGGCGTGTCGGTTCGATTGCAATCGAGCCGCCAGACCGCGATCGTGCTCGCAATCCAATCATGACTGAACCTGCTGACTCCAAATCTGACGGGACCTCGCCTGAGGCCGCCACCGACTTCATCCGGGACCGCATCCGTGCGGACCTCCAAGAAGGCAAGGTGCAGCAGATCCAGACGCGCTTCCCGCCCGAACCCAACGGGTATCTGCACATCGGCCATGCCAAGGCGATCACGCTGTCGTTCTCGATCGCCCAAGAGTTCGGCGGCAAGTGCAACTTGCGCATGGACGACACCAACCCTGAGAAGGAAGCACAGGAGTATGTCGACGCCATCAAGGAAGACGTGCAATGGCTCGGCTTCAAGTGGGACGACATGGTCTACGCGTCGGACTACTTCGGGCAGCTGTTCGCCTGGGCGGAGCAACTAATCGAAAAGGGCCTGGCCTACGTCGACGACCAGACGGCCGAACAGATGGCTGAGGGCCGTGGCACGGCGCATACCGCGGGAACCAACAGCCCGTTCCGCGACCGCTCTGCCGAAGAGAACCTCGACCTGTTCCGCCGCATGAAGGCCGGTGACTTTGCGGATGGCGAGAAGGTGCTGCGCGCCAAGATCGACATGGCGCACGCCAACCTCAACCTGCGAGACCCGGCGATGTATCGGGTGCGCAATCTCCACCACCAGCGCACCGGCGACGAATGGTGCATCTACCCGATGTACGACTGGGCGCACGGCCAGAGCGATTCGATCGAGGGCGTCACGCACTCGCTGTGCACGCTCGAGTTCGAACACCACCGGCCGCTCTACGACTGGTACTGCGAACAGCTAGGCATCCACCACCCGCAGCAAATCGAGTTCGCCCGCCTCAACGTCGAATACATGCTGACCAGCAAGCGCAAGTTGCTGCGCCTGGTCGAAGACAACCACGTCGACGGCTGGGACGATCCGCGCATGCCCACGATTCGCGGCCTGCGTCGTCGCGGCGTGCCCGCGGAGGCACTGGTCGCGTTCTGCAAGCACGTCGGCGTTGCCAAGGTCAACGGCACGCACGAACTGAGCCTGCTCGATTTCTTCACGCGCGACTGGCTCAACACGCGCACGTGGCGACGCATGGCGGTGCTCGACCCAATCAAGCTGGTCATCGAAAACTGGCCCGCCGGCGAAGTCGTCTGGAAGGACGTCAAGAACGACCCATCGGACGAAAGCGCCGGCACACGCAAGGTGCCGTTCACCGGTGAAGCGTGGATCGATCGCGCCGATTTCATGGAAGAACCACCGAAGAAGTTCTTCCGGCTCGCCCCTGATCGCGAGGTCCGCCTGCGCTTTGGCTTCGCCGTTAAGTGCACCGGCTACGACAAAGACGCCGACGGCAACGTCACGACGGTGCGCTGCACCTACGACCCGGAGAGCGCCAATGGCAAGACATCCGACGGCCGCAAGATCAAGGGCGTGATCCACTGGGTTTCCGCCGAACACGCTGCCGAGGCCGACGCACACCTGTTTGAGCCGCTATTCAGCGAAGCGGACCCGGCGGGCACCGATGGCGACGAGTTCGTCAAGATCCTGCGTTCGGACAGCCGCGTCATCAAGAAGGCGATGTGCGAGCCAAGCCTTTTGGAAGCGAACGGCGGCGACGCGTTCCAATTTGAACGCGTCGGCTACTTCTACTGCGACCCGAAGACCAGCGAACCGGGCAAGCCGGTGTTCCACCGCACGGTGGGTCTGAAGGACAGCTGGAAGAAGGAACAGAAGAAGGGCTAGTCAGCGAGCTCGTCCGCGCGCCGTGATGGAGCGCGAGACGGCGCGGACCTGACGAGGTCACCGCGAGCACAGCCGCCTCAGTAGCCCGGCAGCCCATCATGTTCGCGGGCGGACGGCAAACGCGTACCCTGCCTTGCGGCCTAGCCGCGAACGGTCTGCTCGCACGGGTTCGTCAGCACCAACTGCTGCTGCCCATCGATCACCATCGCCTGCCAGAAGAAGGACAGGCCAAGCAGCGTCGACATGTTCGGCACCGACAGTTCCAAGTAGCCACGGCTATCGTTGCTGATCGCGAACGGGTGCATCAACACATCGGTCGGCACCCACTGGTTGCCGAACGGCGTCCACAGCGGCGTCGGGAGCATCGTCTGCGAGAACCACGAAACCGCGATCGAGCCACTCTGCGCGTGCACGCAAACGGTGACCGAAGCGCCAATCGTCTGGTTCGAAACCGATGACGTTTGCAGCGACGGCGACGCTTCGCTCGCGTGCACGTAGCGACCCAACTCATCGGCGCCAAAGCCACCGGCGTCGTTGGTCAGATACCACAGGTTGCCATCAGGACCAGTCGTCACCGCGTAGCCGGATCCTGACCGTTCAATTCTTCGAGTCGCGCAATCTGGTTCTCAGAGCCACGGCGCCGTGAAGAACACGTAGATATGGCCGTTGCTCGGAAACAGCGGGCCGACCGCAATACCAAGAAGACCGCCTTCGGCCCAAGGACCACCGTTGTGCACGGCGATCGTCGCCCAAGGAGTTGGATCGAATTGGCCGTTCGCGAACAGGCGGATGTTGCCGGCCTCACGTTCGGTCATCAGCAAACGCCCATCTGGCAAGAATGCCATCGCGGTCGCGCTTTGCAGCGGGCCGTCCACCAACGTCTCGCAGGTCAATCCGGGAGGCGGACTCTACGCTTCGACAGGGGCGCATGGGACCAGCGCAGCAGCTAGAAGCGTGGCAGATCCGAGGAGCTTACGGAGCAAGGCCATGGAGTAAGAGGCGAGAGCCAAGGCGGTGCCCGAGGATGAGGGAGCGTGCGAGGGTCGGAAACTGGAGGGAGCTACCGACGCGCGCTCTACGCAAGGATGGCATGCACTGGCCAGCAGCCATGAACAATTGCAATCCGGCACAACGCATGACGAATTGGTTGATCCAAGGACGCATCGCATCGACCGCCGCCAACCGTTCCTGCCATGGGATTCATCGCCGGATACGCCCAGGACACAAGCGTCATCGGACAATGCATCTGGCGGCGAGAGTCCTTCGGCAGAACCACGCGGAACTCATAGGTCGCTGTGCGAAATTGGCTTACAATCATCGCTCGTCGACGCCAAGCAACAACCTGGGGTGCGACGGCGGACGCGCGGCCCCCACGAGCGGAGGCCATCGCGAGACTCAGACGCGCGACCTAGAACGGGATGTCGCCGTAGTCGACTTCGCCACCGCCACCGGCAGCACCTTCCTGTGCCGGACGACCGCCGCCGCGGCGTTCGCCACCGCCACCGCCACCGCCGCCACTACCGCCGCCGGCGCCGCCTTCACGGTTGCCGGTGCTCATGAACTGGAAGTTCTCGACGACGACTTCGAGCTTGCTCCGCTTGCCGCCGCCATCCTTGGCTTCCCACGTGGAGAACTCCAGGCGACCGTCGACGAACAGCGGGCTGCCCTTGCGCACGTATTGCTGGAGCAGCTCTGCCGACTTGCCGAATGCCGTGCAATCGACGAAACACGTCGTTTCCTTGGCTTCGCCGCTCTGCGACGACGTCTTGCGATTGATCGCCATGCCGAACTTGGCAATGGCCATGCCGCCCTGCGTGTGACGCAGTTCGATGTCGCGGGTCAGGTTGCCCATCAGAATGACTTTGTTGAAGTTCGCCACGGGTGAAGTCTCTTATTCTCTGTCGCCTAGGGGGGTCCACCGGCCGGTGGAACAGGAAGAAGGCATCCTAGACGCGAACGTCCTCGGGTTCCATCACAGCCCTCCCGCTGGCGCCCAAACCCTGATTTGGCTACGTTTTGTGGAGTGACACAGCCGACACCGCAGTCCGAACGCCGTCGCGCCCTGCGCGCAGCCGCCTCGTTTCCGGTCAACCTGTCCTCAGACACGCTCGCCGAGCCGGGCATGCTTCGCGACATTTCCGAGATCGGAATGGCGTGCGATGCGCCGGCTCCGATCGACGAGATGACGCTGGTGGGCATCGACTTTGCTCTACCGGGCCAGACCGATCGCCATCACGTGACCGGCGCCGTCGTGCGTTGTGATCGCATTGAAGCTCAGGGAGGCAAGCCGTCGTGGGACATCGCGATCTACTTCACCGAGATCAAGCCAGTGACGAAGGCCTCGCTGAAGGGCTACGTCAGCAAAGGCACGATCGTCTAGCGAGTTCGCCTGGCAAGTTCGCGTCAGTCTGTGGACGCGTTCGTGCTTAGAAGAGCCCAGTCACGATTCGTTCGCAGTCGATCGTTAGCGACGATTCGTTAGCGACGATTCTTTAGCGACGGATTCGCTAGCCACGATCACGACACCCGCTGCGCAATCACAAAGCGCGCGTGGCCGGACAAGTCGTCGCGCAACGCAACGTGCTGCAAGAACGGCAACGCCGCGAACACATCGCGAGAAGCAACGTCGGCCCCCACTCCCGTCTCGGCGAGGAACCAACCTCCCGGACGTAGATGTTGTTCGAGACCGGCGGCAAGTTCTCGGTAGCACGAGACGACATCGCCTGGCGCGGAGAACAACGCAAGCGGGGGCTCGAAGCGGCGCACGTCCTCTTCGAGACCATCGAGTGCCTTCGGGTCGATGTAAGGTGGGTTGCTGACGACGAGGTCGAACACCTGATCATCGGGAACCGCCTGCCACCACGATCCGTGCTCGAACTGCACGCGCTCGGTGACGTTGTTGGCGCTCGCGTTGTTGCGCGCGACGGCGAGCGCATTCTGGCTGGCGTCGGTCGCGAACACTTCGAGATCCGGAAGTTCGATTGCTAGCGCAATCGCGATTGCGCCACTGCCCGTGCCGAGATCGATCGCTCGCTTGCCAGCACCGGTAGCGCCGCCAAGACTCTCGATCGCGATATCGACCAGTTCTTCGGTCTCTGGACGCGGGATCAACACCGACGGCCCGACTTCGAGTTCGTGACCGCGGAAGCTCCAACTGCCGAGCAAGTGTGCAACGGGTTCGCCATCGCCGCGACGCACCATCAGGTCGCGCATCGTATTGCGTTCTTGCTCGTTGAGCGGACGATCGTGCTCGAGGTATAGCTCGAGGCGGCCAAGGCGCAGGACCTTGCAGAGCAACAACTCGGCCGATCGCTTGGGCGCTTCGATGTTGCGCTTCTTCAGCCAACCTTCCGCGCCGCGCAGCACACTCATCACGGTGTGCATCGCGCCTGCGCTGCTCGGATTCTTGCGACCCGGCGTTTGACCGCCGGGGCGCTGGTTGGCTGCGCCGTCGCTCACTTGCGACGGCGTTCCGCTGCCTTCATCTGCTTCTGCTTGGTGGCGTTCTTGTTCTGCTTGGCACCACCAACGACGCCCATGATGAAGCCGGCTTCGGCAATCAAAGCACCAAGGAAGATCATCACGTTGCCCGGGCCCATCAAGCGCCAAAAGCCTTCGACGCGCGCCGGCGCATCCTTCTTCTTGGCCAGCGACGAACCGATGTCGGAGAACAGATCGCCCCACGTTTCCGAGAACGGGATGTTCGACGGCATGTAGCCGAGCGCGCGCGCCGACTCGTGAGCAGCAACGGGATCGAAGACGATCATGGTCCACGCACCGCCGATCAGCGGGAACATCGAGAACAGCAACCACTTCAGTCCGGTCGGACGGTTGTTGGCGATCGATGCCCACCACGACCAAATCATCGCGATGGCAATCAGCAAGTAGAAGCCGCCAGCGAGCGTCTGGTAGCCGGCGCGACCGATCTCAGCAGAGAACGGCATCATGCAGCCAACGAACATGATCACGCCCGCGAACAAGAAGCGGTAAAACGTCTTGTCGCCGCAGTACATGTTGAACGCGGGAGCCGGGAGGCCAGCGCGCTGTGCGGCCATCGGGTCCTGCTGGACTTGTGGCTGAGCTTCGAGTGGTTCGAGAGGCTCGAGAGACGCAAGGTCGGCAGGGGTTCCGGTATCGGTCATCAGTTCTGGCTCCGTGGAGTCGGTCGGGAGAGGGGTTTCGGGCCGAAGATCGTGGCGGATTCGGGACTTTCAGTCACGAAAGAAACACCACGAATGAAGGCGTCACGATTGGAGGGGTTGGTGGAACGCAGGCACGTGAAAAGTGGCTGTCCGGTTCAGTTTGCAGTGCGGTTTCTGGCTGAGTGGCGACCTGAAAGGCACTGGGCGGCCCGCAGCGGGGTTGCCTGCGGCCGTGCCGACCGCATGGCTCGGTTACAGTTCAGCGATTCGACGCTCGCGCAGGTTCTGCTGCAGACCATCGATGATCGGGTCCAGCTTGCCCTCCATCACCTGAGCCAGCGCAAAGTTCCTGTTCAACCGGTGGTCGGTCAGGCGGTCCTGCGGGAAGTTGTAGGTGCGCACGCGATCGGAGCGATCGCCGGAGCCAACCTGCTCCTTGCGCTCGGCGGCACGGGCGGCATCAACGGCGCGCCTCTGGGCCTCGTAGATGCGCGAACGCAGCAGCGACATCGCCTTGTTGCGGTTCTTCATCTGGCTGCGCTCTTCCTGGCAGGCCACGACGGTGCCGGTCGGGATGTGCGTAATGCGCACCGCAGAGTCGGTCTTGTTGACGTGCTGGCCACCCGCCCCGCTGGCGCGGAAGGTGTCCATTTTGAGGTCCTTCTCGTCGATGGTGACCTCGACCTCTTCGACTTCCGCCAGAACGGCAACCGTCGCCGCAGACGTGTGCACGCGGCCTTTGGCCTCGGTTTCGGGCACGCGCTGCACGCGGTGACCACCGGATTCGAATTGCAGGTAATGGAACACGCTGCGCCCGCGCACGGTGAAGGTCGCCTCTTTGAAGCCGCCGGTCTCGGTCGCGACCGATGACATCGGCTCGATCGTCCAGCCCATCTTGGAGCCGTAGCGTTGATAGAGCGCGATCAAGTCGCGCACGAACAACGCCGCTTCATCGCCACCGGTGCCGGCGCGGATTTCGACGATGCAATTGCGGCGATCGTCTCCGGAGTCCGCAAGCATCAAGTCGAGCAGGGCTTCCGCCTCCTGCTTCAGCTCGGCTTCCATCTGAGGAATCTCTTCGCGAGCGAGATCGGCGAGTTCCTTGTCATCCCCGTCGAGCAACTCGCGGTTGTCGATCAGGTTCTGGGTGTTCTTGCGGAACTCGTGGTAGCGCTGCACGACCGGCGTCAACGCACCGAGTTCGCGATGGATCGCCGACAGCTTGTCGTGTTGATCGAGGAACTCGGGCGATGCCGACTGCGCCGTCAATTCTTGGGCGCGGGCCACCATGCCATCGAGGCGTTGCTGGACCTTGGGATGCAACTCGGTCATCAGATCAACTCCATAGGGCCATCGAACGAATCAGGTCGCAAAACCAACGGAGCCTCGCCCTTCGAGCGAGGCAATTGCAGGGGATCGGAGGCCGCGATTCGCAAACTCATGCGGCCAAGCTGAACAAACTGACGCCGAAGAAACAGCGCCGACCTGCTCAGCTAATCCGTCTTCTTCGCTTCGACTTCGACTTCGGCTTCGGCTTTGACTTCGGCTTTGACTTCGGCTTCTTCCTGGCCCTTCGGCGCAGGAATCATCGACTTGCCGTAGCGCTTGCGGAACTTGTCTACGCGGCCCGCCGTGTCGACGAACTTCTGCGCGCCCGTGTAGAACGG
>JBNMND010000199.1:0-10553 GCA_051274975.1 Planctomycetota bacterium | reverse complement strand
TCTCCGGCCGTGATTCTGTGCGCTCCGTGCTTGGCAGTAGCAGTCTTGCCAAATGGCGCGGCCTCAGAGGCGAAGATTCGGCGCGCTGGTCTGGCGCCTGCTTCAACCGATGGTTGCTGCGCAATCCGCACAGCGGTGAGATCGGCCAGTGGTCGTTTGCAGAACGCAGTGACGAGTATCTCTGGGGCTCCCCGAGCTACTTGGTTGCCGGCGTCATCGCGCGCAGCGTCATCGACACCGGTTGGCCGACACGCTTCACGGGCCTGGCAGCTGGTGGCATCGGAGGCCGCCCTCTCGCGGATCTGAAGCCAGTCGAAGCACAGCTGGGCGAAGCCGCCGTCGAGGATCTCGCGGACGGCGGCATCATGGCCCTGACCTCGATACGTGGCCGCGACGAAGTCGTGTTGCTGCGCGCACCATCCGCTCATGAAGCCGCGCAGTTCGGCAATCGTGACCAAGCCAACTCCGACAGCCGAAAAATGAGTTCGCTGCCGTTCCAGTTGCTCGCGTCACACATCGCAGCAACGACCCTGCGCCACAAGGCGGCCCTAGTCGCCGATGGTGATCTCGACGCAATGCGACGGCGTTTCGAGACGTTCTTAAAAGCGTTGGTCGGCGACACGGGCGCAGGCGCCACCGCTACCGTCACGGTCGAGCCGGATCCAAAGGACCGCGATACGACTTGGGTGCACTGCTCGGTGCGCACCGGCAGCCACGTTCTGGGTGGCGCGGAGGTGCAGTTTTCGCTGCCTGCATGAAGCGTCATTCGTTCTGATCAGGGGCGCTCGCGCTTCTTTATGCGGCCCCAGTAACCAGGAACCATCCTAGGTCGAACACAGACAAATCGTGGGATCCGCCGGCCACGCGCACTACTCTCTCAACCAGAGATGTCGAAGGACACAGACGACCCATTGGCGAAACTAGCCGATCCCGCAACACCACCAACGAGTGCCGCCGCTGCGCCGGCACAGATTGAAGTCTCGCTCGATGTGCTCGGTGCCCTGCTCGGAGGTGCGGCTGCAAAAGTTTCACTCGCCGGACTACCCGGTTCTCCTGCTTTCATCGCGACGCTCGACGCACCTCGCGCCTGGTTGAGCCCCGGCATTGCTGCCGCCGAGCCGAGCCCAGGCAACGTACGCCAATTCGCGTTGGAGATCACCGTGCTGAAGCTGCGCTGCTTCGACGCGCTGGTTCGCATGTTGATTGGCGCAGGCCATGTTGGCGGCTTGCCGAGTTCGCACGTCAAGGCGCGCATGCTTGACCAACCCGGGGCGATGCGGCCGGCGCGATGGGCATTCGAAGTCGTGCTCGAAGAATCGACTGGTAACACCAGCCCCACGAACTTGGCCGTGGATCTGAGCAACCTGCTGGCACGAATGCTGCTCAGCAACGATGAGCGCACACCAGAGCAAGCGGAGCAACTTGCGGCAGAGGCCACCGAGCAGTTCCTCAAGGCAACTGCCGGCGTCGGATCCACGCCGGATTCGTCAGAGCGCCTACAAGCTGCCGCACTCGCCGTGCTGTCAGGCGGCGACATCGCCAACAGCAACAGCGTGCTTCACGGTTCGGCGATCAGGAACCGCATGGCGGGCAACGCCATCCCGCGAAGCCTGTGGCTGATGGCGACCAAGCTGATGCTGCGGCTGCGCACAAAGGTTGATGGCTTCTCGTTTGGCAAGTCCCCGCTGCTCGACTTGTGCGCAGAACTGGCCACGCTCGGACAGCACCTCGACGTGGCTACGTTTGGCGCCATGGCGCGACGGGCGGAGATCGAAGCTGTTGTGCGTAGCCAGCTTGAGAAGCTGACCTAAATCCGCCTGCGGGAACCTGTGTGCGTTCGGCAGGCGGCACGCCAGCTCGGCCACAAAGCGGCGGAGATCGCCATGAACGCCAACACCGCCTCGGCCTACCGCCGACTCATTGCCCTAACAACCATCGTCGCCATCGGCGCGACGTTCGCCTGTAGGCCCGCCTGGAGCCCGGACAGCAAGCAAGTGGTCTACCCAGGCAGGATCGATGGAAAGCTGGCTCTGGCTCGCTACGACGTCGAGAAGCAGACCAGTGAGATCGTCATGGTCACGCCGGCGGAGAAGGTGATGCTGACACCCTACTTCTTGTCGAATGCCGAGTTGCTGGTGCTGTCCAGCAAGCCCGGCGACAACCAGCCGCTGATCGTGACGCGCATGCCAGTGGGACCAACGCGCGGCTTCAAAACGCCGGGCCCGTTCGAGATCACGACCGACGACGAGTCTGCGGACCACATGGTGCTCCCGCCAGTGGTGGTCGGCGACCAGTTGTTCTTGGGCGGCAAGTCGCTGACCCGCGTCGACCTGAGAAATGGCCAGACGCTGCGCAGGGACCTGCCAGGCACGCCCGACGACGTGGTGCTGAGCCGACGCGGCGACGGCATCTGCTACGTGACCGTTCGCGACAAAGAGCACAAGAGCCAGTGGGAACTAGGCACAATCGATCCGGAAACGCTCGCTGGTAAGGTGCTGATGAAGGCGCCGAAGTCGACCGACGAGAACCCGGGTTGGACGGTGCTACCGATGCCGAGCTTTACCAAGGATCTGAAGCGCGTCGCATTGCCAGGCGAACGAGTCAACCGTGAGTCGACCGAGCAAACCCAAACCGCAATCCTGGTCTTTCACGAAGGCAAACTCGAAACGGTTCTGCCGTTGAGCGACATCGAGGGCGATGTTGGTGTTGGCTCGATCGCGTGGGCACCAGACAACGTCAGCTTGCTCGCGGTGATCGCGCGAAAGACAAAAGAGGGACATCGCTTCTCACTCTACGAGACCACATTCAGCGGCAGCGTGACGCGCGAAACGGCATTATTCGATGCTCCCGCGACGTCCCGAACGACCAAGCCGTCGATGCTCCATATGCAGCTCGCCCTATCGCCCAACGGCAAGTGGGCTGCGGTCACTACGAGCTACATGCAAGAGAAACCCGATCGCGACAAGGCACTGTTGTTGGTCGACGTTTCTGGCAAAGAACGAATCGTCAAAGCCGTGCCGTTCCCGAAGCAAGCAGCTAAGAATCACTAACTCGCCGAGTCAGCCAATGGCTCGGCCGACCACCGCAGTTGCCGTCTCGCCGCGCGACAGCAGTGCATTCCAATCGTCGACAGCGGCTAAGCTTCGCAGCGATTCGACCTGGACGCTGCTCACAGCCTTCCCATGCGCCGCTTGAGGCCTGACTCAAGGCCGCTGCACATCGCGGCAAAGCGACCCTTGGTCATGTCGCTGCCGATGCCGATGCGGCGCAATTCCAACAAATCATCGCCGGGCCGGCAGAGGCCTTCGATCGTCGACAACGCACAGTCCGCCCCAGCGCGCTCCAGCACGATCTTGGTGTCGTCGTTGAAGTCCTCGCGACCGCCATTGGGATATGCGAAATGCACGCCAGCACTGCCAAATCGGTTCTTGACGACCTCGCAACTTCCAAGCACTTCCGCTTGCAGCTGCGGATGCGACAAGCGACTTAAGATCGGATGCGTCTGGCTGTGAGCACCGAACTCCACGAGACCGGACTGATGCATCTCGTCGATTTGCGCCCAGGTCAGCGGTGAGAACTCCTTCTGGTAGTCCGGGTATTGCGTCACTCCGAGCAGTTCTTCGATCGCCGCGAGCACCGTAACGCGGCGATCATTCGGCAGGTGCTTGAGCCATTCGCGCAGTTGGTCGGCAGCGGCATCGCGTTCGGAATCGCTAGCAAACACCAGTTCGGGAAAGTCCAAACCATGCAGGTCCGCGTCAGGCGCACGCAGGTCGGACAAAGACAATCGCGTGCGCTTGGTTGCGCGCAACGCCAAGAACAGGCGCGACGTCCACAACAACTGTTGCGAGTCGATAAAGTGGGTCGTCAAGAACACACTCGCCGGCACGCCGTGTTGTTGCAACAAAGGGAAGACCCGACGATAGACGCTGTCGTAACCATCATCGAAGGTGAGCACGGCCGTATTCGGCGCGACCACCTTGCCAGCCCGCATCGACGCAACGACCTCCGATAGCGGCCGCACGTCATAGTTGCGCTTGAGGTAGCCAACCTGCCATTCGAAGCTCTTCTGCGGCAAGTGCGTCCAGCGCGCAAACAGCGAGTCTTCCGGCACCACCGCGTGGTACATCAAGATACGCACCCGGTTGCGGCTTAGGCAGCGCGCCACCCACGACATGCCCAGCAGGCCCGCAGTCGTCCACATCGCATCGCGCACGATCGACTTCACGACATCACCGGCTCGGCCCAGAACACGTCGGCACAACTCGTCCTCTGATCGACAACGCAAACGCGGCGACCCTGAGCGGGGAGCAGGATGGCGGTGAGACAACCGACCAACCCTGCGCCAACAACAATCACTAGTGGCAAGTGAATGCCGTGCATGTTTGGAGAGAGAGATTCCGCAGTGGCACTGGGCGTGCCAACTAAATCCCGGAAGCCGTTGAGCTTAGCCCGGCGTAAGCGTCACAACAGCCTGGACTATCGCCATTACATCGCTGCCACTTCCATGTAAATACGCACGAGCGACAAACTCAACTGACGATGCAGACCCATTCTCCGCCTTGAGCCGACAGCAACGCGACTAGTGTGCGCCGCCGACCCAATCGAGTGACGCTTAGAAGGGTCTCGAATCCCTGTTCGGACGCGCCCCATGCCGCCGCTACCATCCCGCGATGCCAAAGTGCGAGCAGTGTGGTGACCAACACGAATTGCTGGACCCGATGTTTCGCCGCCCCGACGCCTTCGTGGCGCTCGAAGAGGACCAGCAGCAAGCGCATGCCCACGCCGACGACGACCTGTGCCGCATGGACTTACCAACCGAGCCCGCTCGGATGTTCGTGCGCTGCGTGCTGCCGATCCAAGTCCAGGGGTTAGCGGACGGCATCAGTTGGGGACTTTGGGCCGAAGTCGATGAAGGGGCGTTCGCGCGCACGCTAGAACTGTGGAACGACGACAAGCAAGCGAACGAGCCACCGCTTGCCGCCACCATAGCTAACGCGATCCCCGGCTACGAAACACTCGGCCTGCCAGCGCTTGTTCAGCTAACGAGCCCAAGCACGCGGCCAAACATCGTGCTGAGCCCGGACACGAACAACGAGTTTGCGCAGCAGTGCCTGGCCGGCGTTGACCAGCACCTGGCTCATCAGTGGAGTCACAGCATCGGCGAGCAAGGCGACAACCCGCTCGACAACCCGGAACTGCGCGCGTTCGTTTGCGGGCACGTCGCGGAAGGCGAACGCGTGCTCTACGCCGTGCGTGACGCAGACGGCGACTGGCAGTTCTTGTGTGGCGGCGAACACGGTGGAGCCACCGACCAACCGAGTGTGCAGGCGGTCAGCGAACTGATCGAACGCGATGCCTCACTGCGTGAACTCGGCACGCGGCTACAACCTGGCCAGCAAGCAGAACGCGCGGACGGCGAGTCCACGTGGCGACTCTAGAAAACGCGCGTTCTGCTCGGCGATCAGTCGTTTTCGTCGCCAGCGGGATCTGCAATCCACGCCTCCTCGTCGTCGATCAACTCCCGCAACACGCTGACGCGGCTCTCCATCATCGCAACCGTCTGCTCAGGAGCGCCGTCAGACTCGATCACCACGCCATCGGTCGGCTTGCCCACGCGCAGATTGTCGATGAGTTCCTGCCAACGAGCGGCGATGGCCGTCATCGCTTCGCGCGGGCTCTTGAGGTCGTCGCCTGCGATGTAGTCCATCGGCAAGTTGCCGCACAGCACCCACGCACCAACGTAGCCGGGTTGCGTCGGGCTCTCGATGGCCCACATCGCGACGTGTGGCGCAACATTCCAAGCCGGCCAATCGAGGATCTTGCCGTGTTCGTAGCCTTCGCTCTTCAGATAGACCCCGATCTCGGAGCGCAGCGCCAAGCACCAAGCGTCGAAGGTGGCGTCGTCATCATAATCTAATTCGGGGTCCGTCATCAGGGCGCTATTCAAGCACTCGCCCGGTCGTGCAGCTATCGCGGAAACTGCACGACGCGCACTTCGCCGTCGAACTCGATGCCCGTCAGCTCGTCCCACATCCACCCCAGCACCAGTTCCTGCCGGCCACCACCTGTACCGGCACCGATCAATGGCATCGCGACCGACGTGAACTGATACTCGCGAGCCCGGGCGAGCGCACTGCGTACGCATCCACGGATCGACTGCTCCGACGACCGCCACAGCATGTTGATGCCGGCGACATGAATGATCGCTTTGTGTGGCAGACGGCCAGCACCTGTGACCACCGCACCACCCAACGTAATTGGCCCATTGCGAGCAAGCTCACGGAACGGCGCGTAGCCAGCTCGCTTCTTGATCGCGCCAGACACGCCCTGCGGGATCAATAACCACCACGGGATGATGTTGCGGTTCCACGCGTTCACGATCGCGTCGACATCTTGCTCCAACAAGTCCCCGTGCACTGTCGTGAGGTCCATACGATTTTCGGGTTCTACCGACACCGCCATCGCCGAGACATCGGCGCAGCTACGATCGCTGCATACTATCGCGTCTCGCTATTCCGCTGTTCGCCTTGTTGTCGGCCTGTGCAACTCGCCCGGCGCTTGTGCCAACACCGGAGGAGTTGCGCAACCGCGTCCGCCTGCGCGTCGAAGGCCGCGACGTAGAGAGCATCACCAGCGCCGACTACTTCTTCGACCCGATGGTGCGCGCGCCAAACGGCAAGCTAACAGGCGCCCATACGTCGTTCGACGAATCGCACGGCAGCAATCATGTGGCCCTAGCAATGTCCGGCGCCATCCAAATGCGCTGCGAACTGCCCGTCCTCGAAAGGGTCGATGCGGCGGCCCGCTCCTAAAGCGAGCCGCAATGCCACCCGGTTAGCCGCAGACGGACAAGCGCTGGCGAGACCCAGGGCTGCCACGCTGCTAGGATGCGTCACCCAACGCCATGGCCGAAGTCGACCTCTACGCCCCGATCAAACGGTTCCTCGAGAAACAGGGCTACTCCGTCAAAGGTGAGATCGGCGAGTGCGACGTCGTGGCCGTCCGGGACGGTGAGGGTCCGGTGATCGTCGAACTCAAGTCGCAGCTCAACCTGGCACTGATCCTGCAAGCAGTCGATCGCCTATCCGCTTCGAACACGGTCTACATCGCCTTCCGCGTCGGCAAGGGCCAGAGCGCGTCGTTCCGTTCGCGCAGCAAGCAGGTCACCAGCTTGCTGCGAAGACTCGGACTCGGACTTCTGACCGTCTCGGTCCGTAACAAGGTCACGGCCGTGCTCGATCCGGCGCCGTATCGGCCGAGATCCAATGCGACGCGCCGTTCCCGCCTGCTCAAAGAGTTCGAGGAACGCATCGGCGACCCAGAGCAAGGCGGTTCGCCGACCAAGCAGCGCGTCACGGCCTATCGCCAAGATGCCCTTCGCTGCGCGCGAGAACTGGCTAGCTCCGGCGTGCTCAAGGTGAGCGACCTACGTAAGCTGGCCGCCGTAGAACGCGCCGCCCACATCCTGCAAGACAACCACTACGGCTGGTTCGAGCGCGTCAGCCGAGGCCACTACGAGCTGTCTCCAAATGGCCACAGCGCGCTTACGGACTGGTCGAAGGCACTCGACGCGATCGCTGCGAACTAACCTCGAGCCATCATCGCCGGGCTACGCCCTCGCTTACGAACACGCGGCCTTACGATCCGCAATCGCCGCACGTACCAGATCCTTGACCGCCTTCGCCTTGCACGCCGATAAGTCGTTCAGCTTGATGTGCCGCAAGTTCTGACCAGTGCCCTCAAGCAGGCCTTCCGGGTCCGGTAACGACGTACCGTAGTAGAAGCCAAGGTTGACCCTCGTCTTGAACACCGCGACGTAGACGTAGTGCTCGGTCATCTTCTTCGGCCCGACGCCGTAGCTAACGATCTTCTGCGTCGGCCATGCGATCTCAACGACCTGCTTGTGCACCGAAGTCACGAGCTTGCGCAGATAGGTGCACAGCGAACCGAGGTCGTCGCCCGCAACGGCGAGGATGTCGTCGAACGTTCCGTGGGTTTCGTTGCCTGCCATGGGCGTGGCAGTCTAGCCGGTATTCACCAGCAAGAGCGCCCTCCCCAAACCCGAACCGCCTCGAAGCTCTCACACTTGAAACGCTGACCGGTCTTGTTCATGCCCTATCCCAACCTCCCTACGTCTTTGCATGATCAGTCGCGCCGCGAAGCATCGTCAGAGGCATCGTCTAGTTCGGGCGCACCAGCTCCGCGCAACCGCCAAATGACCTGACGGGTAGCGAAACACAGAGGGATCAACGCGACTCCATAAACCGTCGCGATCAACGCTGAAGAGAATAGCCCCCCGACCAGTCCCCCAACCAGTTCGCCCATATGAAGGTCACGCAACTCGAAGATCGCCACGAAGGGAAACCCAGCGAGCATGTAGACAGCCACCGCCAAGTAGTAGGTGACGATGACGTCCAGCACTCTCTCACGCCCACCCCGACGCTCGCGCGACCGGATGGTGAATGCACCCGCGGCCAGTCCCGCAGCAACAGCCGGCAGCAACCTCCACGAGAATGCGGACAGCATGGACCCGCCCATCATCTGGGTAACCAACACGTGCCAAGCGATACCGCAGGCTACGGACAACAAAGCGACGCGTTTGGTCATGTCAGCTCAACGTCTCTGGTCTCTGAGCAGTAAGGCCGCGTGCAGGATCGAGTTGCTTGTCTGCATCTGATCCGCTGTTCGACGAGTGAGGCCCAACGCTTCTCCCGTCGGTCGGTCCGCGCCGCGTGTCGCCAACCAACCGAGTCTCCATCGTATAACCGATAACTTGCATTGATCTCGACCGCGCTCATGCGCTCCAGGCGAACACCATCGACGATGGATTGACGTATCGAGACTGTGGCACTCGATCTCGGTCCTGGACAGGCAACGACGGTCATGGACTGCTCTTCTTCCCAGAAGCGAGACACCAATGCGCCCTCGGGTGCCCCCCAAGTTTCAGTGCCAGACCCAGCATCGAGCTCCAGCTCGAAATCCCTTGCGGTCACCTTGATCAAATACACACACGGGTCGGAACGCGAAGACGGAGGCGCAATGTCACAACCCAGCTCGATCAAGTCGTCGGGCATCGGTACAGCGAGCCCAGTGGGCGCCCTGCTACAGCTCGCAAGGGCAGCGAGAAGACGAGACATCAACGGCGAACCAAGTCGCTCAACTCATCACCCCGAAACATCCAGGTGGAACGATCCCCCTGCAACTCCGGAGGGAACTCATTGCAATCGAGATCAGTGACTAGCCAGTCGCACTCACGCTCCCTGCCACCAAGAGCATCAAACACAACTTGCAGATCGTTGCACCACGACATCCGGGAGCATTGCCCCTTCAACAAGGTCCCTACGATCTGATCCATCGTGCTGATCCACCGTGCTGATCCATCGTGCTGATCCACCGTGCCCGTCTAACGTCTTTGCTCGATCAACTCGTCACTCAGGCGGTGATTGGTTCGAGACCGGCGCGGTGCTCAGTGATCGCCGCGACAACCAACTCATGGAGGCCGTGGTCACCACCAGCATCAAACACTTCGAGTAGCGTCTTGCGCATACGCGGCTCCCAGAACTTCTGGATGTGGTTGGCGGTGCCGGCGACGGCGATTGGGCGGTCGGGTTCGGTGGCGAAGAAGGAGGCGATCTGGTTCGCCATGCCGACGAGCTTTGCGGCTTCCATGGTTACTTGCTGCCTTGCTCGGAGTCTTCGGCGAAGGCTTGGCGGGCTAACCCGTCTTGTTGCTTGGCAAACGCGTCGAAGCGCTGCTGCCATTCGCTCTTGTCCGATGTGACTCGCTTCACCTGAACGGCCGTAACCTTGTATTCGGGGCAGTTGGTCGCCCAATCAGAGTTCTCGGTAGTGACGACGTTGGCACCCGACTCGGGGTGGTGGAATGTCGTGTAGACGACGCCCGGCTGCATGCGGTCGGAGACGATGCAGCGCATGGTTGTCTCGCCCTTGCGGCTTTGCATCGACACCATGTCGCCGTTCTCGATGCCGCGGTTCTCAGCGTCGTGCGGGTGCAACTCGACGATGTCTTCGTCGTGCCAAACCTGGTTGTGCGTGCGGCGGGTTTGCGCACCGACGTTGTATTGGCTGAGGATGCGGCCGGTGGTCAGGATCAGCGGGAACTTGCGGGTCGTTCGCTCCGGAGTCGCTTGAAACTCGGTCAGCACGAACTTGCCCTTACCACGCACAAACTCTTGCTCGTGCATGTAGGGCGTGCCTTCCGGCGCGGCGTCGTTGCACGGCCACTGGATACTGCCGAGCTTGTTGATCTTGTCGTAGCTGACTCCGGTGAAGGTCGGCGTCAGGCGCGCGATCTCATCCATGACCTCGCTCGGATGCGAGTAATCCATGCGATAGCCAAGGGCTTCCGCAAAACGAACGGTGACCTCCCAGTCGGCGAGGCCGGCTAGCGGCGGCATGACCTTACGCACCATGCTGATGCGGCGCTCGGCGTTGGTGAACGTGCCGTCCTTCTCGAGGAACGAGCTTCCGGGGAAGATCACGTGCGCGTACTTCGCCGTCTCGTTCATGAAGATGTCTTGCACGATCAG
>JBNMND010000198.1:0-10573 GCA_051274975.1 Planctomycetota bacterium | reverse complement strand
CTTTGGCATGGCAGTCAACGAACTAGTCAAGACGGGAGAGATCTCGGCACCGATCGTGTTCGGTCGCGACCACCTCGATTGCGGTTCGGTGGCTTCGCCCTACCGCGAGACCGAAGCGATGAAGGATGGCAGCGACATGATCGCTGACTGGCCGTTGCTCAATGCGATGCTCAACGTGGCGTCTGGCGCGACTTGGGTGTCCATCCATCATGGTGGTGGAGTTGGCATGGGCAAGTCGATCCACGCTGGCCAGGTCACGGTCGCCGATGGTACCGACGAGGCGGCCGTGCGCATCGAGCGCGTGTTCACGTGTGATCCGGGCACCGGTATCATGCGCCACGCCGACGCTGGCTATGAGTCGGCGCAAGAGTTCGCGCGCGACAACAGCGTCGACCTCGGCGGCTAGGGTTTCGTTGTCGCAGGATCACTTGGCAAGCGATCGCAGCTCACTCGATCACGATGTCGTCGTCGTTGGTGCGGGGCCCGCGGGCTCCGTCGCTGCCAGTTACTTGGCCAAGCACGGTCATTCGGTGCTGGTCATTGAGAGCGAACGCTTCCCGCGCTTCCACGTGGGGGAGTCGCTGTTGCCGCTCGGCAACTACGTCTTTGACGAGATTGGATGCGCCGACAAGATCGCCGCACGCGGCTTTCAGCCCAAGCACGGCGGCCAGTTGCGTTCGGGGTGCGGCACCTATCACGTGGTGTTCGACTTCAAAACGAACCGCATCGAGCCCTCGACAACGGTGCAGGTGCATCGCGCCGAGTTCGACAAGCTGTTGTTGGATCACGCGGAATCGCTCGGAGCCGAAGTGGTGGTGGCGCGGGCGCGGTCTTACGAGATCGACGAGGCCGGCGTTTCGGTGGCGTTTGCGAGCGGTGGCGAGCCGGCGCGTACTGTGCGGTCGCGGGTGATCATCGACGCCAGCGGTCGCGGTGGTTTTGTCGCCAAGGGAGAGGGCGTGCGCATCCCCGACACCGAACTGCAAAAGGCGGCTGTCTTCGCGCACTTCCGCTCAGTGCCTCGCGATGAAGGCATCCGCGCCGACGACACGCGCATTGTCAGTTTGCCCAATTCCGGGTGGTCGTGGTGGATTCCGTTATCCGAGGACCTGACCAGTGTCGGCGTTGTGCTCGACATCGACGAATACCGCAAGAAGGATAAGGGTGACCTCGACGCCATCTTTACCGAAGCGGTGCAGTCCACGTCATTGCCGGCCGAGTTGCTGCGCGATGCCGAACGCGTAACCGAGTTCCGTGTCGAGAGTGGCTTTAGCTACGGCACCCAGAGCTACGTCGGCGATCGCTGGTTCTTGGCCGGGGATGCGGGCTCGTTCCTCGATCCGGTTTGGTCCAGCGGCGTGCAGTTGGCGTTGCAGTCAGGGCTCGAGTCCGCGCAAGCTGCGATCGTCGGCTACCTGCAGCCGGCGCCGCGCCGCGAGTGGGCGGCCAAGCACTACGAACGCAAGTTGCGTCGCCGCTACGAGTTTGTCCGCAGGTTCGTGATCGCGTTCTACGACCCGGCGGCTCGCGATCTGTTCTTCGAGCCGCGTCCTTACTTCGGGTTGCGCCGGGCGATCACCAGGGTCTTGGCCGGTGGTTTTGACCTGAACTGGCTCGATAAGTTGCGCATGAAGATGTTCTTCTTGCTCGGTCGGCTGCAGCGTCGCTTTGAGTTGGTGCCGCGCCAGGTGAATTCCTCGCTGCCAAACGCGGCGACGGACGCCGATACCTCTAAGGTGCAGCAACCATGATCCGGCTCTCGTTTGTTTGCGCGCTGCTGTGCTTGTCGGTTGCCGCGCTGGCACAGACTCCGCCGCTGAAGCCTGTTTCCCAGAGTCTGATTAAGCAGAGTCCCAGCAATCAGGCTGCCAACAAGCAGATCACCAGCGAGCACCGCGGCCAGGCCATCAAGCTGTTGCGTCGCCACGCCGAGCAGAGCTTGCCGGTGAAGGTGTTGGTTGCCGACTACGTGCAGCGCCGCACGACCACGCTCAGTAAGAAGCCTCTGCGCAGCAGCGGCAGCTTCTTGTTCGTGCGCAAGCCATCCTGCGTCGTCTTCCGCGCCGAGAAGCCGCGTCAGTCAATTGTGCGGCTGACCAAGGAGCTCTACGAAGTCTTCCGCCCTCGTCGTAAACGACTGGAGCGATTCAGGTTGGATGGTCCAGACTTGTCGCAGGGCCTGTTCGCAGCGGTGGGTGGGGATGCGGACCGCTTGCTCAAGGACTTCGATGTCGCCGGATTATTGGTTGGCGAGGGTCAGGCCAAGACGCCGACCAAGCCTTCTCCCGTGACCTCCGCCATTCGCCTCGTCCCGAAGAGCAAGGCAATGCGCGAGCGACTGCAAGAGCTCATCGTGACGTTCGCGGTGGTCGCCAAAGACAAAGCCAAGCCGGATGTCACGCTGCGCTCCGTTGCCTACCGCGATCACTCGGGCGACCTGATCGAGATCGAGTTGCGTAACGTGCGCGCCAACCCGAAGCACCCGCCGTCGGTCGTGTTCGATGTGCCTAAGGGGACGAAGGTCATCGAGCATCGCGCTGGTCGTTGATCGCGCGCGTGTTGGCGACAACACAACTTCGTTAGTCCGGTGCTTGGCGGTAAGGCGTGGTTGCCGTAGCATCCGGCCGTCGTCGGGCGGTCATCCCGAAGGCATTGTTGCGCCGGCTGCAGTCGGTTCAGCGACTGGCCACGACCAACAGTCGTAGCTGGGCAGGTTAACTAGTTACTGGAGTGGTCACGATCCGGTCAAAGCGAGTAGCTCTCGCGAGGTCGTCGATCCATTCGCGCACGGTTAGATCGAGTATCTCGATCAGGTCGAACTAACTTCGGCCGGAGGGCAGCTATGAAGCAAAACGAACGGTTGTTGGTCTACGCGGTCACGGGCTTTCTCGCTCTGATCCTGGTCATTGCGGTCCTGTTTGGCAACGACACAGTCGATGCCTCGATGAAGCGGGAGAACACGTCGAATACTCTGAGCGAGATTCTTGAGCCCGAGCAAACGGATGCCGAGTTGGCCAAGGCAAAGGCCGAAGTCGATGCGAAGGCCAAGGCGCTTGCTGAGCAACTCAGCGGAGCTTCTGGCAGCGGGAGCTCTGGCGAGCAACCGCTCAACGCTAAGCTGATCAGCGCCAGTGACGTCGTTGCTCGCGCGCACGGCAAGAGCCGTCGCGAGCGCTTCGTGCGTTGGGTTCCGGTCAAGAGTGGCGATGCCTTCGAGAAGCTGGTTCGTCGCTGGTGCGGCGGAACCCAGGGCTACCTCGCAGAAGCCCTGAGCCTCAACGAAGACACGACCACGCTCAAGGTTGGCAGCGAAGTCATGGTGCCGTGGGTGGACGACGAAGTGCTCGCCACCATCCTCGAAGCCCAGGCGATTTCGCCACGCACGTTGGCTTCAAATCCGAGTGCTTCAAACCGCACGCTGATGAACCCGCCGAGTGTCGCTGCCCAAGCTGGCATGCCACGTCCGTCGGTGAATCGTCCCTCCTTTGCAACGCCAGGTGCCAACTCGGCAGCGCCAGGTGCCAGTAACCTCACCGCTAGCAACCCCAGTTCGAGTGGCGCCAGCACCGGTGCGGCCAGCGTGATCACCTACAAGGTCAAGCAAGGCGACTCGATCTGGCGCATCGCCATCAAGCGCTACGGCAAAGACAATGCGTATTCGATGGTCAAGGCGATCAAGAGCCTGAACCCGAGCCTGCCCGAGATCCTCAAGATCGGCCAGCAGCTCAAGATCCCAGCCAAAGCCGAGTAGCCTGTTAGTGCGGTGCCAGGACAAGAAACAACATCTTGGCCTCGTATCGGTGACACGCAATCTCAGCCGGTCTGAGCTCGCGGGCTACTTCAGCCCGTAGCGGTCGAGCTTCTTGTAGAGGTTGCTGCGCTGTAGCTCGATGTTCTCGGCGGTGCGTTTGATGTTGCCGCCGAACTCCAGCAGCTTGCGACGAAGGAACTCCTTCTCGGTCGCACCGCGGAAGTCCTCTAGCCGCGCATAGGCGAACCAGTCCGTCTGTCCTTCGGCCGAACGGCCAGGCTGCGGCGGCGAGTTGCCCTCAAGGTCGGCAACCCCGATCTCGGTGTCGTCCGACAGCACCGCCGCACCTTCGAGAACGTTCTTTAGCTGACGCACGTTGCCAGGCCACGGTTGGCCACGCAGCCAATCGAGCGCCGCCTTCGCCAGCCGCTTGGTGCTCAGCCCATTGCGCTTGGTCGCGCTAATAAGGAAGTGGTCGGCCAGCAGTGCTACGTCATCCGGCCGTTCGCGCAGCGGCGGCAAGTGCACGCGCACGACATGCAGCCGGTAATACAGGTCTTCGCGAAACGTCTTCTCTTGCACCATCGCCTCGAGGTCTTGGTTCGTGGCCGCAAGAACGCGCACGTCGACCTTTGTCGATACCTGGCTGCCGAGTCGCTGCACGACCCCTTCTTGCAGTGCGCGCAGCAGCTTGGCCTGCATCGCGAGCGGCATGTCGCCAATCTCGTCGAGGAACAACGTGCCGCCATCGGCCATCTCGAACGCGCCGGCGCGTGCATTCTGGGCCCCAGTGAACGCGCCCTTCTCATGGCCGAACAACTCGCTCTCGGCTAGGTCCTCCGGAATCGCGGCGCAGTTCACCGCCAAGAACTCGCGTTCCTTACGTTTGCTCTGCAGGTGTAGTTGGCGCGCGACGAGTTCTTTGCCGGTGCCGTTGTCGCCGGTGATCAATACCGCGACCTCGGTGGGGGCGACCTTCGTGATCATCGTGCGCACTGCTTCCATGCGGTCACTGCCGCCGAGTAGCTGGTGCTCGGACTTGATCGCCGCCCGCAGCGTTTCGTTCTCGCTGGCCAGCTGCTGGGTGCGCAGCGCGTTCTTCAGTGACAGCACCACGCGGTCGGTTGCGAACGGCTTTTGTAGGAAGTCGTAGGCGCCACGCCGCACCGCGATCACCGCCGTGTCGAGGTCGCCGTGGCCCGAGATCATCACCACGGGCAGATTCGGCCGCAGCTCCTTCAGTTTTTGCAGGACTTCGAGCCCGTCCATGCCGGGAAGTTTGACGTCCAGCAGCACCAGATCGACATTCGGATCCTGGGCCTGCTCGAGCCCCGAGGGGCCATCTTCCGCCTCGCGGGTCTGCCACCCGTCGAAATCGAGGGCGAAAGCGATCTCTTCCCGGACGGCCCGGTGGTCATCCACGATCAAGACGGTCGCCTGGTCACTCATTACAAAAGGTTGTAGCGGCCGGCCGCCACCGTGCCAGCGGCCTCCTGGGACGCACTTTTGGGCGTATCTGCGGATTTGTCCCGTCGGTTGGCCCCGATGGCATCGGAAAGGCGGCCGCTGGGGGGCTCAGGCCCAATACCGGCAGCACGCAGGCTGGCTGAGCCGAGGTATCCTGTCCCAGATACAAAGCACATGGGTTCGTCTACTTGACGGCCCGGCGACGGAACATAGTATTCGACAGCCCTTTCCAGCCCGCATGCGGAGTGGAGGGGGAATTACGAGTGCGTGATTCGTCCCAACGCCCACGTGCCGTAGTTTGTCTGAGCCCTCTCCAAGACCCCTACCGCATCCGAACCTCCTAAAGGAGTCCGCTTTCATGGCCCGTTCGTTCCATCAGTCTCTCCTAGCCGCTGCTGTTGCTCTCGTTGTCGGCGGTTCGGCCCTGGCACAGGGTTCGCCCATGCAGGAAGCCGCCAACTTGCTTCGCCTTAACAAAAAGGCTGAGGCAACTGCCAAGCTGGTAGAGATCATCAACGGTGATCCGTCCAATGAGGCGGCGCACGACCTGTATCAGTCCATCTCGCAAGACGAGTGGTACATGCTCATGACGGAGTCGGGCGAGATCTCGAAGATCGCACGTTCGATCCTCGACCGCGCCAAGACCACGCAGCGCGAGCGCTCCCGTGACGAAGATGCGATCAACGCTCTGGTCAAGACTGCCACCGACGGCAGCAACGACTACGGCACGCGTCAAGCTGCGGTAAACACGCTGGTTTCGGCTCACGGTGAGTTCGCTGTTCCGGCACTCGTTGCGATCCTTGGCGATGCGGACAACTCCGACGGCCAAATCCACGCGATCAGTGTTCTGTCGCAGTTGCACTCGGTTGCTGTTCTGCCGCTGATCGAAGCGCTGAAGAGCAGCAACGACCTGGCCGTGCAAAACGCATGCGCCGCGCTGCACCTGATTGGCGACGCCCGCGCGCTGCCGATCCTGACGCACCTCGCCAACGACGATCGCGTCAACATCAGCACCATCGCTGGTAAGTTCGTCGCCAAGAAGGGCGCCGCTGGCGATGCCCTCAGCCAAATGCTGGCCCAATCGAACAGTTACCTGCGCGGTAACGTCCCGGTTGGCGGCTTCAGCAAGGTTGTCTGGACGCTGGTTGACGACAAGCTCGTCTCGACCGACGTGCCGGCACTGCTTTACCCGACCGAGCTGGCCAAGTCGGCCGCTTCGGACGCTGCTCGCATTGCGCCGGCAAGCGTTGACGCTCGCAGTGCAGTTGTTGCCGCGAACCTGGCGCAGTCCAACCTGATCGGCACCTCGATCGCCGCTGGCGACGATTCGGTTGCTGGCATGGAAGGTGTCGCCGCTGAGCTGCGTATCGCCGCTCTCGCTTCGGGCACCGACGCCATGCGTGGCGCGCTCGACGCAGCGGTCAAGAGCGGAATCGCTCCGGTCGCCATCGAAGCCATCGCCATCATGTCTGAGCAAGGCGTTCTCAGCGACAAGACCACGTTGCTTGCCGCGCTGCAGAGCACCGACAAGCGCATCAAGTATGCGGCCGCCGAAGCGATGGTTCGCTCGAGCACCGGCAGCGATGTCCCGATGCTGACCAGCGTCGTCGACGTGCTTGCCCAAGCCGTGACCGAAGAGAAGGTCAACACGATCCACATGATCATGCCCGACGCCGCGAGCCGCGCGGTCGCCAAGGTTTGCAGTGCCGAGCGTTCGATTGTCTACGCCACTGATGCAACGGCAGTCGCCGGCACGCTGACGCTGATGGGCAACCCGAGCATCGACGTGGTGGTGATCAACGAGATCCTCCCCGACGCGCTGCCCGAAGATGTCATCGGCAACATCCGCAAGGATGGCCGCATGGACAACGCCAAGATCATCATGGTCACCAAGGACGAGGAAGCTGCGTCCGAGCGCTTCGGCGACGACGTGACTTTCATCATTGCTCCGTTGAGCGCTGAGAGCCTGCAAGCTGCAGTCGCTGCGGCTCTCGAAGGTGCAGAGAACCCCGGTAACGCTCGCGCCGAAGGTTACGCAAGCAAGGCTTCGGCCGCGCTGCTGAGCCTCGCCGGCCGCAAGGCTGATATCGGTGGCGCGATGGCCAACCTGGCGCTGCAACTCAACCGTGGCGACAGCGTCTCGGTTCCGGCTGCCAAGGCGATCGGGATTTCCGGAACGGAAGCCCAACTGACGGCCCTCATCGGTGCGCTCGAAAACGGCAGCGACGACCTGAAGAAGGCTTCGGCCAGGGCCATCGGCAATGTGCTTAGCCGCATGTCGACCTGCCCGGACAACGTCTACGCCGCCCTGAGCGCCGCCTACGATGCCAACCCCGACTTGGCACTGCGCACGGCGATCGCGTCGGCCCTTGGCATGGCCAAGGTTGATGCGCAAAAGCACCAGGAGATGCGGAAGAAGCTTCGCCGCGTCGCCGGCTCGAGCAACGAAGGCTAGTTCGACCCTCGAACCGGTCTGCGCTCTTGAGTCGCAGATCGGGGCTCACTTAACGGGGAGCTGTCGCAGAAGCGGCCGCAGCACTACCCAGTGCTGCGGTCGTTTCTCGTTTGAGGACCAACGTGCAAAACGCACTGGACGACTCCCGAATCGGTCGATACTCTCCTTCGCCCAACGTGCGCCGACGTAGCTCAGTTGGTAGAGCAATGCTTTCGTAAAGCATAGGTCGCGGGTTCGAATCCCATCGTCGGCTCCAAATGCAACAGGCCATCTACGCACCGCGTAGGTGGCCTTTTGTCTTATTGGTCCGTCTTGCTGGCGCCATTTACTGGCACCGCTTATTGGCGCCATTGGCCCCGCGCCACACCGGCCAGTTGGGGTGCCCAGGGAGGGCTTCTGCCTGTCCCGGCGGCACTGCTGGGCCCACGTCCGCTGGCAGTTGAGTTGGACCAAGGCTGCAAATGTGCAGGCTCTTTGTTGGCCTACAGCCCGCGCCGTCTATGTTCGCCCGTGATGGTCAAGAACAGTTGTCTGTGCCTCGCGAGCCTGCTGACGCTCGCCGCCTGTCATACCCCGCCGCCGCGCCCATGGCTGCGCTACGAATTGGATGGCGGCACGGAGTGGTCGCCACTCGGTGCCGGCAAGTTCGGCGGCACGATCCATGGCGCTAGCGTCTCGATCGACGTCTACAACCCGGACACCCGGGTCTTGGTTCTCGTTGAGAACACCAGCGATCAGTCGATCAAGTTCCGCGTCGGTGCGGAGGCGGGTGCATCCAAGGGGGCGATGGGTGAAGTGTTGCTTCGTCAAATCGATGGCCCGGCCGCCGGTGGTCCCGATATGCAGTCATATGTGTCGATGGAACCGCTGATGATCGACAGTGGCTGGCGCGCGACGTTCTATCTCGACCGGCCGCTCGGTCGCGATGTGCAGCTTGGTCAATACTTCGTGCTCGGCACAGAGTGTGAAAGTGCCGCTGGTGATCGTGTCCGGCGCGTCCTGCCACTGATAGGCAAGATGGGCGGCACCGTTCCCGTCAAGCCTAAGTAGCCGATGCTGCTGGCGGAGCCAGCCCTGAGCGCGGTCGCATTGCACGCGACGTTCGCAGTGCCGCCAATCGACGATTGGCTGTCAAGCCTGTGGGCCAACCTCTGGTCCTGGCAAGCTCTGCTAGTCGCGTTGGCCATCGTCGGCGAAGTGCTGTCGGTGATGTTTGTCTACCGCGTGCTGGTTCGCGGTGGCTCGGCGGCCAGCACGTTGCTGTGGATGGCAGTGATCCTGGTGACGCCGTGGTTTGGGCTGATGCTCTACTACCTGCTGCCGCGCAGTCTGCAGTTGCGGCGGCTGCGTCGCATGCAGCAGAGCGAGCGGCGGTTGCGCGAAGTGCGGCCGCGCGACGCCGCGAATGCGAGCACGGCGGAGCAACCTACCGGGCTCGAGCGTCTGCTGCAGTTGTGCGGCGGTCTATCCGATGGCAATGCGCTGCGTTGGCTGCCAGGCGGCGAGGATTTCTTTGCGGCTGCGGCGACTGTGATCGAAGCGGCTAAGCAGCACGTGCACTGTGTCGTCTACATTCTGCGGCCAGACGAGACGGGGCTGCGCTTCCTCGCCTTGTTGACTGAGGCGGCCAAGCGCGGTGTGCAGGTCAGGTTGTGCTTCGATTCGTTCGGTAGTTGGGGCCTCAATACGGCGCACCTGCAAGAACTACGAGCCGCCGGCGGCAAGGCGGTGCCGTTCTTGCCGCTATTGTGGAAGCGTCGCCCGTTCACCCTCAATCTACGCAACCACCGCAAGCTCTTGATCGTTGACGGCGAGGTCGCGTTCCTCGGGGGCCGCAACATCGCCGACGAGTATCGGCATGATCGAGTTGGCAAGCGGCGTCGTTGGTATGACGCGATGATGGAGGTGCGCGGGCCAGCAGTTGATCGCCTGCAGGATGTGTTCGTGCAGGACTGGTGCACGGCGGCTGATGAAGTGTTGGCTGACACGTTCCGTCCGCCAGTTGCCTCGGAGGGCTCGTGCCGCGTGGGGGTCGTCGGTAGCGGTCCTGATGAGGGACCGTCGGCGTTGTGGTTCGCGCTGGTGCAAGCGATCGGCGAAGCCCGCGACACGATCATGCTTAGTTCGCCGTACTTGGTAATGCCGCCGACGCTGCAGTTTGCGTTGCAGTTGGCGGCGGCGCGCGGCGTGCGCGTGCGCATCTACACCAACGGTGCTCGTGCCGAAGCGGCCTTTCTCTACCATGCGCAGCGCCATCACTACCGGCGCTTGCTTGAGTCTGGTCTGGAGCTCTACGAGACGATCGAAGAATACAACCACACCAAGTTCCTCGTCGTCGATGGCCAGACGGTGTGCATTGGCAGTGCGAACCTCGACCTGCGCAGCGCCAACCTGAACTTCGAATTGGCAGCGGTCGTGCTCGACGCCGAACCGTTGGCCGCAGCAATCCAAGCAACGATCGACCAAAGGCAGGAGGGGTTTCAGCAGGTCACTAGCGAGTCCTTGCCGCGCAACCCGTTCTGGCGCGCGGTCGACGGTGGCTGTGCGTTGTTCTCGCCGCTGTTGTGAGCCATGCGAGCAAGCCTGCGAGCTGCGAGCCGGTAAGGCCGCGGCTACTTCATGGCACGGCGTGTGATCTCTGCGTGCATCAGGTCGCCGGCTTTGTTGTCGGGGTGAGCCGCGACCCAGCCGTCTGCGAGTTCGACCGCACGTTTCTTCTGGTCCATCTCCAAGCAGCCATACGCAAGATCCTCGGTCGCCGTGAAGCTTTCGGGGTGCTCCACGAATGCGGCCCGCATATGGGAGAGCGTTGTTGCGTGCCCCGACGATAGGGCTAGCTGCGGCGCTGCGAGCAAGAGTTGTCAGCTGCGTGCGTTGGAATGCTGCCCGTCTGCCGCGGC
>JBNMND010000197.1:0-10598 GCA_051274975.1 Planctomycetota bacterium | reverse complement strand
GCATTGTAGATCTCTCCTTAAACGGGATCTATATTTACGACTTTGCACTTGGGCGCAACGTATTCGTCAATAGCCAATACACGGAACTGACAGGGCTCACGATCGATGACATCAACGCGATGTCACCTGAAGCATTCCTGGAACTATTTCACCCCGAGGATCAGCAGGCCATTCTCGCGCACATGCAGGCATTGCTCTGCGCCAAAGAAAACTTCACGACAACGATTACATATCGTTTTAAAGCAAAGTCCGGACGATGGATTTGGTGCCTGTCTCGCGACGTCGTGCTGGAGCGTGAGAAGGACGGAACCGTTCGCCGTTTCATGGGCACCTTTGTCGACGTGACAGAGCAAAAAGACAGCGAAAGAGAACGACTCAATCTTGAGCGTGGCTTGCAGAATGCGCAACGGCTTGAAAGCCTGAGCGCCTTAGCGGGCGGAATTGCACACGACCTCAACAACATGTTGGTCGGCATTCTCGGTAACACGGCTATCGTTCGTGACGAACTGAAAGACGGTGATCCACACAAGGAGTTCCTGACCGATGCCGAATCGGCTGCACGGCGCGCTGCGGGCCTCTGTCGTCAACTCCTTGCATACTCGGGCAAAGGACGTTTCATTATTGAGTCGCTTTGCCTCAACGAAATGACTCAAGAAATGGCGTCCATTTTCTCTGCTTCAGTTAGCAAACAGGTTTCCATCAGCACTGATTGCGCCGACGCCCTGCTATTTATCGAAGCCGATTCGACCCAGATACGTCAGGTCCTAATGAATCTCGTTATGAACGCCTCAGACGCAATGGCCTCCGAAGGTGGGATTGTCTCCATAACAACCGGGACAAACGATTGTGACCAGAGCTACTTGGATAGATCCGCAGTTCGATCTCAAGGCGTGCCGGGGCGCTACGCTTGGATTGAGGTGTCTGATTCAGGGTTGGGTATGACGCAAGAACAACAACAGCGTATGTTTGATCCGTTTTACTCGACCAAAGAGGATGGGCGTGGATTAGGAATGTCTGCCGTTTCGGGGATTGTAGTCAGCCACAAAGGCGCGATCCAAGTTTGCAGCGAAATCAACAAGGGAACGACGATCAAAGTGCTAATGCCGGTCTCGGAAACACAACATGAACCCGAACCCAAATTTGATACGAAACTTGATCCTACAGAATGGGCTGGGGGAACAGTTTTGGTCGTCGATGACGAGGAAGCGATCCACAAAGTCGTCCATCGCATGCTTGATCGCCTTAGTCTTATGACGCAATCGGCAAATGATGGCCTTGAGGCTCTGGATATCCTAGAGAAACGACATGAGCAGATTGTTTGTGTGTTGCTTGACCTTACGATGCCGAATTTGGGAGGCACTGAGACGTATCGCGAAATTCGAAAACGTTTTGACAGCCTGCCTGTCATATTGATGAGCGGCTACAGCCGTCAGGACGCTGTGAAACAATTTTCAGGCAAGGGCCTTACCGGTTTCATACAGAAACCTTTCCAAATCTCTGACCTTCGAACGGCACTTGCCCAGGTGCTCAGCAACCACCAGAATGGCTCCAACGGCACATAGAGTCTGCGGTCGCCATTCGAGCAGTACAGGATGGCACAACGCACGTGACCTTGACCGTGCTATCCGGAAATTGAGCCGAGCCCATTTGGGGTCGAATTGGCCAGTTCTGATTCGTCGATGACCAATGAGTGCTGGCTTGTCCTGCCCGGGGGGGGTCGCTGTGAAACGAGCGGGTTGACCGGGTGTCGTTGGAGTCGGATCGTGGCTGAGTGGGGTTCGGGGGCTCCGAGCCGCAGCTTGAATTACATACACCCTGAAGGCCATCCGTGAGCTGCTCGTGCCCATGGCAACCGAGAACTTCGGCAGGGGCTACCTAAGCATTCGTGGAGCACGTTCCTCAAGTCACATGCAGACGTCATCGCTGCCGCCACTTCTTCACCGTCGACGCTTGGACGAAACGCGGGCTGGTCACGCACTACGTCTTCTTCGTGATCCATCACACCGCGCGCATGGTCGAGATCGCCGGCATCACTCCGAACCCGGATGGCAACTTCATGGCACAAGTTGCGCGCAACCTGACTGACCGCGTCGACGGCTTCCTACGCGACAAGAAGCACCTGATCCTCGACAATGACGCGCTACTCACCAAACAGTTCGTGCGCATCCTCAAGGACGCCGGCACCAAGGTTGTTCACACCGCCATTCAGGCGCCGAACATGAAGCCTGTGGCCGAGAGATTTGCCGGCTCCGTGAGGCGGGAGTGCTTGAGCAAGATGATCCTGTTTGGTGATCACCATTTGCAGCGAGTGCTCTCGAGCTACGCCGATCATTACAACCAAGATCGCCCGCACCAATCGTTGGACAACAACCTGATCCAATCGCGGCCAGGTGACCCACCGACCGAAGGCGAGATCGTCGTTGATGAGCGACTTGGCGGTCTGCTTCGCAGTTACCGCCGTTCGGCCTGCTGGCCTCTGCTTTGCGAATATTCGGAAGCACGTCTTCGGCCCCGGCCACCGGTCTAGATTCTCGGCCAGGACCAGCCATCATTCATTGGTCATCGACGAATCGGAACTGGCCAATTCGACCAAAAATGGCCTCGACTCTATATTCCGGCCAGGACGGGCCAAAACAACCGGGCAAGAGTTACGCAAGAGTCGACTACGCATTTTCTTGTGTTGGCAGAGGATGCTCAAGAGAGACTTGCGGTTAGTGCCCCACAAGTGAGCAGGAAAAGGTAGTTTTTGCCTGCTCACTTCGGTGGGCATCTCGTTTCCATGCTTCCTCAATACTCGAGGTATTCAATGCTCCGTCTGCCCCTCATCTGCGCGACCCTTTGCGCAACCGTCCTCGCCCAGCAACCTGGCCAAGTCTCGGTTGTCATCTCGTTCAAGGACCAGATTTCCCAGGATGTCCTGGCTGGATTCGGCATCCAAGCAACCAAGACGCTGTTTGGCGCCGAGGCCGTAACGGCCAGCGTGCCAGCTTCGCTCGTTGCAAATCTTCGTCGTCACGGTGACATCGAAACCGTTGACCTCAACCACATCGCCTCAGCTTACGGGCCCGGCAATGGTGGCGGCGGCGGCCCAGGCGGCGGCGGTCCGGGTGGTGGCGGCGGTGGCAGCGCCCCGCAAACCACGCCCCCAGGTATCACGCGCGTCGGTGGCTCGGTATCGGTGACCAACGTGACGGTCGCGATCCTCGACACCGGCATCGACCTCGATCACCCCGACCTGCAAGCCAACATTGTTGGCGACGTCAACTTCGTCAAGAACGGCGCTGGTGATGACGACAACGGTCACGGCTCGCACTGCGCCGGCGTCGTTGCCGCGGTCGACAACACGGTGGGCGTCGTTGGAATCACCAACGCCTCCCTGCTCGCGGTCAAGGTTCTCGACCGTCGCGGCAGTGGCTCGTACGCCGACATCGTCAGCGGCATCAACTGGGCCGCATCCAACGGTGCCGACATCATCAGCATGAGCCTCGGTGGCGGCGCCTCGACCGCTTCCCTGCAGACGGCATGCAACAACGCGTCGAGCTCGATCCTGCTCGTGGCAGCCGCCGGCAACGACGGCGACTGCGATCTCAACACCAACGAGATCAACTACCCGGCTTACTACAGCTCGGTGGTCAGCGTTGGCGCCACGTCGACCGACGCGGCTTCCTACGATGCACTGATGTGCTTCTCGTCGAGCAACCCGGATGTCGAGTTGTCGGCGCCCGGCCACAACGTCAACTCCTGCTGGAAGAGTGGCGGCTACCGGGTCGAGAACGGCACGTCCATGGCATGCCCGCACGTCGCCGGTTGCGCAGCAGCCCTGTGGAGCGGCAGCCCCAACAACGTGCTCAACACCTTGATCAACTACAGTGACGATGCCGGACCGGCCGGCCACGACAACGGTTGGGGCCATGGTGTTGCTGAGCACGTCAACACGTAGTCTTCAGAGCTAACTGATGACTAACCGACGCCAGATCGCGGCAGTAGCCACGCTGCTTGCTGCCGCGCTGGCGGTCTTTTGGGCCACCCGGGGGCCGACAGTTGCCGTAGCCCCCACAGGCGCGCCCACCTCGGCACAAGCCGACCCGGATGCGTCGACCTCGCAGGACCCGACGGTTCGCGGCGACGCAACTCCACAGCCAGTCGAAGCATCAGAAGATGCGTTTAGCCTGGCCATGTCGGAGCTATCGAAGGCTCTCAAGAAAGGGGCAGCGGCCGACGCGGCAGCGCAGCTCCGACTGCTTCTGCGCACCGACCCAGGCGCCCTCGCACAGGCCTACGAGGCACTGCTCTCAGAAGAGACCGACGAAAACGATCGGCGCGCTCTTGCCCTGGTGCTTGGCACCCTCGCCGTCGACGGCGTCGACCAGGCATTGCTCGCGGCACTCAAACAGTTCGATCACGACAGCGCGACGGTGCTGAGTTTGATCGCCGCCCTCGGTGCGTTGCGTGACCCGCCAGACGAAGATGACATCTTCGACATGGAAGCCGCGCCGCACTTTGCCTTCCACGGCCCTGGCGGCATGGGCATCACCGTTCGCAACATCATCAAGGACCCAGCTGTTGAACAAGCGCTCGGCCGCTTGCTGCTAGATACGGATCGCCGCGATGTGCGACTGGCCGCCGCCAGCGCCATGCAATTCAGTGTCGGCAACGAGTTCTCGCGAACGCGTTTTCGCACCGCGCTGGCCAGCGAGATGGATGACTCGGTCGCAGCCTTGATCGGCCAAAGCCTCGGCCAGTGGACACGGCGGCGGCTAGGTGCAGAAGCACTGCATGTCGTCGGCGAAGTCGTGCAGGCTGCAGACCGCCCCGGCTTCGACGAGTATCGACTTCGTCTAGAGACGGCGTTGCACGAGGCTTCATTCGATCCAACAACGATGACGCAGCTGCGTTCGTGGTCGCAAGAAGGCATGTCGTTCGAGCTGCGGAGCTTCGCCTACTCGGTCTTACTCGGGCAACGATCGGTCGACGAGGCCACGCGCCAACAACTGGTCAACGCGGCCCGCAACGATCCTGACCGCGCCATCCGCGACTACGCTGCGCGCTCCCTAGCCAACCTGCCAACCGGATCGGATTCGCGCGACGTTCTACTGCACATGTTCGATCACAGCCCGGACTGGAGCCTGCGCTCGACGGCGCTGACGTCGCTCGCACGGTTGCTAACGGCACCCGATCGCGCGCAACTGCTTCTGCGCGCCGCCAACGACCCAGACGCACGCATCGCGCGCAAGGCCAAGCGCCTGTCTGGTCGCTAGTTGAAATCCTTCCGTTCAATCCAGATCCAAGAGCTGACCAGTTGCTGCTGGCCCAACGAGCGATGTCGCTGGCGGAGCCACCGCCAGCAAATGTGAACCAGCCAGCCCCCCGGGAACCCGCAGTGGACCGCTCGCTGTATCGAACTACCGGGGGGCCGGCGCGCCGGGCTCGCAGTAGCAGGACGAGGTCGGTTTGACGTCGGCCCGCGCCCATGCCGCTTGGCGGGCCGTGCGAACCTCTTCGACTTCGGCGTGGCGGCCGAGTTGCGACAGGGCACGTTCCAATCCGAGCAGGCCCCAACCGTTGTTTGGTTGCTTGGCCAAGTCGTCGTGATAGACGGCTTCGGCGAAGTGACCGCCACCCATCAACAACGCGCCGGGCGACAAGGCCGATCTCGACGCCGCCCCCGGCGATTACCACGTAGGTGTCCGAGGCTTCGCCAGCGAGGACAAATGGCTGCGTGCCGCTTTTGCCGTGCACGCGTCACCAACCGCAGTCGGCCAAGTAGCCGATGGCTGTTTCGCGTTCGACATGTCGGCCGATGGGACGACAACGAGCGAAGGGCATATCACACTCGCTGACCGCCCTATTCGGCGGCTGACCCTACCAAGCCTACCGCTCTTGCCGTTGCGCACCGGAGTCTGGTTGCCCATCGAAGTGTGCGTCGACCACGAACGCGGCACGTTTTGGATCCGGATGTTAGGTCTGCTGCAAGTCGATGACAGTCCCATCGACACGATCGTGGTCGTGTCGTGCCTGTGGCTCGGATGATGCGCCAAGTTCCGGCCATGCGTGCCTCCACGCCGCCAGCCCACTCGGTTTGAGCGCACGTTCCTCATAGCGCCCGCTGCTCGACCTCGACGCCGCGTCACATGATCCCAGTTCTCTCGCTGGCTGCTGTCTCCAAAGCAACACCTGACAGCGGTGGGTGTAGGTCATTCAAACTGCGGTCCGGACCACCCGAACCCAACCAACCGACTCTCTACCCCTTCAGCCAGCCGTCAAGCCACGAGCTGACACCCCGCCAATCCAGGCATTCCTCTCGGAATCCCCACCACCAGACACACCGCTCCCCCACCACGATTTCAAAGACCGCCCTAGCCTCACCCCATCACGCCCCAAATCACCCCTGCTCACCAACCGAGCTGCAAGGATTGCAGCTCGGAACCACCAGGCGGAGCACGCGCCGGTGCCAACTCCGACACATCGAACGACAGCCCCATCGCCCGCAGCACCCGCTCACTCGAGTCCGGATCCTGGATCGCGGCCAGTAGCCGCCTTGTTCCCCCGCAGCGCGGACACGTCAGCACATCCACGCCGAACGCCCGCAGCACGCAAACGTTGCCCACGTGTAGTAACGAAGGCCACCCCGACGCCGCTTGCCGGTCGCTTCAGAGCGGCTTGGCCGGCACGATCTGTCAGCACTTTGAAGTGCTGAGCTGGCGGCGGCGCTGGGCTCGCTGCCGGGGAGCGGGCTGCCCGGTGGACGCGAGTCTGCCAAGAATGCCTTAGTTGAGGGGCGGCCAGTTGCGGGTTGACGCATTCTCGCAGGGGTTAGATCGTGGGGTGGTGGGGTTCGGGTGGTCTAGACCGCAGCTTGAACCGCCTACACCCTCATGCAGAAGACACTGCTCTTTACTTTCGCCCTGTCTGCTGCGGTGCTGACGTCGGCAACTCCGCATCAGGCAAATCCACCTCAGGCAACTCGCGGACCGGCAACTGAAGCACAACAAGACGACGTGGCGAGGCAACGGCGCCTCGCCATTATGGCGCTCGATGCCGGCAAGACTGGCGGCCATCGCGAGAAGGTCTTCGGGGAGCTCCTCGGCAAGTAGCTTGACCACCCGCCGACTATCGCGTTCGAACTGTTCCGTACGGTGCCTGGCACAAATCCAACACATTCGCGTTGGCTACTCTGTCAAGCATCGCCCCGAGCGGGATTACAGTCGGGTATGCGAACGCGTTGGTTCTGTGTCTGGCACCGTCTGCATGCAACGCGTTGTTTCTGTGCCGTATGTCCGTCACGCCGTATGTCCGTCATTGCCAGCTGGGAAACGGGTGGGTTGACGAGGTGTGGTGGCGGCGCGATTGTGGCGGCGTAGGGTTCAAGTGGTCCGAGTCGCAGTTTGAATCATCCACACCCTGTCCGCAACTTGCCATGAACCAGCCCGTCCGCAAGCCATCGACCAGCCGGCGTCGCCGCATCGCCATCCGACTGGCGCTGGTCGCGTTCGGCCTCGTACTGGCCCTGCTGGCCGCCGAAGTCGGATTGCGGATCTGTATGCCGCACGAGCTGTTCGTGCCCGGTTCGGATAGGAAGGGCTGGACCGAGAACACCGCCACCTTCGACGCGTTCATGCGCGTCGATGCCGACCTGGGCTACATTCCGATTCCCGACACCCAGCTCTACGACCAGCGCGGGTGCAATCGCGACAGCGAAGTCGACAAGGCGTTCGCGGCCGAGGGGCCATCGGTGTTGTGGCTCGGCGACTCGGTGACGTCCCGGCGGTTCATCGAGCGCGAGGTGCGCCGTCGCTGCGACGTGCCCTTCCAGTCGTGGTGCGGCGGGGTCGAGGGCTACAACGTCGCGCAGTCCTACGGCTACTACCGCGACGTGCTTTCCCGTCTCGAGCCGATGCAGGTGGTGTTCACGCTGCACCACAACGACTGGCTGAACACGCCGATCGTTTTCTACGACGACGAGGGCAAAGTCCATTGCCGCGAGACCGACCACGACGTCGCATGGTTCTCGCCTTGGTTGTTTCGGCACTGCTACCTCTACCGCCTGCTGTTCACGTGGTCGCTGCAGGACTCCGGTGGCGACGAGGCGCACGCGACCCAAAAGGTCGAGCAGGCGCTGACGCAGCTGCGCGACGAGCTGGCTGCTGAAGGGCGATCGCTGTGGGTGTTGCTGTTGCCGCTGATGAAGCCCGAGACCGAATGGACCAACGCGGAACAGCGGCGCCACGCCACAGCTCAGGCTGTGCTCACCCGACTCCGCGTCCGGCACGTCGACCTGCTGCCCGGGCTGCGGCGGGCGTTGGCCGACCACGTCGATCCCCAACAGCTGCCCGGCGACTCGTGGCACCCGAGCGAGGCGGTGGCAGTCTACCTCGCCGACGAACTGCTGGCGGCCGGCTACGTGCCCGGCAAGTAGCCTGGCTGTCGCGATCCGGCGTCAGAGGTCGAGCATGCTCGGGGCAATCACGCGGAAACCGATGTGCTCCGCGACGATCGACCGGACCTCGGCCACGACCGCCGGATTGTCGTAGCTGATGTCTTGCTGCTCGAAGAGACGCTGTCTCGGACCGCACCTTGAACTTCCTATTCGCTCGCGATGGCCCGTATCCTCTGCACCTCTTCCTCGCTCCACGCAAGTCCCCTCGCGCATGACCTTCGAGCTACGAACCCACTTCACCCTCGAACCCTGGCAACAGGATGCGGTCGACGCCTGGCTGGCCAGTGACTCGCCTTCGTTGGGACCAAGGCATGGGATCCTCGAGATCTACACGGGCGCAGGTAAGACGATCGTGGCCTTGGGAGCCATGGCAGCCGTGCTGCGCGAGACCCCACAGACGAAAGTGGCGACCGTCGTGCCCACGATCGCTCTGGCTCAGCAGTGGACGAACGCGATTCCAGAGCGCACGACGATCTCTGCTGCACGCGTAGGCATGGTCGGGGGCGAATGCAACGACGGATTCGACGCGCACGACGTGCTCGTCTATGTGCTGGCTAGCGCGCGGGCGAGCACCGGGAAGGGCTCGCGTTTGGCCGCCGATGTTGAGGCTGCGCGTGCTCAGCTGCAGAAGGTCTTCCTGGTCGTCGACGAGTGCCACAAGGCTGAACCGCCTACACCCGAGGCCCGTGGTATCCGGAAATTGAGTGGATCCCGCTTGGCATCGAAGTGGCCGGTTCCGAGTCGTCGAGGACCAATGAGTAACTGATGAGTCGCCATTGGGCGGCGTGGTGTTGTTCGGCACTTCCGCGACGAAGAAGTCATAGTATTGTTGGGCGTGACTTAGCTTTAGCGCGCGACGATGGCATTCTCGCAATCGTCGTCCCCCATTGGTGAGCCGACGACGCGCTCCAATTCTCAACCCTCACCACAATGAACATCTGTTTCCCGCTCAGTGGCTTAGCTTCCGTCTGTCTGTTCGCCGCGATGGCATCCGCCCAAACGCCGCCATGCATGGCTGAGAACGACCAGAATCCCAACAGCAACGGCCTCGTCTCCTTGTCGAACGGGCAAATCAGGTACTCAGCCGTGATGATCACGCCTACAGCAACGAACGTTGTGCAAGGTGGCCGCATCTACACCAGCAACAACTACGGTGCGCAGCAGGGCCAGTATATGACTCTGGAGCTGTGGGACGAAGACCCGGCCAACCCGGGTGTTCCGTCTACGCGGCTTGGCGGCGGCACATGGGAGGGAGTGCCTGGTGTCAGCACGTATGTCTTTACGTGGCAAGGATGCAGCTTCGACAACCCTGTGGTGTTGGTCTCGGGTCAGAACTATTGGATGGTTTGGGCTGAGCCGGGTTGGTGTGGGCTCTCTGCGAACTTTGGTGGTGTGACGCTGCCAATCATCTACAGGTCTGGCGCTTCGGGCGCATGGAGTTCGCCCACCTCAATCCCGTTTACGTATCGACTGTACTGCAGCCCAATCGATGCCCAGGGCGTCGTACCGTTTGGTCCGTCGTGCCCTAGTTCGAGCAATCGCTCGCCGGCAGCCTTCACCAATCAAGCTGCGACGGTTGGCAACACGGGCTTCAACATCGAAGGCACCGGTTTGCCGGCCGGCATGCCAGCGATCAACGTGTTCGGTGTGACGCCGGGCTTCCCAACTGTGCCCCTGCCGGGCACGAACGGCTGTTGGGCCAGCACGGATCTGGCGGTGACAATCGGTGCTGTTGCCGGCACTGGCGACATTCGCTCGCCGACCGCTTCGGGGCATGTCAGCTTCTCGGTGCCAATCCCGGCCAACACGAGCCTGCAAGGGTTCTACTTCGCGTCGCAGATTGTGGCTCTCGATCCTGGTGCGGCAGTTGCGTTGCCGATCGTGACGTCGAACGCGTTGCAGATCACGATCTACTAACCGCATGTCGCACGGTGTCTAAAAAACTACAGAACACCACCGCGAACCCCGCCATGCGCGCGGACGCGTAGTACCCTTCCGTAATCCTCAGCAGCGCGACGCTCCATGCGTCGTCCAGAAGTGTCTACAGAATGCGACGATCGCATTTTCGCAACGACACCGCCAACCGTCCCGTGTCATCGAGCAGTGCTCGAACGGTGAGGTATGCGCACCGACAATCCGTCGCGATGCCAAGACGGACCAA
>JBNMND010000196.1:0-10637 GCA_051274975.1 Planctomycetota bacterium | reverse complement strand
AGTATCGCCGCGCCGAGTCCAATGGCGCGACTTGTGAGATCAGCTTCGAGCAACATCGCGCCCATTGGGTAGCGAAGCGGCACATCCCCGATCCCGAGAGCGATAAGGGTGCCAATTGCGCCACCGAGGAACGCGACCAGTACCGATTCTTGGACCAAGCCAATCGCGATAGCGGTCGGCGAGTAGCCGAGGGCGCGCAGCGTGGCGAGTTCGCGGGTGCGGGCGAGCACCGCGGCGAACATTGTATTGGCACAGGCGAACGCGCCGGCGACGACGGCCATGAAGGCCATCCACAGGGCCAGTTCTGCGATCGGCGTCAGGCTGCTTGCGAGTTGGCGCAGCAGCACGGGCTCGGGCACCGCGTCGATCTCAAGATCGACGCGTTCGGCCGCGAACTTGTTCACGTATTTGAGCTGGCTCGGGTCCTTGAGTCGCAGCACGACACACGACACGTCCTCGCGTTTGGTCACGAGCATGACGTCGGCCAGCCGTGCCCACAGCTCCGCTTCGTAGACCGTGCCAGGTGCCGAGAAGTGGCCGACGATCGTGAAGTCGCGACGTTCGAGTTCCATCGTCTTGCCGATGGCGACGTCCTTTGGCGTGAGGTCCATGCGTGCCGCGGCGAGCGCGCCGATCATGATCTCATACGGCGCGCGCGGTTCGCGGCCTTCGATGACGGTGACTTGCGGGTGGGAGAGGTAGGCGGCGTTGGTGACACCGCGAAGCAGGCCGACTTGGGTGCCGGTGCGCGTGGCGATATGCAACTCCACGGAGGCGGCGCGTTGGCCGCCGACGGTGAGTACACCAGGCACGGACGCAGCGGCGACCTCGGCGTGGCCGCGTTTGACGACGGAGCGCACCAGGTCGACTTCGGCCGACGAGCCGAGCAGGTAGACCGAGTCGTGCCGCACGTTGCCTTCCGCCGCTTCGTGCATGCCGGCGGCGAACGCACTCATGCCGATGACCAACAGTGTCGTCGCCGCGACACCTGCGATGGTGACGAACGTACGCACACGGCGCCGCAGCAGGTTGCGGAGTAGGTAGCTGAATGGAAGCATCAGTCCGCCTTGACCCCGAGGTAGAGCGGGCGGCGGGCCACGGCGATGGCGGGCGGCAGCGACGCGACGATACCGACGACGAACGCGGCAATCAGCGACTGGGTAACCATGCGCACGCTCGGGGCGAGGTCGATGCCGTGGCCCTCGACGCCGAGCGTTACGGGCCATATCAACAGCAACACAGTGACGATGCCAGTGCCGAGGATGCCGCCGATCATGCCGAGGCCGATGCCTTCGCCGGCGATCAATGCCATCAGCATTGGCTTCTGCATGCCGCACGTTTCGAGCACGCCCATTTCGCCGATGCGCGACTCGGCGCTGATGAACACCGTGTTGGCGACGACCAATGCGACGATGATGACGCCGAGGTAGCCGAGCCACCGAGCGAAGTCGACGACCTCTTTGATCTCAGCGATCGCGGCGGCGACGAAGGCCTGCATACCCTTGGTGTCGGTGCGCGCTTCATCCGTGCGGAAGTGTTCATCGATGGCGCGCGAGATCTCATCAGGGTCTGCGTTCGGGTCGACCTTGACCATGAACTGGGTCGCGGCGCCTTGTCGATCGCGTGCGAGGCTCAGCAGGTCGAGCGGCACGAAGGCGAGGTTGCCGACGGCGGCGGAGTCACTGCGAATGATGCCGCTGACGTGCACATCGACTTCGCTGAGCTGCACTCGCTGGCCGACCTTGAGTTTGCGTCGCTCGGCGAGCCGTTCGCCGACTAGGGCGCCGTCGCTGCGTGACTTCCAGTCGGCGATGCTGCCTTCGAGCACTTCGAGGTCGTAGAGCTTCTCTAGATCGTCGAATGGCACGCCGTGCAGCGTGACTAGGTCAAGGTTGGAGCGGCACGAGTTGATGAACACCAACGTCGGCAACACATCCTGCACGCCGGGGATCTTGCGGATGTCGCTTTCGTAGCGCACCGGTAGTTCGCTAGTCAGCGGGCAGAACCGGCTGTCCTGGAACACCACCAACACCGGTTGCGCGTTGCGCTCCGAGAGTTGGTGCACGCCGTCGTCAACCGTGCGCACAAACGCGAACAGCATCATGGCGAACGTGCCGCCGAGCACCGTCAGCAAACTGCGGGTGCGGGCGCGCCATGCCGTGCGCAGCACGTAGGGGAAGAACGCGAATAGGCTACGCATTGGAATCCTCGTGGGTCAGTTCGCCTGCAACGATCTTGCCTTTGTCGAGGTGCACAATGCGATCGGCCTTCTTGGCAGCTTGCGGATCGTGCGTCACCATGACGAGGGTCTTTCCGAACTCTTCAACTAGTTGACGCAGCAAGGCCATCGTCGCCGTGGCCGCTTCACGGTCGAGGTTGCCGGTTGGTTCGTCGGCAAACATTACGACCGGGTCGGCCACGATGGCACGGGCGATGGCGACGCGTTGTTGTTGACCACCAGACATCTTCCTCGGAATGTGATGGGCGCGGTCAGTGAGTCCAACGGCGGCTAAGGCGGTAGCGACGCGCTTTTGTCGGTCTTGCTTTGTCATGCGCAGTAACAGCAGCGGCACCTCGACGTTCTCATACGCCGTCAATACTGGGATCAAGTTGTATTGCTGGAAGACGTAGCCAACGGCGCGCGTGCGCCACTTCGCCAGTTGGCTCGGTGTCATCGCAGACACTTCTTCGCCGCCGACGTGAACCGTGCCCGCCGTCGGCCGGTCGATGCCGGCCAGCATGTGCAGTAATGTGGTCTTGCCGCTGCCTGACGGTCCCATCAAGCAGACGAACTCACCCTTCTCGACGTCGAAGTCGAGGTCCTTGACGGGGGTGACGGTCTCGGCGCCTGATTCGAACGTCTTGGTGACGCCGCGAAGTTGGATCAAGTTCATTGTGTTGCCTCTTGGATGGCTTCGCCATTGCTGACGGGTTCGATCACGACGCGGTGGGTGGGCGACAAGTCGCCACGCACGATGGTTGCGTCGCCATCTTCGCCGAGTACTTCGACGGCCACTTCGCGTGCTGTGCCGTTCTTTGGATCGAATAGGTAGACGCGGCCGTCGTTCACAGCGGTCTTCGGGACGCGCCATGCGGTGACCATCTTGGGTGTTCCGGATTGTTCGGAGGTTGTTGGGGCCAGGAAGCGCGCGCGGCATAGGGTCTCTGGCCGCAGCATCGCGGGTGGATCCACGAGCCCAATCTTGACCTGCAGTGTGTTCTTCAGCATGTCGGTTTCGTGTTGGAAGCGCTGCACGACACCTTTGACGACCAGGCTGCCGATCGCATCACTGGTGACTTCCACGGCTTGGCCTTCACGAATGCCTGACAGGGAATCGATCGGCACATCGATACGCGCGCGCAGTTTCTTGGGGTCGTAGAGCACGACGATGCCCTTCTCGCCGTGGCCGACCATGTCGCCGGGTTCGGCTTCGAGTCGTAGCACGACGCCGTTCACCGGGGCGCGAACGATTGCCCAGTCGAGCTCTCGTTCGGCGATTTGCAGTTCGATGCGAGCCGTGGCCAGCGCGGCTTTGGCCTTGGCAAGTTCTGCATCCGAGATGGCGACGGCACCACGTAGCTCGACTGGGTCGGCTGCAAACTGCTCACACAATTCGAGCAGGCTGCGCTGCTCCCCGTGTTCATTCTGCAAGCCGTTGAGCTCGGCTTGGCTCGCGGCAACGGCGGCTTGTGCTGCCTCAGCATCGGCGCGGGCGCGCTCGAGGGCTACCGGGAAACTGTTGCCAGCTTCCTGCAATCGCTGCTGTGCCTTGACGTGCGCGGCGGCGCTCTCTGATTCGGCGGCGACTTGTCGCAAGCGCTCTTTGGCGGTGTCGACTTTGGTGCGGATCGTAGCGAGTTTGGTTTCGGCTTCTTGCGACCGCAGTGTGGCGTCGGCGTTCTGCTTCAGTCGTTCCGTCGCGAGCACTTGCTTGGCGCCGGCGGCGGCGTGGTCTGCGTCGTGTTCTAGCACCGCTGCCTTGGTGCGCTCGACGGCTGCCAACAACTCGGCGCTCGCCAATCGAGCGATCACTGTTTCACCGGCTTTGACCTGTGCGCCTTCGAGCACTTCAAGCGATTCGATGTGGCCACTGACCAGCGGCCGAACGGTGACTCCGTACGGGTCAGCTTCCACCCATCCGACGGCTTCGGTGCCGCCAATTGCCGCGGTGGATGACGCCTGCGACGCTGGCTGCACGGCGACCATGCGCACGGCGCGCGCCGGCCACAGGATGGGAACCAAGAACGTCGCGGCGACGGCGACGGCTAGCGCCAGCAGGGCGAGCACCAGGAGTCGCGGCCCAATCGGTCGCTTCGGAATGGCGGCTTGCGAATCGTCGATACGCAACGCGGAGAGGTCGACGTTGCTCATGATTGTTGCTCCGGCATCTTGGCTTTGGTGGGCTGCTGGCCGCGCGGCCAGCCGTAGGCGGAAGCACGCTGCACTTCGGCGCGAACGCGTGCGAGCACCGCGCGGCGGTGTTCCATCGTGTTGCGCATGACTTGGGTGGCGGCGTTCGCGAACTTGGCGAACGCGTCGACTTCGACTTCGATCGAGGCGCGTGCCGCCTCAAAGGCTGTCGCGCTCGATTGCAGTCCGGCGGCCGTTGCTGCGGCGACCGCTTGCGTGGCGATGAGTTGTTGCTGACTGAGCGAGGCTTCGCGTCTTGCTTGCAAGAACGCTGACTCCAACTCGGCGCGGCTGGCTTCGCGGCGTTCGCGAGCGGCTTCGGCGAGCCCCTGCATGCCGATCGGAATCTGCAGCACGGCCATCGCCCGCAGGGGGTTGCCGTCTAGTGAGATATTGGGGCCGAGTTTTAGCGCCGGGTATTGCTCGGTGACGGCCTGGTAGAACTTGGCGTCGGCGACTTTGAAGCGCGCCGCGGCCAGTGACAGGTCGGGTCGGGTCACGATGTTGCTCGCGGTTCCTTCGGGCTGTTGCAGCCAGTCGTCGGCAATCGCGGTGATCGTCAGTTCGGCGTGATCCGGCAAGCCGAGCAATTCGCGTAAGCGGGCCAAGTTGTCGCTGCGTTCGCGCGTGAGTTCGATTTGCTCACTGTTGTTGCGAGCCTGTGCGGCGCGCAGTTGCATGGCGGCGACGGGTGACGCGAGGCCAGCACGTTCGAATGACTCGACGTTGAGATCCAGATCGGCGACTTGCAGTTCTTGCAGTGCCTTGTGGATGCGGAACTCAGTGACAACGCCGGCGATGGTTTGCCAGCGTTGCACGACAAGTTCGGCGGCGGCTTCGATTACGCGTGACTCGGCGCGGTCGATGGTCGCTCCGCGGGTTCCCAAGCCAAGCAGCTCGATCGGGTCGACCAAGACTTCGATGGTCTCGTTGCGTCCGCGCCAGTTGGTGCGCACCGGCAGCGGCACCGTCGAAGCGGCATTGGCCGCGCGCAGTCGCGCCGACAACGCTTGCAGGCGCGGATTCTGGCGCAACGCGACATCAATCGCGTGGTCGACGGAGAAAGTGCCGCCGACGCGCGCATCGACGATGGCGGCGATCGATGAAGCCGTGGCGTCGTCGCGTTCGTAGCTGACGCAACTCGCGAGACTGGATAGGAACAGAAGGACTATTGGACGTGCCAACACGGCGGGCCTGGATCTGGATGCAAACGACAGTCAGTCGATGCGGAACAGATGCGGCTTTGCCGTACTGCTTCGATCGACGTCGCAATCGAAGCGCGTCAGATCAGCAGCACGGTGTACACGCGCAGGGCGGTGCTTCGATCGACGCGCGGTGGGCCGCGATCGAACGGGCGCAATCTCTCTGCTTCGCGCACCAGCATCGGCGCGAAGGATTGCGGGGTTGGCGGCAGCGCCAGTGCGAAGGCCAACGGCAGTTCGACCGGCACATCGATCGGCGCCAGCTCGATGTCGAAGTCCATCGTCAGGCAGCAGCCTGGCATGCATTCGCCGCGCGGTTCGCTTAGCGGGGACTCGTCGTCGCTCGGCCGTTCGTTCGGAGATGCTGCGTTCGGCGTCTCGTCGTCACAGCAACCGCGGCACTCGTGGCCAGTGGCATCGTCGGTCGTCAGTTGGCAGCAAGCAGCCGCCTCGACCGCGCAGCATTCGCCGGTGCACGTTGTGACGCGCAGCTGGCTGCCGACCGCCGCGAGCAGCAACGCGACGACCGCGATCCAGAGGATCGGGCGCATGAGTCGGGTTGTGCGTAGGGGATGCATTCGGTTGGCCGCGGCGACGCAGGGTGGGCCGTTCTCTATCGGCTGTCAAGTCGGTTGCGGCGAGGGGTCCATTTGGAATGCCGTTATATAAGGACCAAGGTACCTTGGTATCATGGCGGCCATGAGTGATCCCAAACAGGTCAAGGTCGAGCGCGTGCAGACGGGCGTTCGCATGGAGAAGCGCTTGGTGAAGGTGCTCAAAGGGCTCGCTGAATACTGCGATTTGACTTTGGGCGACTTGTTGGAAGGCATTTGTTTGCATGCACTTGAGGGGACACGCCCGTTCGAAAAGGGCACCCTCGAGCAGATCGCCGTACTCAAGCAGGTCTACGGACTCGATTTGACCGCGGCCAACAGCCACAACCTGGCGGACTGAACCTCGCCCGTTCCGGCGAGCAGGCGCGCGTTGCTGCTCGACCTTACGAGTTGTGAGCCTCCGGGCTTGGCCACTCGCAGTATGTCCATGGTCGCGGAGACCCTGCCGGTCCTGTTGGCTTCTGCCAACCGCGAGGGCCACCCGGAGATCGACCACGAGACCATCGCGCTTGTCTGGGTCGTGCACGAACACCTGACAGCAGGTAATCCGGACCAGGATTGGGAACGGTTCCGCGCGCAGCATCGGGGCCTGTTCGATCGGCAGTTGCTGACTCGTTACTACCCGAGTGACGTGTGCAGAGCCCGCGCGCGCGATCAGCAGGCTTAGGATGGCGGGCAGATGCCCTCCCTCCGTGCTGCTGTCTTGCTTCCGATCGTCGCGTTGTGCACCGCTGTCGCGTTGACCGCGCAGGTGCCGAGCCCGACCGAGTTCTTTGGTCACGAAGTCGGCGCCGACTACAAGCTGATCAACTACACCGACATGATGCGCTACTTCCGCACCATTGAAGGTGCGAGCAAGCGCATGAAGCTCGTCGACATCGGCGAGACCAGCTACGGCCAGCGCATGATGATGGCGGTCATCAGTTCGCCGGAGAACCTGGCCAACATCGAGAAGCTGCGTGAGATCAGCGTCAAGATGGCGCACCCCGGCGATCTCGATAAGGCGGGTGCGGATCGATTGGCGGCCACAGGCAAGCCGGTTGTCTGGATCGATGCCGGTCTGCATGCGACCGAGACGATCGCCGGACAGAACATCATCGAGTTGGTTTGGCAGATGAACTCGCGCGACGACGCGGAGGTTCGACGCATTCTTGATGAGGTTGTGCTGCTCGCGACGCCGGTCAATCCGGATGGCTACGAGTTGGTTGCTAACGCCTACATGGCGACCGTCGATGCGGAAGGTAAAGGCGGTAGCACCTCGACTCCGGTGCTGTACCAGCGCTACATCGGCCACGACAACAATCGCGACTTCTACGCGTGCAACCAGAAGGAAGCGCAGAACATTAGTCGCGTCTTTTGTCGCGATTGGTGCCCGCAGATTGTCTACAACCACCATCAGAGCGCGCCGCGCAACACGATCATCTACACGCCGCCGTTCCGCGATCCATTCAACTACTTGGTGGATCCATTGGTGGTGCGCGGCATCGAGATTGTCAGCGCGCACATGAACAACCGCTTCGCCCTTGAGGACAAGCCGGGTGTGATCTCGCGCAGCGGCGCGCCGTACTCGGGCTGGTGGAATGGTGGGCTGCGTTCGACGAGCTACTTCCACAACATGATTGGTATCCTGACCGAATCGTTCGGTCGACCAGAGCCGACGCCGATCAAGCAGCCGTTGTCGCGACGCTTACCGTACCACGACTATCCGCAACCGATCGGCCCGCAGATGTGGCACGCGCGACAGACCGTTGAGTACCTTCAAACGGCGAATTTCGCGATCCTTGACTACGCCTCGCGGTTTGGCGACGACTTGCTGCACGGCATGTACAAGATGTCTAGCCGCGCCATTGGCAACGGTCGCAAGGACTACTGGACCACGACCCCACGCCTCGTCAACGAAGCGAAGAAGCGCGAAGACGACACGGTCTTCAACGACCCTGATTGGCGCGATCCACGCGCCTACGTGATGTCTGCGGATCAGCCGAACTGGTCCGCTGTGATGCGCTTTGCGCGCTCGCTGTGGCATTGCGGCGTCGACATGCACTACGCCAGCGAGTCGTTCCCTCTCAATGGCAAGGTCATGCCGGTAGGGTCGTTGGTGATCCGCTGTGACCAACCATACCGTGCCCACGTGCTCGACATGATGGAACCGCAGTGGCATCCCGATGACCTGCGCGATGGCAAGCCGGTTCCGCCGTACGATGCTGCTGGTTGGACGCTGGCGATGCAGGCGGATGTCACCGTGGAGCGCACCTTCGAAGAGCTCAAGGGCCCGTTCGAGGCGATCACGTCATTGCCGATGTATCCGCGGCGCGATCTACCGCAGTCGAGTGCGTATTGGTTGTTGGATGTGCGTGACCTGCATTCGATCACCGCGGTCAATCGACTGTTGGCCGCGGGCTGCACCGTCGAATACTCGAAGCAGGGTCACTACGCCGTGCCCGTCGCGCCGACGTCGAGCCAGGTGCTCGGCAAGGCAACGCGCGAACTTGGTGTCGTTGCCAAGGCTGCAAAACTTGGTAGCGAGAAGCGGCGCAAGTTGGCGCCCGTTCGTGTTGGCTTGTTTGACGTATATGGCGGCAACATGGCGACCGGTTGGGATCAGTGGTTGCTCGAGCAGTTCGAGTTCCCAGTGCAGTTGGTGTGGGGGGATCGCGTGCATCGCGGCGATCTGCGCGCCGACTTTGATGTGCTGATCTTCCACACCGGCTTGCCGGGTCCTCGCGACCTGACCCGTGCGATACGGCAACGCACGCCGCCGAATTTTGACGCGCTCAAGAAGGCGCTGCCGCCGTTCCAGGATTGGAGCAACATCGAAGCACGCGCGACCAAGCTGACCGGTGAGAAGGCGCTGCCCGCCATTCGTGAGTTCGTGCAGCAAGGTGGCACGCTGATGGCGCTCGGTCGTGAAGTCGACAAGGTCATTCGCCACTTCGATTTGCCGATCAAGGTTGGCACCCACATCGCGAGCAACGATCCGGAGATAGAAGGCGGGATGCGTAAAACCACCCGCGATGAGTACTACGTGCCCGGCTCGTTGATGGCGATTCAAGTGGACACGTCGCACGAGATCGCGCGCGGTGTGAGCTTGGACCTGGCGGCGATGCTGTATCGCTCTGCTACGATTCTCGAAGTCGAAGAAGGTGCCAAGGATGTCGAAGTCGTCGCGCACTACCGCAACCACGACACGCTGCTCAGCGGCTGGGCGATCGGCACCGAATACCTTCATGGCAAGGCCGGCGTCGTCGCGGCACGCGTTGGCAAGGGGCGCATTCTGCTCTACGGCATCGACGCGACCTATCGCGGCCAGCCGACCGGCACAGCCAAGATGTTCTTTCAGGGCATTCTGACCGCGACCGAGGGGCGTTAACCCAACGTCTGCGGAGCGTTGGGCTGTCGCTGGTACCGAGTTGCCAGAACTGGGAGCATTGTGCGGGCAGGCGCGTCGTCGCGCGCGTCGCCTGCTTTCCCCCAAGACTCTCTCAGTCCAATGTTCCGTATCCTCAGCTCGTTCGTCGTCTGTTCTGCCCTCGTCCTCGCGCAAGAGGTCACCGCTCCGGTGGTCGTGCAGGGCCCGGTTCTTCCCAAGGTCAACTCCGATGAGGCGCGCGCCCTCGTCACCAAGTCCCTCGACAAGACCGCTGCCTACGCGCGCGGTAAGTTCACCACGACGGAAGGCCAGGACAGCGCAATGTTCCGCAACGCTGGGTTGCCGATGGGCGCGCAAGATACCGAGATCAGCGGCGGCTGGGATCGCAGCCTGATCTGGGCCGAGTCAGATGGTCGCGACTACGTGACCGCCAACGGCCGCATGTTGGCCAAGGTTGATGGCGACTGGCGTTTGCGCCGTGGCAAACTGGCCGGTGGTGTCAAGGCGCCGTTCACCCTCGATCCGGACTACCTAGTTGCGGCGCTCAAGCAGTTGCCGAAGGCTGCGAGCAGTGTCGTGCACGTCGAAGCTGGCAAGCTGCGTGGCAAGGCGATGGTCCTGCTGACGATCAAGCTCGATAACGAAGTTGCGCTCGAGTTTTCGGACTGCGGTGCGATCCCGGATGTCGGCGGCGGCCTCGGCGGCATCATGATGTTCGGCGGGATGGGCGGGGGCATGGCGCCACCGCGACCGGAGCTGGAAACCTACGTTGTCTTCTACGTCGATTCGGAGAGCGGTGACCTGGCTCGCCTATCCGTCAAGAGCTATTCGACCAGCGAGATGATGGGCCAAATCCAGATTCAAGGAGGCGGCGGCGGCTTCGGCGGTGACGACGAAGAGGAAGAAGAGCAGAAAGAAGATGAGGGCGGCCCGGTCAAGTGGAAGCGTGGCCTGCCGCGCATCAAGCCGGCCAAGGATCAATCGGTCATGACCTTCCGCGCCGACTTCAAGCAGCTTGGCCTAGCCGAAGCTCCGAAGCT
>JBNMND010000195.1:0-10644 GCA_051274975.1 Planctomycetota bacterium | reverse complement strand
GCACCCAGGGTCGCTGTGGGGAGCGGTGTGTTTATGGGTGGGGTTTCGGGCGAAATGCTCGGTGAGGTCGCTGTGAAACCGGCGGGTTGACCGGGTGTCGCGGGGGTGGGATTGTGGCTGAGTGGGGTTCGGGTGGTCCAAACCGCAGTTTGAATTACCTACACCCTCAGCTCAGAAGCAGGATCATCATCTCCGCATCAGGGATGTGCGAAGACGGCCGCATCCTGCATCACCTGGAACAGACGATCGATCGCCACGAAGACTGCATCCTGATCGTGGGATACCAAGCCCAGGGCACGCTCGGTCGCAAGCTGATCGAGGGGTACGAGTATGTGAAGATCTACGGAGAGCGTCACAAGGTGCGATGCAGGGTGCACCACATCAACGGACTATCCGCACACGCCGATTATCTATCGCGAGATGCTTGAGCACGTTCGCCCACTCGCCCGGACGACGAAGCAGGTCTTCGTCGTGCACGCAGAGGAGGATCCTGCTCTCAAGTTCGCGGACCACCTCTTGGATGCCGGCTTCCGGTCGGTGGAAATACCGCTCTACAAGGAGGCCTTCACGCTGAGGCCATGAGTAAAGACTCGCAGGTGACGGCGGACTGCGCACTCGTAAATCCGAAGGCCCGAACAATATCGTAGACACGCTGGATTGCGAATAAGGAAATGAGTGGGAACGCCTGCCCAAAGGGTTGCAGACGAAGTTCTGATCCATCCGACGCGTTACAGACAAAGAGGTACTAACCAATGACTGTCACCATGCAACCTGACGCAGGAAGTTCGCTTTTCTACATCAAGGCCACCGGCAAGCTTACGCGGGAGGACTACGAGCAATGGGTGCCTGCGCTTGACGCGCATCTCGAAGCTCACAAACGTGCCAGCATCCTGTTCGAAATGCACGATTTCCACGGCTGGACGGCTGGCGCGCTGTGGGCCGATCTGAAGTTCGGCGTGCAACACTTTACGAGCATCGACCGCATCGCAATCGTCGGCGAGAAACCGTGGCAGAAGGGCATGGCGATGTTCTGCAAGCCGTTCACGATGGCGCGCGTCCGCTACTTCGCGGCTCAAGACATCGCAGCCGCACGTGACTGGCTACACCACGAGCACGGCCAGGCGGAACCGAAGGCACCCTTCGACTTCGGCACGGTGCCGACTCAAGTGGCCGAACAGTTGCGCACTCTGGATAGCCAAGATGGACTCGCACGCGACAAGGCGCGCAAAATGCTGGTCACAATGGAGCCACCGGTCACGCAAGACCTCGTCCGTGCCGCCCAGAGCGATTCGCGGCAGCTTCGACTGGAAGCCACGCGAGCACTTGCCACGATCGCCGATCCGACTACAGCTACGGTATTGGCAGCCCAATTCGACGACGTCCTCGAGATTGGCTGGGCAGCAGCAGAAGGCGTGAAGCGACTCGGTCATGAGGGCGCAGTCGCTGCCCTGCGCGCGCTGGTGCAACACCCCAACTCGCATGGTGTACGGACGTCGGCGCACCACGCTCTGCGGCACATGGAGGTCGCTGAGATTCACGCATGCGTTGCACCCGTCGCAAAGGCGCTGCTCGAAGAAGAGCCGGTCGCGGCAATCACTGTCGCGGCGGACGCAGCGTTGACCGCTTTGCTCGCAACCTGACGGCCATGCGATGGCGGCAAAAGAAACGATCGTGCGACCGCCTACGCGCCACCCGGAACGCGTCAGACTTCGCGGCGCTCTCGCTAGTTATCGACGTAACGATGCGAGGGCAACGGCAAGCTGCTCAGCCAGCAGGCACGGCGATAACGGCCGCCACCAAGAGCAGGACCGCGAGGACTGCGAATCCCAGAGCATGTGCTAGCAGTCGCCGACTATCCGGAGCGCATCGCCAGGCAACCATGGCAGCCAGCAGGCACTGGAGCGCGTAGTAGGTAGCAAACGCTCGCGATGCGAGCGCAATGATCGCAAAGATATCGCTGGTCCAGACTAAAGCGATGCCAACCACCGCAACGATGACGTAGCCAGCATTTGCCGGGAGATTCCATCGCTTGCCCAACACCTGAGCAAGCAGGCCCTCGGTGCCAATGGTATCGGCAACCGCAGCACTGAACTGACTCATCACCGCCGCGACGATCAGCATGGACGGCAAGATGCTCGCCACGACTCTGGAGAGATCGATGACTGCGGTCTCGCTGACTTGCTCACCCAACAGTGGAAACGAAGGAACGGTCAGCGAGACAAACACCACGTAGATCAGCGCCGAGAGGAGTTGTGCTCGGCGCATGGTGGCAACGCGTATTTCCGGACCGTACTCGCCGCCGAGATAGCGAGAGGTCTCGAAGCCTTGCACGACAATGAGAACCCCCGCCATGAGCCGGACCACATGCCACCAATCGAGGTTGCTTGGCAGAGACACAGCCAGGTCAAACTCGCCGAGCAGAGAGATGTCATGTGCCGCCCAACCAAAGATCAGAGCAGCAATGATCGCCAGCTTGATCGACACGGAATACTCCTCAAGCCGCTCGAGGAAAGACAAGCCGCGAAGCCAGCCCGCAATGCCGAGGAAGACCAGGATCGCCGTTGTGAAGCACCGCTCTAACAGCTCGTTTTCGATCTCAAGCCCGTGCAGAGCAAACGATGCGAGCAACCGAAGATAGAAGGCAACCGAGATGAAGTAGGCGAACCCCAGAACGATGGCGGAGGCGCGATCCAAACGAACGATGGTCAAGCTCGCCCGCGACTTCGTCACGAGTGGCTCCAAATGCGTGATGTTGAAACGGATGGCTGCGCCGATTGCGAAGGCCAACACGACCACCCCCATCATCGCAATGGGCGCATAACCGCCCACAGCGTTTCCGAGCAACGGCACGACGACCAAGAAGCCACTGCCAATGATCGACGCCAGCGGCGTCACGGTGGCACGCCACGCCACGTTGTCCCGGATCCTTCGGGACAACAAGATCGCACCACAGAGCAGGGCCAGAGCTAGGATGATGGTGTTGAGCATCGCTGCGCCGACAGTCGTTCTCCTCGATCGCGGGGACCGCCGCAATCAGCAAGACAGCCCGCCCCGCGGAATCAAGCTCGCCGCGACTGGATCTCACAGTTGCCGCAGAACATCTTCATGGTCCCTCGCGATCGCCTGACTCGGACGATCGAGAGCATGCCAACGGCACGCAACTGGGCGTTGGTGCACAAATCGGAAAGGCGGTCGCCCAAGCTGCCGATATCGGGTGTTCCCGACCCGCAACGATCCATGCCGAGCACCAAGTCCCGCGTCCATCCCAAGTACAAGACGAAGTATCGCGTGGGCAACTGGTCGGACTACGACCGACCCCTTGTCGAGCGCGGCAACCTTACTATCTGGCTGTCGCCGGACGCGATCGCGCAATGGAATGCGAAGCCCACGCGGCGTCGTGAGGGACAGCCAAAGCACTCGGACCTGGCGATTGAGGCGGCGCTGACTCTGCGGCTACTGTTCCAGTTGCCACTGCGCCAAGTCGAGGGCTTCTTACGTTCGCTATTCGACTTGATGGGTTCGGATTACTCTGGACACGGTCTTGCCGACTTTGGCTTTGTGCACCAACGCCGCTGAGTGGGGTTCGAGTGGTCCGAACCGCAGTTTGAATTACCTACACCCTCGCAGGAGCGATCTGGCTTGAGTTGGATTCATGCCCCAACGCCCCCAACGCCGCGCCTACGCGCTATTGGACTTCTTGCCCCTCGGGATCGGCAGGATCATTGGCACGCGACTCTGGTAGTCGCGATAGGAATCGCCGTGAAGCTTGAGGAGGTCACGTTCCTCGAAGAAGCGCACCGAAACTAGGATGTAGGCCGTCGTCATGAACGCGAATAGCAGGCGACCTTGCGACATCACCGGAGCAGCCCAGAACGCGAGGAGGAAACCCAACATCAATGGGTGACGCACCCAACTGTAAAAGAGCCGCTCGACGTAACGCGGCTGGGTGTAATCGCGGCCCTGTAGGTAAAGTGTCACCTGGCGCATGCCAAACAGATCGAAGTGATCGATCATGAAGGAGCCCAAGAGGACGATCAGCCAACCGATCGCGAAGATCGCCCACAGCACTGTCGCGAACGTTCCTTCGACGCTCCAAACAAGGTCTGGCATCGGGCGCCATTGCCAGAATAGCACCACGAACAGGATGTTGGTGACCATCACGAAGGTGCTGCGTTCGGCGGCAGCCGGGATGATCTTTGTCCACCAGGCCTTGAAGGCAGGTCGCGCCATGATGGTGTGCTGGATGGCAAACACCGAAAGCAGCGCGGCGTTGATCAAGATCGCAGTCGTCAGACCGACAACTTCACCGTTGTTGATCGTCCACGGCATCTCGTAGCCAGCGACCTCGGTGATGCCGCCGACGAAAACGATCGAGTAGAGAAACACAACCAGGAAGGCTACGTAACTGACCAGGCCGTACAGGAACACGAGTGCGCGCATATCCGAATCCTTGGGGAAAGTGGGTTGGAAGGGCAGTGGACCAAACCAACTTAGGGCGTCGGTGCAGCCTGCTTTGTGTGTGTCGCAGGATAGCGTGCGCGACGGAAAAGAAGTCGTGGGTTACCCGGCGCGGCGCCTTGGACTAGGTATTTTTGTGTGTCCGTCCAGAGTGTCCACGCAGGCTGCTTGACCGGGTGTCGCGGGGTTGGGATTGTGGCTGAGTGGGGTTCGGGTGGTCCGAAACGCAGCTTGAATCACCTACACCCTCGGTCGCCAAACCAAGGATGGATGGATTATCAACGGCAACGAAGGTGGACGCGGCCGTCGGCGCGAGTTTTGGGCTGAGAAGCTCGCCGACTAGCAGTTGATCGACGCGGATGCGCTACGACACAGCTGCAAGACGGAATCTAATGGGGATCCCGAGCCGCTGGGCACACAGGTTGGCCTCGTCGATCGGAACACGCAACTCTGCTGCATAGTAGGTGCTGCCCGGATGCTCGCCTTCGACCACTCGTACACCGAGTTCGTCAACCCATTCGCTGCCCACCCCATCTCGGAAGAACTCAAGAACACGCCCCTGCCCACTCCATCCCTCGGGCCAGCTTTCCCAGTTATGCCAATTCGGCTCCTGCTTGAGCCACGCCTCAACAGCAGCACGGACATCAGCAAGGTTGCGTTCGTCTGCACGCCCTAAGAACGCATGCCATCCGCCGTATGGATCTTCCTGCAATTCGCTCACGGCTTTGCGTAGCTCGACGAGCAGTGCCGAGAGCTCGCGCTCTTTTTCATGCGACGACTCGTCTGACGAGTCGTCGTCTTCCGGATCCTCATCATCGTCGTCTTCCCGATCCTCAACAAGATCACGGAGCTCTGATTCAATCTCATCGGCCTGAGAGTCCAGGCGCCCCCACTCCTCTTCAACCAAGGCCTGGACGCACCTCTCGAGGTCCGGCGTGCTCTCGACCAGGTCAACCGCATCCGCTGAGGTGAGAACAGAGCTCGGGTAGATGCAATCGTAGATGTCGGCGTTGCAGGTTGGACTAGCTTCACCACCAACCTCCGTCAGCGTTCTGCCGTTCGAGTCAACTTCGAACACCCAGGGATCCTCCAGCAATCGCTTCCATTCGCTGTCCACGACAGCAGGCGTGGCATCGCCCGGAAGCACGATTTGCGCCCCTAGGGCAGCCAATGCCGCTAGGAACTCGCGACGATCAAGTCGGGACATGGCCACACGCTAGCGCGCCGTCAAGGGCGCGGCAATTCAAACGGCGAGCGCGATGCAGGGATCAAGTTCGCAGTTCGCAGCTGCGAACTCTACGACCGTGATTCGCAGGGACTTGTAGCCGTTGACGCATGGTAATCGTGTAATGACACATACACATTCACCATCTCCCCGGCCCGGAAATGGACTCGAAGTCCCCCCCCCGCTCGGAGAGCTCATCCCGCTCGCTGACCTGCCCCGCAAGATCCAAGTCGGTCCCGGCGGACGCCGACTCCATTCCCACGTCCCTTATCGCTGGGCAGCCAATGGCCTCGCGGGCGTGATCCTACGCACGATCACGCTGCCCGGCACCGGGAAGGCAACAACGCTCGACTGGTATCGCACATTCGTCACTGAAGTCGCGGCAGCCCGGAACGCCAGACACGCTCCGTCAACTCGACGTCGCCCACGCCCTCGCTCCGCCTCTGCCACTTGTCGGTCCTGGTGAACTGAGGAGATCCTGATGCGACACGATCTCGGCAACGGAGGCAACGGATGAAGCGGCGCCGCCAACGTCACGATCGCCACATCGCTCGCCGCCGTGCAAACGCCGGAAACACCAAGCGCCCGAATGCCAAGACGGTGGCCGAGGTGCGTCAAGAGCAGCTCGCACAGAGCACTATCAAGCTCGCGGAACTCGCCAAGGACCAACCCTGCCTCATCTGTGGCGGGTCCTCGGACAAGGTCGCGATCTCGATCGCCGAGCCGGGCTCCGCCCTCCGAGGAGCAGTTTCAGCGGCAGATCGGCGGCCATACCGGACAATTATCGGCTCTGGAGAGCCTGACGTAACTGCTGTTAGGGAAGCGCGATCCAATTTCTGGATACGACGGGCGCGCAGGTATGGACGAGTATCTGAAGAAGCCGGTCCGCATGGCGGAGCTACTCGGTGGGCTGCAGGATCACATCGGCGACACCGCCGGTGGCAACGTCACTTCTTGATAGGGAACGACCCGGCTGGCAGCAGGGTCCGAACATGTGCGCCTAGGCCGTTAGCGTCTAGTTCGTCGATCAAGGCCACGGCAGATGCGATGGTCCGCGGTGATGGGTGCCAACGGGCATCGGACAACAGCTCCACCAATCGCAACAGGCTTGTAGACGGGTCGCGCTCGAACTGCGCGTGCAGCTGCGCGCGTTCGCACCAGATCTTGACGGCCACTTCACCGTATTCGTGATCGATCGGATCTGAGTTAACCAACTTAGAGGCCAGGTTGGCTGCGATGTCGATCGCCCTGACGGCCTGCAACCAACGGCCCGCTACCCTGTGCTCATTGGCGATCGAGCGATGGGCTTCGACTTGCAGGATCTGCAAGGGGCGGTGGTCCGGCCAACGACGACGCTTCACGGTCACGATGTCGAGCGCCTCGCGCGCCAGTTTAGGCGAAGGCTGCCATTCCGGGTCGTGCAGATTCGCGGTATCGATCAGTCGCAGCAGCGCCGCGGTTAGATTGTGGCTGGACTTGAAGCCGGGCCATCGCGCGGAGCCGTCGCGGGCCAGCTTCAAGCGATCGCCGCATCGCATCAGTCCGCGCTCGGGCTTGCCGAGCACCTCGATGTCGACGAACGCCATGCGCTCAAGGCTCCAACACAGATCGTCGTGCGGGTCTTCGTCGTCTGGGAGGTTCTCATGTCGCACCAGGTAGATCTGATGCGCTTCCGTGAACAGCGAGACCATCTCTTGGCTTCGGCTACGTTCCTTGGCGACGCTGCCGCACTTGACTCGCGCTTGCGCCAGATTGCGCAGTGGTGTCGCCAGGCCTGCCGAACGCTCACGCTCGATCTCGAGAACGCGCTCGTATTGCACGTCCGCGCTCACCCAATCACCCTGCCTCACGGCCGCGTCACCGGCGACTAGACGCAGCGCGGCTTCGACGCGGGCCCAACGCTCGCTCTCGGGGCCTTCATCGTTGGCCGCCAAGGAATCGAGCAGATCCAACGGCGAAGTCACCAGCTCGCGAATCCGGCCGCTGTCACCCGCGCCCGCGCCGAGCTCTGCAGCAAGGCGGGTCGCGGCGACGAGCGCGTCCAGTGAGCCTGAGACGGCTGACTTCGCTCGATTGGCGGCCTCCAGGTGTCGGCTCTCGGCTTCGGCGGCACGCTGCCACAGAGCGAACGCAGCGATGCCGCCAGCCACCGTGGCGAACAGAATCAGTGCAACCGCTCGCACCAGTCCGCGGTGACGCCGGGTGAAGCGCACCGCGTCGTCGATCACCGATGGTGGACGCACCTCGACCTTGTGTCCGGCGAGGAAGCGATGCAGATCGTCACGCAGCTCTGCGGCCGAGCCGTAGCGCCGCTCAGGTTCGGGTGCGGTTGCCGTCGCCACGATCGCCGCGAGGTCCGGAGGCACATCGGGGCAAATCGTCGCGAGGCGGCGCGGCGTAGTTTCCGCCACCCGGAGCAACGCGTGTTGCGGAGTGACGTCGTCAAGGTCGAACAGCATCTGCCCGCTCAGCGCTTCGTGCAGCATCGCACCCAGCGACCAGACATCGCTGGCGACGCTTGCCGCGGTCGCACCCCAACGTGCCACTTCGGGCGCCATGTAGGCCGGGGTGCCGAGTTGATCACCGCTCAGTGTCGGTCGGCGATTCTCTGCGCCGGCCATTCTGGCGATGCCGAAGTCGACGACGTGCGGGTTGCCGTCTTCGTCGAGCAGCACGTTCGCCGGTTTGAGGTCACGGTGCAGCACGCCGCGTTCGTGCGCGTGCGCCATCGCGTCGCAAAGTGCTGCGATCGCCGCCAGCACCCGCTCGCGAACATTGCCCAGCGCCTCTGCCGAGAATCGGGTGCCATCGACGAGCTCAGTCGCGATCCACGGCAACTGCAATGCGCCGTCGTCGTGCATGCCCGAGTCGAGGATGCTAACGATGCCCGGATGGCTTAGGGCGCCGACGATGCGAGCCTCCTTGCGGAACCTCTCGACCTGCGCCGCTGAGAGTGTGTCCAGGCGCACCAGCTTGAGTGCCGCGAGGTGACCACTGTTGCGATGGCGAGCGCGGTAGACGACGCCTGAGGCGCCGCTGCCGAGCGGGCCGAGAAGTTCGTAGCGTCCAATGATCCGACGAGAAGGCGTTGTGTCGTCCGTGGTCGGGTGTGACTCGAGTATCGATCGAGCACGGTCCGCCAAAGGCGATGGCAGGCGTTGCGCGACCGCATCCAGGAGCTCGCGATCGACTTGCCCGAGATGGTCACGGGCCCCGCTGCCTGCGTTGGTAGCCAATAGGGCGGCGAGACGGTTCAGCGACGCAGTGAGCAGGTCGTCCGGCGCGTTTTGGATTACCGCGTCACGCGGTTCGCTCAACATGCGTTGCAAGCGCTGTGACACCTGCGCCGCCCCGCTCGATTCGGAACAAGCTCCTACGAACGCATCGACCCACTGGGGATCGGTGACCTGAGTATCCTGGTTCGCGAGGATCCAAGTTTCGTGCAGGTTGGGGAAGGGAGTCGTCGGTGACATCAGTAGAAGGCATCTTCGCACTGTTCTCCGATCTGGCAAGGGCGTCGTTGCCTCCCCAGTGCGCCTAGCTTGCCCTTGTGGCTATCGCATCAGCCCCAACTCCGTTAGGAGCCGAGGCGTGCTGGCGCGGCGATCTTCGCAGATCGCTACTTGCTTGCGGCGGCGGCCTTTGACGGCAGCTTCAGCAGCACAAGATCGCGCGCTTTCGCTTCGTCGGCAGTCGCCTGCGTACGCTGCGCGTCGAGTTCGATGAGCTGGGCTTCCATCTTCCGAGCTCGCTTCGTCGACGAACCGTTGCTGACGCGCTCTTCCAACAAGACGGCCTTGAGCGTACTGCTGCGAGTGGCGGACGCATGTAGGTAAAAGAAGCTGCGGCTCAGGCCACCCGAACCCCACCACCCGGCGATCTCCCCCCAGCGAGAATGGGTCGCACCGCAAGGTAGGGCACGCCCACTTGCGAGACTCCTACCGCTTCCAGCCGTAATCATCTTGTTGGAAATCGATGAAGAACCACCCGAGGACAAAGTCTGCGGCCTCGGCGAAATCCACACCAAACTTGAGTCCACCAGTTGCCAACGCAACCTCAAATGGCCGGATGCTAGCGACCGTTCCCTTGCCCACACCGCCACGCCAAGGCCCAAAGGCAGCCGTCGCCTGTGCGTTAGCAATCCCTGGATTGTGGTCGCGGCCATCCCATTGCAAGCCAATACCAACGGAGGCCTCCGCAGCGAGCTGACACCACTGAGTAACGCGTACGTCGACGCCAAGCCCAACGTTAATACCAAGCCCTAGCTTCACGACATCCAACAGGTCCGCCACGCGGTTGGGCAAGTACAGGGCCACCTGCTTGACGATGCCATCCCGCTGTAAACCACTTCCTCGGAGCTGCTGACCACGCAGATGCACCGTCACGCCTGTCCCTGCCTGCGTGAAGCTCAGAGGCCCGTAACATCCTGATAGCAACATTACACCTAGGGCCAACGACACCCACCGAGTCACGACTACCGCACCAGCTTTGCCGACCGGCAGAGCACTTCGGCTGACACAGTTTGTCTTCTTTTTCATGATTAGAACGCTACATCGAGACTGTGCTGCTATCCATGCCAATCAAAGCTCATCGCTACCCCGACCTCAAATCCAAGACAACCAGAGCCTGCGGACGATACGAGAGCAGATCCGGCCATGGGGCCAGCAGGGCCTGAAGGCGTGTTGCGGCGACCACACACTCGCATGTTACTTGCATGCTACGCGTCCGGGAGATCAAGCCGACGACCGTGGCGAAGCGGCATCGACTGGAGCTGTCGACCGTGATGGACGGCACGACGAAGACCGTCAAGCGATCGTTTCTACTGGGTGGTAGCTGCTGTCCTAGGCCAGGGTGCGGTGCAAGGCGTGGCTGTGACCGGCAAACGCCGAGGCCAGCGTGACGTGCGTATTGGCAAAGGCACGCGCAACGAACCGAACGTGTTGGGTGTCCTGTGTGCGGAT
>JBNMND010000194.1:0-10646 GCA_051274975.1 Planctomycetota bacterium | reverse complement strand
GTCGTTGGCCGAGCATCCGGATCCATCTGAAAGTTCACGACCTTGCCTTCGACTTCGACAAGGCTGCCAACAGGCGGTCGGCGACGTCGCTCGTAGACGAACAAGCCGTGCGACGAGCCTCCGCCAGCTTCACCATCGGGGTCTTGAACAAAGAATCCCTTTCTGGTCTCGCCCGTGACTACGCCGCGCGTCGTGACGGATTGCCCTTCGATGTTCGAGAAGAGATCTGGTCCTTGGATCAGATGGATCGGTGTTATGGGCATGGCGAGTCAAGGAGAAGAGGCTGCTGACTATGCACGATGCCACGCAACGTGAGACTGCGCATTCACGTCTTCCGCATTGCTATTACGAACGGCAGTCACAGGCAGCAAGGGCGACTAGACACGAGCCAATCGCAGACTACTTACCTGACACCTGAACCTCAGGTTCGGGCGGCACCTTTGCCACTCAGACCTCCTCTCTACTTGCACCTCAAGAATCACCAGATCCGTTTTCTAACTACCATGCTCGCCACTGCCGTTGCAGTGACTGCACAAAGTCCACTTACCACGACGTTCGCCAACAACAACGGCGGCGGCGGAATGGTCCTCTGTGACCTCGCGGTTACTGACGACTGCACGATCACCGACGTTGACCTCAACCTTGGCCAGACTCCGCCCAGCGTCGGCACCATCGACGTCTACACGACGACGATCACGTCATTCGGTGTCGAAACCACCGCTGCCGCCTGGACGCTAGTTGCCTCGGGCCCAATCAGCGCCGCCGGTGCAGGCTTGCCTACGAACTTCGTCCTGAGCACCCCGCTCACGATTACCGCCGGCTCCTCCATCGGCATCGCCTTCATCGCCAACAACTGCTCGCACGCCTACACGTCCGGCACCGCGCCGTTCCCGTTGGTCTACTCGATCTGCCCGATGACGCTGACCGCCAACGGCGGTAGCAACGTTGCGTTCGTGGGGCCGGTCTTCAGCCCGCGCGTCATCAACACGAACATCCACTTCACGACCGCTGCTTGCACGAGCGTCTCTTCGGTTGCGACACAAGGTGATGGTTGTGGCAGCTCGTCCCAGTCGTTCTACGAAACGATGACGGCGGCCTCCTTCGACCTCACCGGCATGAAAGTGACGGGCACGAACAACGGTTCGGGCTTTGACATCACGGTGGCTCCTGGCACCGGCTTTGGTGTCCCGCTCGCCTCGAGTGCATGGGCTGGAGTCGGTGACGACGCCGTTTGGGACACTTCCTTGGTCGGCGGCACGCTCGGCCTCGAAGTCGGTTCGAACGGCTGGATGGCAGCTGGCACTGGCAACACCAACCACTGGACGCCGAGCGTTGCGCGCTTCACCAGCAACCCGGCGGCCGCGGTATACGGTTGGACCGACCTGCGGCCGAATGCAGTCGGCAGTGGCAGCATCTACTACCGCGAGTTTGGCACCGTTGGCACGGCCGTCTTCAATGGTGTCTACGCCTGGGGCACGACCGATGAGTGCCACACGAAGATCGATATCGACACCGCTACGGGCGATTGGAGCATCGAGTTCGAATTGATGGCCGCCCCCGCGAATGATTACATGATTGGCTACTCCCCGGGCGGCCCGGTCGCCGATCCGGGTTCGAGCGACATCAGCAGTGCTCCGTTCTGGATTAGTGATGCTGACGTCCCCGCGCTCGAGCTCGTTGCTGTTGCCAACCCGATCCAGGGTGCGGCCGCGGCCAACTTCGACGTCACGACGAACAACATCCCGGCCTCGGCCGTGTCGCACGTCGGCATCGTTGGCTTGTCGAGTCCGGGCCTTAACCTGACCGGCCTTGGCTTGCCGGGCTGCTTCCTGCACGCCGGTCTCGATAGCGTTAGCTTTGTCCTGCTTCCGGCGGCAACGCCGTCGTACACCTGGACGGCGCTGACGCTTCCCGCCGGCCCGGTCTGCTTCGATGGCTTTGAGTTCAACCTGCAGTCGGTCATCTTCGGCTCGAGCGCTAACAACTTCCTTGGCCTCGGCGCGATCACCAGCAATGGCATAAAGGCGACTGTCGGCCAATCTTAGTCGACTGAGTTAGCATCGCTCTTCGCGAGCGATCGGCGCGACCGCTGGCGACCTTCGGGTTGCCAGCGGCCGTGTTTCGTTTTGGGTCACAGCGGCCCACGATGGCCCACGAACGCATCGGTGGCATTGATGATTACCGACGCGACCTCGATGTCACGGTTACGACGCAGCGTGCGGCAACTGCAAACCGCAGTGCAAGTAGGCCGAGACGCGATAGCATTGGTCACCCGCTGCTTCGGCAGCACCACCTCACGTTGCCCCGCGTAGGAATCCCATGCGACTCGTTCCCACCCTCCTGGCGGCCCTGTGCGTCACGGCCCTCAGTGCGCAATCTCCAAGTGCGCTGTTCTCGCTGACCTCCCCAACACCCGGCCAGTGGGTGATGGTGCAACAGCACTTCGATCCGCTCGACAGCTGCTGTAACACAACGCGACCCGACCATGCAGTGCACTTCGTCGTCGAGTCCGGCAAGCGAAACTTGGTCAAGACGCTGCTGCCGACCGCCGTGCATGTTCGTGATTCGCAGCCGTTCCAGCAGACCTTCAACCAAATGCTAGCGAGTGAAGAAGACGCCCCGCCAGTCGCCTACTACACCGTTGCCGAAATCGAAGCGGCGATCGATGCCGAGGTGGCGTTGCATCCGACGCTCGCGACCAAGGTCAACCTCAGCACGCTGCCCGGCGGCCAACTGACCCACGAAGGACGCCCGATCTACGCGCTGAAGGTCAGCGACAACGTCGGTAGCGACGAAGATGAACCCGCGATCGTAATTGCCGCGCAGCACCACGCGCGCGAATTGAACGCGCCGCACATGGTGCTCGGCGCCATGCAACGAGTGCTTGGCGGCTACGCCACGGATCCACAGATCCAAGCGGTCGTCGACAACTACGAGATCTACTTCGTACCGATGGTCAACCCAGACGGTGTCGAGCATGTCTGGACCGTCGACGAGTTTTGGCGCAAGAACCGTCGCGACAACGGCGGCAACTTCGGTGTCGACCTCAACCGCAACTACCCGTTCTTGTGGGGCCAATGCGGCTCTTCGACGAACACCAGCTCTGGCACCTACCGAGGCCCGGCCGCTGCCAGCGAGCCGGAAACGCAGACCATGCGCAACCTGATTGCGACGCTGCGCCCCGAGGTCTACCTCGACTTCCACAGCTCGGGACAGGAAGTGCTGCGTACCTACGCGCCATGCGCCAACGTCTCCTTGTCGACGGCCGGCCTGATCGAACACTACGTCGATGATCTGCGCGGACCGATGACCTACGCCAAGCGCGACCCGTCGGCTTCGGGCGAAGCTCCGGAAGACCACTGGGCATCCGGCGGCACGATGTCGCTGCTGATCGAAATCGGCACGGCGTTCCAACCGAACTTCACCCAAACGGTTACCGAGGAAGCGCGGGTTTGGCCGGGTGTCGAGCGCGTGCTGACGACCTGGCGTCCAGCCGTTCGCGGCCACGTGACGTCGAGCCAAGGCGGCGCGCCGGTCGTGGCGACGATCAGCTACTCGCCGAACGCCTTCAACCACGGCGAACAACTCAAGAGCCGCGCCCGCGATGGTCGCTACGGCGTCTGGTTGCCGCTCGGTTCGTGGAACGTCACGTTCACGGCGCCAAACCATCTCGACACAACGATCACGGTCAATGTCACCAACTACGACCAACCGGCCGTGCACGACATCGTGCTGACGTCCGGCTCGCAAGGCAGCTTCGTAACGTTTGGACAGGGCTGCGAAGGCTCGGTGCCGGCACCGCCCGTCTCCTGCCCAGAACTCAACCCGACCGGCGGCACGCTGAGCAATGCCCTTCGTGACAACGAATACTGCTACCGCGTCGACAACCTCGCGACCCTGACGGTCAACGGCTTCGACATGTGGTCCGCATCGACTGGCGGCTCGGTGACGGTGCCGGCGCACATCTATCTCGATACGAACGGTGCCCCTGAGGCGACCGCACTCGCATCCACAACGATGACGGTCAACGCCACGCCGGGCTTCTACACGGCGACGTTCAACCCACCGGTGATCATCACCGGCTCGTTCTACCTCGGCTTCGACACCACGGCGCAGAACGCCTACATCAACAACCTGAACAGTGGTGCTGGTGGCGTCGGCTTCTATCGCGACCTCGCCAACGGGCCGACCAGCTGGACGCAATCGGGTCTCGTGCAGAACCCGTCATGGATCGTCAACTGCCAAGCAGCTGGCAGCGGCTTAGTCCCGCAGATGAGCATCACCGGCTTGCCACAACTCGGCATGACCTACCAACCGACCGTCGACGACGCACTACCCACCACGTTCGCGTTGTTGCTCTCAGGCTTGAGCGATCAACTGCACCTGGGTCTACCACTTCCGCTGCCGCTACCTGGAGCGCAGGGCTGTGACTTGCTGGTCGCCGCCACTGTGACCGAACTTGCGATCACCGACGCCAGTGGCAACGCAAGCCTGCCGATAGCGATACCGTCATCAGCGAGCTTGGTCGGCCTCGATGTGTTCCATCAGTGGGCCATCTGGGATCCGACCGTCAATTCGCTGAACATCGTCGTCTCCGACGGCGGCAAGGCGACACTCGGGAACTGATCGGGCGAGAGGCTGCTCGAGCCGTTGGCTGACTGCTCGGGCAACTGGCTGATCGGCAACTGGCTCACCAGCCGATTGCCCGCACATCGCCTGGCATTCCGCATCAAAACGGAAAGCCGACGGTGCCAACCAGCGCTAACCAGCCAAAGCCGAGCAGCGCCCAAAAGGCTTGGAACAGGAACAGTCCGACCGCGACCCGCCAATGCCGGGTAACGCCCGCCACAAAGATCGTGACGACGCTAATCGTCACAAGTTCATGGAAGGCGAACAGAACGACCAGCGGCCCCAGCAACAGAACGGCTGAGAACGGCACGTCGGTAGACACCATCAACGCGACCAGAAATGCCGCGTCGATCAGGATACCTAGCAAGAGGCCTACGCTGACGCGATCAAACCGGCCGCTTGGGCCAAACCAATCGCGGTCCACAAGGGGCTTTGCATCGACCGGCCGACGCAACCGCCGAGCGCGAGCACGGATGTTCTCCAGGTAGAGTTCGTGGCTAGCGGTGGTTTCCATGAGGCAATAGTCGGCCAAAGCCACCCATCACTGTCGGCAATTGATCTAAGCCCATCGTTTCGCACCGCTAAACGTTCGCACAACGTCGCCGATAGACGCCCACTGCCTAAGGCGGTATGGATGAGCCCATGCTGGCTTACAAGATCTTCCGCGACACGGAGTGGCAGGCCCTGCGCAACGACGGCCAAAGCCTTGGTGCGCCAATCGACCTTGCGGACGGCTTCATGCATCTATCGACCGGAGAGCAGGCTGCCGAGACCGCCGCGAAGCACTTCGCTGGACAAGACAACCTCATGCTGTTGGCAATCGAAACCGAAGCAATGGCGCCCGATCTGAAGTGGGAACCGTCGCGCGGTGGCGCGCTGTTTCCGCACCTGTACCGCGCCCTACGATTCGAAGAGGTGCTCTGGGCAAAGCCGCTGCCACTTGTAGATGGGCGACATGTGTTTCCCGGTGATGGCGTGTAGCTGCGCGCGAATCACAGCATCGCCAGCACGACACCGTGTGCGCATTGGCTCCCGGCGCGACAGCACGCTATCGCGCCACATGGCCTCGTTCATGCCCCAGGTTGACGACCAATCAGTGCCGTCGTGGCCCCAATCCTTGCCTCAAGACCTCATCGATAGATGGCATCGCGGACACATTAAGGCGAGGCCTAGCGGAAATCGCGAAGAACGTCGCGTCGACGACCGCTTGCATTCACCGAGACTTCTCAGGATCGTCTTTGGCATGCGCGTTCGCCCAAGCCATCTCCTTCACTACGCCGCCTTGACGTTGCTGCTCGCAACGGTGCCATCCTGTGGCAGCCCGAAGAAGTTCGACTGGAAGAACCGCGACATCCATTGGACGTATGGCCCGAAGCACGGCGGCGCAACATTCGAACACCTGACCGCTACCGGCACGCAAGGCCCCGGAAAGATCGCCGAGGGCTGGAAGTGCTACCTGACCGACGGCAAGACCCTGACCGTCAAGTCGTACAAGCTCGCCAAGTCGCACTCGCTGATCGGCAAGACCAAGTTGGTCATCAGCATGTTCAACAAGAGTGAGATCAAGTTGCACACAATCTTCACCGACACGCTGACGGCCGACAACTCGACGTTTACGTTCGAGCTCGACGAAGAGTTCGCCAAGCCGCTGTGGGACTTGGTGATCTGGTACAAAAAGATCTAAGAGCGAATCCGGTCCCTGCGCGGCGCACTAACAAACGCCATGGCAGCAGGTCTTCGCGGCGATGCGCACCAGAAATTCGGGCGCTAGATCGCGCCGCCTATGGCGCGCCGATCATCAGAGCCAACCCGTTCATGCTCGCCAACTCGATCAGGTTTCGCATGGACGGGCAGCCGATCAACCAGAAGGTCACTTCCAGACCGGGTCCTGAGTCACCGGCAGATCCAACTCAGCGGGGAAGCCTTTGATGACCCTCTCGAGCTTGGCCCGATCTGCCTTGATGCCACTGCCATCGATAAAGCCCCACGACGATCCGTCGACGGCGCACTCAGCAATCATGGAAGAGAGCACCGTGCCCGACTTGCCGTCTGGCAGCGTTATCTCCATTGCAAAGTGCACGCGACCGAACGCACGTCCACCCGCGACTAGAACCTCTGCATCGTCCGTCAACGACGGCTTCAAGGCATCGGGCATCTGGCCAGCGACGCGCTCGATCGTTTCGCGATACGCAGCCTCGCCGCCGACGCCGTCAATCAAACCCGGATGCGCCAGCGCGACTTGCCCGTCAAAGTCCTGACTGCGCATCGCGTTCATCAAGGCCTCGGCGGACGAACGCAAACTCTTCAATAGCTCTGGCTGGGATGCTTGCTCGGGCGCGCACGCGGTAAACGCAGTAGCCACCACTAGCACGAACGCAATTCGGCAGCGGCGCGGCTAGCTAGCGACGTCACGGATCAGCTTGTGCCTTGCGATCAGCTTGCTCTTAGCGTCTTCCTTGGACAACTTGCCAACCGCGACGGCCTTCTTGATGCGCTCCTCGAAACGACCGTAGTCCTTGACGCTGATGGCCTCTTCGCCGCGCTTGGCAGCGCCGCGCTTACCACCATCGTGCTCGCCCTTCTGCATCTCGCGTTGCTTCGCCGCGCGCTCCCTGATGGCCTGCATCTTCTTGCCAGCTTGCTCGCGCGTGAGTTTGCCAGCGAGGTGCGCTTTCTTGACCTTGGCCAACGCCTTCGCCACCCTGGCTTGAGAGTCGTCCGACTCCTTGTCGGCCGGCAACAGGCGCCTCATTGCCTCAAGACGCTTCACACCGTTCTCCTTGCTAACGCGCCCTGATTCGATCGCACTTCGGATCCTGACCTCTGCCTTGCGGGAGTCCTCGGGCGAAACCGCGCGCTTCGGCTTAGCCGTGCGAGTTACGAACTTGCGCATTGCTCCGAGCCGCTTGCCCCCGTCTTCACGCGACACTTCGCCACGAGCCAATCGCCACCGTCGGTCCGCAACGGCTACGCAGTAACCCTGGGCATCGATGCCATCGCTCGCAAAGAGCCCGAGCATTTTGCTGTCACCGCGCCGGGCGGAGGATGTTGCTTTGTCCTGGCACCGCACGCACGTGCTGGAAATTCTGTGGCCACAACAATGATGCTCTGCGTAGGGCAATGTGACCGGGATCTCGTGCCTAACCTCGCCAACATTCAAAGTCCCTTGCTTGTCGTCGGCTGCGGTCGAACGGCCTCGACGTATGTGCAGCAGCGTCTGCAATACGGGCAAGGCTCGTTCCAAAGCGTGATTGAGAACGATGTTTATCGCGACGTTTGGAGCGCATTGACAGATCGCTGGTGGACGCCGAACTTGCAGCATGTTGCAGCGCCAAAGCAGTGCCGAGTAGCCGTCATTGATGCAACACGGCAAGCGCTACTGACCATGTTCCCGAGTGATCGCCCGCACTGGGTCATGAAGATGATCTGGTCAAACCATGACCCGGACGTCGTGCGGCAACTGTTCCCAAACGCGCGGTTTTTGCACATGGTCCGCGACCCTCGCACCAACATTCCATCCATGATGGAACGCCTGCAGTTTGGACAGCGCCATGCAGAGACGGCCTATATCGAAGCCAATGAGTGCGCCCTTCAATTCGAACAGTTTGGCGATCGCTATCTACGCGTCAGGCAAGAGGACTTCGTGCTCCGACGCGAGGTGACGTGGTCGCGCCTATGTGCCTTCGTCAACGAACCGAAGACGGACGCGTGCTGGAATCGCGAAGTCAATCCATCCGCAAGCACCAAAGGCAGCGTCGTGAGCATGCGCTCCGATAGCCGGCTTCGCTGGCACAAACTGCGCAAGGCGACCCGTGCCTGCGCCGAAAGGCTTGGCTATGCGCAGGAATGCGCGACGGCCATCCCGATCGACCGACAGGCTCATTACGAGCAACGTGTCGGTCAGCGACCGCTCGCTGGTGATATGGTTGGCCCTAACTGTGATACGGCACTGTAAGAACTGGTCGCCATCGGCATCGTCCGGAGTGCTCGACCAATTCGTCGGGTTCGCACCGTCGGCTCGAGGATCGTTGTCGCACGCGCGAACTCAAGGCTGCAACTCCGGCATCGTGTTGGCGACAACACCAGTGGCGACCTGACTGGGGGTTAACGCGTTCGCCAACCACGTCATCGCCGCCGTCAACGCAGTAGCTTCCATGAGCGTCGTGGCTTTCGGATCCATACAAGCCTGGGTAAGGTGACGCACCCGATTCCAAACGGCTCGCACAACGACCCCATGACGATGCAACGCTTCCACCCCATTGGTACTCCCGGCCAACCCTGGACTGACGCCGACAAGGCGACATGGCTTGAGGGGCGCCAACGACAACGAAGCTATCGAGACGAAGTGCTCGACAAGCTCGCACGGCTCGACTCTTCGTGCGAGATTGCGCAATACGGCGCACTCGACATCGACACCGAACGCTTCCCACTGTTCGCGGTGAAGTGCAAGTCGAGCAACCCGGATGCCCCATGGGCACTGATCACCGGCGGCGTTCACGGTTACGAGACCAGTGGCGTGCAAGGCGCCATCGCGTTCCTCGAGACCAAGGCAGCGGCCTACGCAGGTCGCGTCAACCTACTGGTGGCCCCATGCGTCAGCCCGTGGAGCTACGAAATGATCCACCGCTGGAACCCACACACCGTCGATCCCAATCGTTCGTTTGTAAACAACAGTCCGTGCACCGAAGCGGGTGCATTGATGGCGTTGGTTGCCGAGCAGGGTGTGAAGTTCCTGATGCACATCGACCTGCACGAAACGACCGACAGTGACGAGACCGAGTTCCGTCCGGCCTTGGCAGCACGCGATGGCAAGCCAAACGAACCCGGCCTCATCCCCGATGGCTTCTACACGGTCGGCGATACCAAGAACCCGCAAGCCGAGTTTCAGGCAGCCATCATCGCGGCAGTCGAGAAGGTCACACACATCGCACCGCCTGACGACAAGGGTGAGATCATCGGTTGCAAGGTGACGCAGAATGGCGTCATCAACTACGCGTGCGCCGAACTCGGCCTGTGCGCCGGCATGACTGGCGCGCAATTCACGAGCACGACTGAGGTCTACCCGGACAGCCCGAAGGTCACTGACGAAAACTGCAATGCTGCGCAAGTTGCCGCGGTGTGTGCAGCGCTGGACTTCGCGCTAGCGGGCTCGTAGGCGCAACCGTTCTCGGCACCACCGGTCGCATAGTTTGCATTCAGCAAGTCGGCGGAGCAACTTGCTGCAGCGATCCAAGCCAACACCCCAAAAGACGCATCCATGCTGACTCGCCCCACAACCGTTGCTTTGTTGGCTTGCGCGTTTGCCACCTCGCTCGCCGCGCAAATCGAAACGCTCACGGTTGGTGAGCAACGTTTCCTCGCGCAGAAGGCGACTGGCAACACACTGCAGCTGCGCCCCAACTCGTGCTTCTTCGATGGCGCGGGGCTGCAGTGCAAAGGGCAAGGACCTGCTGTTGCCGAGCGTGACCAACTCAACAAAGGCAAGAGCTTCGCCACGATCACGGGCATCGCAGCCGGCAACCAGGTCTCGTGGTATGTGCACGTGCCGGCGGCAGGGACATGCGAAGTAAAACTGCAGGCGAGCAAGGACGTTCGCAGCCAAGCAACGCTGGAGCTGTTGCTCGGCCAACAGCGCATTGCATTGAGCACTCAGTCGGCGACCGTGCAGTTTAACCGCGCCGGCGTGCACCGCATTCGCCTGACCAACTCAGCCAAGACTGCCGCCAGTGTCAAAGGCCTAGCTCTCGCGGGCGCTGCGATCGAAGGCGCCTCGCTACTACGGACGCGCTGGCGCCCAGCTGCGGCACACGCGAAGTTCACTTCCTCCACGCTCGGGTCAGGCGCGCACGTCTGGATCATGGAGATGGACGCCGCTCCGGGCGACGCAAGGTTCTATGCGCCAATGACGACGCCATTCGGATACTTCGGCCCCTCGTGGACTGCCGAAGGCATCCCGACTGGCATGAACTTCTCGATGTGGTCCTTCGGCCGCGGCAAAGAAGAGCCGCCGATCGAAC
>JBNMND010000193.1:0-10687 GCA_051274975.1 Planctomycetota bacterium | reverse complement strand
TCGGCGTCTCAACACCAGGGTCCTCAACACCAGGGTCCTCAACACCAGGGTCCTCTACACCAGGGTCCTCTACACCGGGGTCCTCAACACCAGAGTCCTCAACACCAGGCGTTTCGATCGCGGCCTCTGTGCGCGGCTTTTACGAGGATATGCCGTTCAGTATGCACGGGGACGTGAGCGTTGCGGCCGCATCGGTTCGCGACCACTCGTTGGCGGCGATCTACCCCGACCTTCATGCGTTGTTGCGCAGTGGCAGCGTCAAGACGGTGCTCGAGTTTGGTTGCGGCGCAGGCTGGTTGGCAGCCACCATGGCGCATCACTACGGCGTCGAAGTGACGGCCGTTGACTTCACCGCCGCGGCGTTGCAGCGAGCTCGGGCTGTTGCGGAATCGCTGAAGGTGGCGGATCGCATTCAATTCGTGCATAGCGACCTGTTCGAATACGAGCACGGTGCGCCGGTGGACCTGGTCGTGAGCGTTGGGGTGCTGCACCACACGCGCAATGCGCGCGCTGCCTTTCAGCATGCTTCTGCGAGCGTCACGCATGGCGGCTCGATCTTTGTCGGGCTATATCACGAACCAGGGCGTGCGCCATTCCTCGAACTGTTCCGCGGGATTGCGGCTGCCAAGGGGGAGGACGCCGCGCTGGCCGAATACGCGAAACTCGACGGCGTGCATGCAGGCGACAAGTCCATGCTGAAGTCTTGGTTCCGCGACCAGGTTCTGCATCCGCACGAAACGCAGCACACCTTGCGAGAAGTCTGTGGTTGGCTTGCCGAGGATGGCTTGTGCTTACGCAGTACGAGCGTCAATCGGTTTGCTGCGATCGAACGGGTCGAGTCACTTTTCGAACTCGAGCAGACGTTTGGTGAGCGTTCGCGGCAGGCCAACATCACCGAGGGTCGTTACTTTCCCGGCTTCTTTACGGTGCTCGCGCGGCGCGAGTAGCACCGCGTGTGTCGAGAGACATTACCTCGGCGGATCGCCGCCAGGGGCTGACTCGATGTCCGAGCCACCCGGCAGTCCGCCGTCGGGCGTTGCCAGCTGGGCCAGCTGGTCGCGACGCTTGCGCCGGCGTTGGTCCATGTGGCGGCTGTGTGCCAAAGCTGTGCGTGCGGCGCTGCGTTGGCTGAGAAATGCGATGATCAGCAACCCAAGCACCAAACCGCCCAGCCACTTGCCGATCTCGATCATCGTGGAGTTAGTGTCGAGTTCGAACAGGTCGAGGTCAGCGGCGACGAACAACGGCACGCGCAGCCGCTCGGACTTGGCGTCGTAGACGAACCAGCGGTAGTAGTGCCCGCGCACTTCGAGTTGCGCGCGCAGCGGCAGCTCGCCGACCTTCTTTGGCACCCAAATTGGAATCAGGTGGCCGCCAAAACCATGCACTTGGATCCAGACGGCCGTCCAGAACTTGATGTTGGCCGGGTTGGCCGGAGCGGCAATCGTCTGGCGGCGAATGAGTGTGCCAAACACGCGCATTGGTTCGCCGCGTGCGATCTTGCCTTCACGCAGGCGGTCGTAGGGTTCAGCCAGCGAGAGGGGCTCGACTTTGCGCCATTGCGCGAAGGAGCGATCCTTCGCTGTGTCGCGAACCAGGGCGCCGAGGTGCCACAGTTGTTCCGTTTGGTCCTCTTCGACTCGGCGGAACGGCAGTTCATCGGGGTGGAAACTACTGTCGTCAAAGCCCTCGAACACCTTTGGGTCGATCTTGGTGATCGCCGGCCAGTCTTCGTAGTCGCGCTCGATTGTGCGACCGACCAGCATCGGGGCCTTGTCGAGTTTGCTCGGGTATGTCTGGTCGCGCAGCTTGAAGAAGTAGCCCTCGGTACGCACCCAATCGCCGACGACGAGCTTCTGCTTTGGTTCGACTGAGAAGTCCGTCAGCACCGAGTTGCCGTCCTCGAGTTCGATGATGGCTTCGTAGATTGAATACCCTTTGATGGGGTGGCCTTCTCGTGGCCCGGACAGGCGCGTCAGTTTGCCTTCGTACCAGAGCCAGCGCGTGCGCCATGCTTCGGGCTCTGCGCGCAGCGTTTCGACCGGCACCATCTCGGCCGGGATTTGCAGTGCCGCGGCAACCGTGGGGCCGACGTCGATCGACTTCGCTAGCAGGTGCTTGAGCGGTTCGCCTTCGACGAGCAAGCGCTTCGGGCGCGTGTCGTCGCGCGTAACCGACAGCAAGCTGTCATTGAGCACCGGCACTGGCACGACCTTCTCGACGATGAAGTCGGGATCGTTGTCGACCTGCTCAAACGCATCGAGCAGCGTGAATGCATACGCGATGCACATAGCGATCACGCCTGCCATCGCGAATCGGACCCAGGGTGGCATCCTGGGCAGCATCATGCGGGGATTGCGGTTAGCTAACGTCTTCACGAGCGTGTTCACAAACCGACCAACGGGCGAACAGCCCGAATGGTTTGGTCCGTTCCTGAATGGCCATGCTACTCGGGCTCGTGCCGACTAGCCCGCAGGCTTATCGAACAGACCACCGAGATTGAAGTTGGCGATGTCCGAACGGTCGACAATCGTCGCCGCATTGACACCCAGCGTGATGGCGATGACTTCGGCGATGTCTTCGCTCGTTGCACCCTCACGCTTGGCCTTCTTGAGGTGCCCTTCCAGGCAGCCCTTGCAGCCGGACGTAAGTGCGGCGGCGATGGCGATGTACTCTTTGGTCTTCAGATCGAGGCGCGTCTTCCCGTAGGTCGCCTTGTAGAAGCCCATATACAGCTGCTTCAGTTCCGGAGTCAGCATGGCATAGCTGCGCATGTTGGAACTGGGCAATCGTCCGTCGGCGAGGGTTTCGTTGCCCGTTTTGGGCTGCGCGTTCGCGCTCTTCGTATCGTCGGTCATGAGGGGGTGTCAGAGGGGGGGGGCGGTCCCGGTTTGGTCAACCGGCGCATGAGGGTGCGGGTATACGTCGGTCTCCGCAACTCACACGGAAGATTATTGCAGGCTGAGCTGCAGGCGCACCAGCGCGCCGCGGTCCCCTTCACTTCCGAGCTGCTGAAATGCTTGCTCGAACGCCAGCCACTGATACTCGCCGATCATTGGGCCCGGATGCAGCTCCTGGACCGGTTCCGTGGGGGTTCCGGCCTGCCAGCCGAACGGCCAATCGACCAAGCCGAGGTCCCCAAACAGCTCCTTCTGGGGGTGCGGCAGCTCCTGCAAGTGCACCGGTCGCTTCAGGCCAATTTCCGCGAGTACTTCGCGGTGGATCGCTTCCACGATTTTCTCGCCCGGTGTGACTGGACCGATGACCGGTCCCATGGGCCATTCCTCGCGCGGCTTGTGCCGCAGCAGCAGGAACTCGACTCGATGGTCGAGCACCTGAAATACGAAGACGCGTACTCGGTGTTCGAGGCTGAACATGTATTTCCGGCGGCCCCTAGGACCACCAGGCCCAAGCGACGCACCGTCCTCCTCTTACTAGGACGAATCGACCAGGATGTGGCGCCAAAGTGAGGCGCTCGTCGAGTTTTCGCCGATCGGGACCAAGTCCCTAGTCCTATTCGGGCCCAAGCGCCGGCGCTACTTGGGGGCTTTCTCGCCCTTGCCGGGCTTCGTTTTCGGGCCGGCAATGGCTTTTTTGAACATGTCGCCGACGAACTCGAACGAGTGCGGCAGCGTCTCGTGCTGGAAGCGGTTGCCCCAGGAGTGGCCGCCGTCCTTGATTAGGCGCCAGGTGTGCTTGACCTTGCGCTTCTCGAGGCACTTGTGCAGCAGTTGGTTGCCGTCAGCGAAGCCGTAGCGATCGGCGCTGCCAGCATCGAAGTAGATCTGCAGCTGCTTGAGATCGGTGAGCGGGCACTTGTTGGCGAGGCAGACCGGGTTGGCTTTCTCCCACGGCTCCTTCTTGATCGGGTTGCCGAAGACCTCATCGAGGCCTAGTCGCGTCGCGTATTTCTTCAAGCGCGGCGGCAGGTTTTCCGGGTCCTCGGCAAACACCGCCGAGCTGTGCGCGCCAACGGCACCAAACAGCGCCGGATTCTTGAATGCGATGCGCAGGGCGCCCATGCCGCCCATGCTGATGCCCATGATTGCGCGCTGGTTGCGGTTCTTGCTGACTCGGTAGTTCGCGCTGATGTGATCGAGCAGGTCCTTACTGATCAGGTCCTCCCACTTCTCGTCTTCGCGATTCACATACATCGACGAACGACCACCGTTGGCGGTGACGAAGATGCACGGCGGCAGTTTGCCATCGGTGACGGCCTTGTCTAGTTCGATCGCGCCGCCGCGGCCGTGGAAGCGCATGTGGTCTTCCCACATGCCGTGCAGCCAGATGACCAACGGCAGCGTTTTCTTGGCGTTGGCTTCGTCGTCGTAGCCCTTCGGCAGGTAGATCCCGTACGGCATCTTCTTGCCAACCGACTTGCTCTCGAACCTCTCGTCCTCAAACGTGAAGTTCTTCATCTCCTTCGGTGTCCGACTCTCCCGACGGTCGCGCTGGGCGGGCAGGAGGGCAGAGAAGGTCAGAAGAGCAATGGATGACAGAAGGATCGCGCGCATGCATTACCTGGGTAGGGGGCCAGTGGTTAGTGTTGCCGTTTGCAACCCTTGCGCACAGGGGGTGCGCTACAAAAACGCTATGGATCCAGCTGCAAACCGGCTTGCGCCCCTACTCGACCGCATGGTCGATTACGAACGATTGCGTCCGACGGAGCGCGAGTGGGACCTTTCTGGCGTCGAGCGCCTGTTACGTCGTAAGCACGCAGCCGTGCCGGTTCGTCCAGCGATTCAGGTCGCTGGTAGCAAAGGCAAAGGCACGACGGCCGCATTCCTCGAGGCTATTGGCTCCGCGGCAGGCCTGCGGACTGGCAGCTACAGCTCGCCTCATCTGATCACCTTGTGTGAACGAATCCGCATCGCCGGCGAACCAATTCGGGTAGAATGCCTGCAGCCTGTGCTCGCCGGCTTGCTCGATTTCGCTGGCGACCAGCCGCCGACCTTCTTCGAGGCGATGACGGTTGCCGCGGTCGAGTGCTTTGCGCAGGATCAGGTCGACTTGGCGATTTACGAGGTTGGGCTCGGTGGCCGCTTCGACGCGACCACCGCGATTGATGTCGACGCGGCAATCGTCACGCGCATCGAACTCGAGCACACCGATGTGCTCGGCGACACGATTGCGGCGATCGCTGGTGAGAAGGCTGCGGTGATTCGGTCCGGTGGCCTGGGCCTGACCGCGACCACGGGTGAAGCGCTTGCCGTCATTCGAGCCCATGCAGAACGTGTCGGCGCGGAGCTCTTGGTGATGGGCGAGGACTTTGGCGTGCACCACATCGACTGGGCTGACGACGGCGCTCGCGGCTTGCTGTCGCTGCCCGACGGCACGCGCCAGCAGTTTTTCTTGCCCGACGCGAAGGCGTTCGAATTGCCGGCGCTGGCGTTGGCGGTAGCCGCGCTGTCCCGGCTGCATTCAGATCTCAAACTGCCGCTCGACCCGGTGCCGCGGCCCAATTTGCCGTGCCGATTCGAAGTTCGCACCGAGGCAGACGGCGGGGTGCTGATTCTCGATGGCGCCCACACCGAGGATTCGCTGCAGGCCGTCGTCGTCGAGGTGCAGCGCCGCTACCCGGGCACAACTCCACGGGTGCTGACGTCTCTGGCTGCCGGCAAGCGTTGGCAAGAGGCCTTGAGTGCGGTGCTTCCGATTGCCGATAGCTTCGTTGTCACCGAACTGACGGGCACGCCCGGCGAGGACCCCGCGAAGATTTGCGCGTGGCTCACCGAGCAAGGCGCGCGGAGCGAAGTGGCGACGGATGTGGCCTCGGGTCTTCGCAAACTGCGCGAACATCCTGGTCCACGTTTGGTCGTCGGTTCGTTCTACCTCGCAGGAGCCGTCCGTCTGCTCGTCGATAGCCACGCTTGAAGCCCAATCAAGAGCATGAACGAAGACCCGAATCAGAGCTCGAACATCGCCAGTCCGGTGTTCGTCGAGGACCTGTTCCTGACCGACGTGTTCTTGATCAAGGGCCGCCTTGCGAACAAGACCAAGCGCTTGTCGAACGTGCTCGAAGACAATCAGCGCAGCTACCTGCAAGTGGTGGACGCGACGTTGGTGTCCTTGCGCAACAATGAGGTGATCAAGACGCCGAACGTCATGGTTAGCGTCAAGGAGCTGATCCTCGCACATGAACTCGTTGATTGCGCCGGCGACGACACGATGCGCCGCCTCGCCGGCAGCAACGACAAGCACAATCGCATCCGCGCCTTCTATAACGGCTCGGTGCAGTTCGAAGTCGGTGGCCAGATCGAGGCCGGCGCTTACGAGTCCAACAAGGTCACGGGCCGCAAATACTTCATCATGCAAGGCCCGTCGGTACGCGGCCTCGACCTCGACCATCAGGAGTTGAAGGTCTTGAAGTCGCTCGACTATGCGATCCTGAAAAAGGACCGCATGGCCTACGTCTACGACTTCGGCTAATCGACCGGGCCGAGTGCTCGATGACGGCCGTTTAGAAGACTGCGCCGAGGGTGATGAAGACGCCGCTGAAATCGAACTCAGTTTCAGGGTCGCGTCCGCCCATCCCGTCGTCCGACGATCGGAAGCGCGTTTGTTGTCCGCGAAATCCGAAGCCGAGCGATACGGCCGATGCTTGCAGCCGGATGCCGACTTCCCCTCCGAAGTTTGTCGCGTTCGTCGTGTCCTCTTTCACGCCGCCGTTGATCGTTCCCCAGCCAGCGCCGAAGTGCATTTGGCCGTAGACCGACGCGGCGAAGTTGTCGCTGTTCACGAACGTCCATTCGGGTTCGATTTCGGCAGCGACGCCGAACATCCGGTAGCTCGTTTCGCCGATCACTCCGATGCGCTGATCCAATTCGTGAAGACGGATCTCAGGACCAATCCTGATCGGAACGCGCAGCACACCGTTGCTGGCGAGCGCCGTGAAGTGCGGGTAGAGCGATAGGTAGGAGTGCGAAGTCTGCGCCATCGGCTCATCCTCCGTTAGGTCCCAGCTGTAACCGAACGCAGCGCCGCGAAAGCCGGCGCCAGCGCCAGTATCGAGGTGTTCGATCGCGACGAGGCTAAGATCGGTATCCGTGCTCGGAACGGTGTTGCCACCAGCGACGCTCGCCTGTCCCGATACGTAGCCGACTCGAATCGACGTGCCAGAGTCGTTTGCGCTCGTTGCATCTGCCGGTTGCAAGCGACTCGGCGCGCAGGCTGACGCAACGGCCAGCGCTAGCAACGCTCCCCAGCATCCGTGTCTCATGCCCGGAAGTTTGTCCGCACCGGGGAGGCACAAGAAGCAACAATCTGGCCGTTGGCGATATTTGCCTCACGGAACTTCGCATGAGCAAGCAACTCCCACTACTCGCGCTGTGCGCCGCGCTGTGCGCGGGTGTCGGCAGTCTCATGACGGCTTTGGTGAATGGTGCGACCGCTGTGCCATCTTCGCCGAAGGGTGTGCCGGGCTTGTCCAGCGCGAACGAACGTCTAGCCGCGCTGACTGCACAGGTCGCCGACTTGTAGGGGCGGCCATCGGTGCCCACGACACGCGAGCCTGTTGATCGCGTGGTCGTTGCCGCCGCCGACGAACGGGTTAACGAACTTCGCGCTCGCTTCGAACGGTTGGAGCGCAGTCTGCAAACCGCAGCCAAAAACGCTGGGCTCGATGCATCGCAGATCGCTACGGAGCGTGAGCTGAAGCGTGCGTGGCGGCTTTGCGATCGCGACTTCTTGGTCGCATGCGAAGGGCGAGTCCCAGCGTTGTTGTGCAGGACATCGTGCGCTACGAGAGCGAATACCAGGCTGCGTATGCAGCGATCCTGACTGCTTAGCAACTCACCAAACGGTGAGAGTTGGTCAAGAATCGCGGCATGATCTACGTCAGTCGGTATCCGTTCTGAGACTAGTGGGTGACTGCTAAGTGCAACCTGAGACTGTCAGTTCCCGATCGTGATCGCGACCGCGTCGCTCAACGCAAGGAAGCACGCACCGAGTTGTAGCGCGACATACTGTCCCGTCGCCGTCTGACCACACAGCGCTTGCGTTAACGGCGTTTCCAACGTCAATGCAGCCGAACCGAATGCATCCAATGGCACCGTCGCCAACACTGGGCTCGGCGTGTGGATCGTGCCGGGGCACCCCGGGATCACAATGTTGAGCGGCAGCGAAGTCGTGCCAAGGCCGATGGCGAACGCGCCGATGGAATTAGGTGCGGCACCTGAGACGGTCCAGTTGAGGTCGCAGCCAAGGCCGCCGGTGCTGGTTGAGTTCATCTGGCCGTTGGTGCCGCCGCCGAGGTTGACAACGCTGGCTGCGGCACCGTTCGCGCAGGAAGCGCAACCGACGACGTTCATCGCGACGATCGCGTGACCTGCGTTGGCGTTGGTGGCGTTTTGGAACGCGATCGCGATCAACGTTCGGCCAGCTTCAGCGGACAGGTCAATCGTGCGTTCGGTCAACGAGAGGTTGGCACTGGGGATGGCGCTATCGACGCCTGCGACGCCTGGCAGCGCGCCGCCGAACCAGTCCGGGCCGTTGATCGTGGCGATCACTGGCGTGCCTGTTTGGAACTGGAATTCGACGTCGAACGAACCGCCGCCATTGCTGATCTGGAACAGCACACTCGCTGCCGACGTCGCATCCATGACAATCGCACTTGGCAATGGCGTGAGCTGTGGGCCGGTCTGGTCGACGACGGGTAGCCAACTCGGAATCACACCGAAGTTGTTGCCGTTCGCAGTCGGCTCGAAGATTTGGCCGCTGTTGTTGACGGTGTCGCGGTTGCCAAGGTGCACGAGGTCGACGACGAACGGTAGGTCAACCAGGCTGTAGGGGACGAGCAGCGGATCAATCGGGGCGCCGGCGGTGAAGTCGAGACCGCGGTCGGAGATCGAGCGATAGCCGAGCAAATCATCCGGAAGGCCTGGCTCACCAACGTGCGCGATGCCGTTGAAGTTGTAGTTGAGCGCGATCTGGTTGACGCGACTCGGCTCTGGCGGGTATTCGAAGTTGCACGCGAGGATGGCGATGCCAGCGTTGGGGTTTGAGCCGTTGCCGAACGAGATGTCTTGGACCAGTTCACCGCTGAACGCGCTCATGTTGACGCGGCCTTCGGTGATCGACAGGTTGTTGCCGAGGAAGCCACTGTCGATGTTGGCCGTGCCAGCGAACGGGCCGCCAAACCAATCGCCGCCCGACAAGGTTGCGGTGTGGCTGGTGCCGCTGAAGAACGAGAACGTCACGTCGAACGAACCGCCGCCGTTGCTGATCTGGTAGAGGAATGCGACGCTGGTGGTCGGCACGATCGGTAGCTGGTTCGTGAGCGTCGTCGTTTGCGGGCCACTTTGATCGACGTTGAGCAGCCATCCCGGCTGCACGCCAATGTCGTCACCGTTGGCCGTTGCTTGGAACGCCTTGGTACCGCCGTCGACGGTGTTGCGGTTGCCGAGGTGCACGATGTCGAGCGTGCTCGTGGCGCTGATCAGTTGGTAGGGGTTCAGCAGCGGGTCGACTGGCACGCCACCGGTGAAGTCGAGGCCACGATCCGAGATCGAGCGATAGCCGGCCAAGTCGTCCGGTAGTCCGGACTCTCCTGCGTGCACGATGCCGTTGAAGTTGTAGTTCAGCGGCACGGGGATGTTTTGCGCGCTTGCCGAGGTGGCGGCGATCGTCGCCGTGACGGCAAAGGAGAAGGCTTGCAGCGATTGCTTGGACATCATCGATGGTTGTGGCGTTTGGGGCTGTCGCGGTCGGGTCTGATGCGTTGCGCAGGCTATCACGTGCACTCCCGCCGCGTTGTCGCAGCTGTGCCTTCGTGTCCAGCTAACGTGCCGAGCTAACGCCGGTGCGCAACGCCGCGCAGACTTTGTTGTGACACGTGGGCATATCCGGGATGGACGCGGACACGTATCGTAGTCCGCATCGTGCGCCTCGTCATTCTGTCTGTCTTGCTTTGCGGCCAACTTGCCCTGGCCCAGAACACTGTCTCGATTGCGTTGAACTACAATTTCAACGGCATCGCGCATGTCGGAGAAACTGGTCAGCCAGATGCCAGCAATGGCTTCCGCGCGATCTCCGATCGCGCGCTCGACTTCACCGGTGGACTGCCGGGCAACCCGGTGTTCACGCGGTTTTCGATGGTGACCTTGCCGGGCGTGCTCGACATGGTACACCTCGGCAATCGCAACACCGTCGCCAACGGCAACTGGGCATTTGAGGCGAGCCCCAATGGCAACAACGTCGGCGTGCAGCCGAGTTGGCTTGCGAGTGCCAACCAGAGCGGTGCGCAGGCGACGACACTCGCTGCACCGATTGCTATCGGAATCAACTCATCGGCGAGTGTGCTGTTCCATGTCAGCAATGGCGGCGGTTCGTGTGACGTCACGTTTCACTATGCGAGCGGCCAATCGAGTGTTCATTCGATCACGGCGCCGGATTGGTTTGGCGGCTCTTACGCCGGGCGCGACAGTGTCGACCAAGCGAACGCGGGTGCAAACCTCGGCTTGGCGGAGTCGGTCATCGACCTCAGTGGCGATGCCGGCGAGACACTGAACCAGATCACGTTTTCGAACCGTTCCAACACGGGGGCCGGTTACGGCATCTACGCGGTCAACGTCGAAGCCGAAGTGACGCCGCAGGCGGTCAATCACATCGCGTTGCAATACAACTGGAACGGGATCGTGCACAGCGGTGAAGCGCTGCAGCCTGACCTTCCGAATGGCTACCGCTCGAT
>JBNMND010000192.1:0-10702 GCA_051274975.1 Planctomycetota bacterium | reverse complement strand
AGAGATGACGACCTTGACAGGATCGAGCAAACCCGAACCCAACCGCAGGTGTGCTTCGGCGTGACTCTGGTCCAACAGCACCACCTGTCGGTAGGCCTTCGCCGAATCCGAAGTTCGCTGCACTCGGAACAGTGCCGAACCACGCGCCGCCAACAACTCCGGCGACTTGACGGCAACGCGCGACGTGAACACGCGCGAGCGACGCACGGCTTCATCAAACTCACGGCCGCGAATCAGCGCTCGAATCGTCAACGCCATCGCGTCCTGACGTCGCGGCGCGGCGGCGACCGCGTACTCGCCGTAGGCTGTCGCGAAGCCGCTGTGGCCGAGCATCAAGTGCGAGCGGCCCAACCCGATCGAACGATCGACGGCAGCTGGCCCCACGGCCTCGGCCGCGACGAATGCCTGCCAGGCGCGCACCGGATCTTCGGCGTGCAACAATACGGAGCCGCGCTCGAGCCATGACGGCTGGTAGATTTCGACGGTTTCGACAGCCGGGGCGGGATTCTGCGTGCCTGCCTGATTGCCGGAGGAACCAGTGCGGTTGCCGGCACGACCAGTGACCGCGGGCCGTTCCCCCATCTGCGCCGACAGCCAAGTCGCACCAAGTAGTGCGACGGCGATCATGCGAACCGGCAACAGTCGGGGAGTCAGTGGCATCGGGAGGGACCCGCCACAACTGCGGGTTCTCCCAGCCTTTTCGGCATCAGGCCCGGTCGGCCCTGTGCCACACCGACAATCGCTGCAAACTCCCGTTCGCAGCGGCGGTTCCCAACGAGATTAGCGACGCATCGCGCCGAGCACTTCGATGCGCTCGACATCGAGCACGCTCAGCGTTTCGGCGATTGGTCGACGGCGCGGCCCAATTACACCAACTTCGCGCCCAACAAACAGCGACAAGTCGAAGCGACCGGTGTTGCACGACAGCAGGTGCTGACGGCGACCGCCCTTCTCGATGTAGTAGATGCCGGGGCCAGCCAGACGGCTTTCGTAGCGCAACCAGCCGATCGACTCGAAGCGCTCCAAACGGTCCTTGCTCGTCGGCTTGGCTGGCGTGGCATTGCTGACCGGCGGCTTCTCGTTGCGAGCGGCCGTGGCTTCAACAATCCACTGTTGGGTTTCGAGACGCTTCTGCAACGCAGCGCACGCGGTGCGCGCCACGCCTTCCGTCGCCAGTTCGTCGGCGACCTTGGCGAGCGTCTTCTGCAGCGGCGCGAACTGCTGTTCGTCGATGGGCTTGGCCATCTCCTTCTCGAACGCAGCCTCGACGACCTTGACGGCTTCGAGATCGATGTTGTTTTGCTCCTGCTGCTTTTGCTCGACGGCAATCGCATCGAGGCGCTGCTGCACCGCAGCTTGCATCTGCTTGCCCAATTCCGCGCTCGCGGCAACGACATCGGGATCGCTCGGCACGACTTGCACTTCGGCCTCCGCAACCCAGGCTTCAACGCCTTGCATGCGAGCCTTGTACCAACCGTCTGCCAAGCTAACCACGTGCAGCGTGGTGGCGTCGGGCATCTGCGCGACCGGCGCTTCACTAGTGCGCGGACGGTAGCGGAACGCAACCTTGGTGCCCATGGTCAGAACCACGCCGTCATCAGAAGCCTTGGTAAAGCGCTTGCTGACGTAGCCCATCGGGCCGAACGGCAACAGCACTTCGCGGAAGCCGTTCTCGCTGCGACCAAGCCGAACGACCTGCCCCTTCTTGAGAACGTCTTCGTATGCGGGCGGCGTCGCAACGGCACTCGCCCAGCAACGCAGCGGCGCAGACTCGGCGACAATCTTGCCGAATACTGGCGCGGCTTCTTGCGGCGCATCCGTCGGCGACGTCGCCCTCGGAAGAACAACCGCCGCACTTGGCGCGACAGACGACGGCTTGGGTGACGGCGCCTGCGCCATCACGGCACTCGACAGCGTCAATGCCAGCAGCAGAGAGAAACGGGGCGCTGAGCCCCCCACGTCGCAACGTGTGACCATTTGTGACCTAACCATATTTGACCGGAATCAGCTGACGCATCACGTGACCAAACGCAATGCAGGTCGCGGCAACCCCGTTCGCACGGGGCCCACAACATGGCCACGATGCTACCGGATGGTCCCGCAAGAACGAAGCCCTAGCCACCAAGGTAGTGCTGGGTTTCCGAGCGGCGGTCAGCCGATAGGATCTAGAATATGCGCCGACGCTCCCTGATGCCGCTTTTGGTCTGCCTGGCAACGTGCCTACCCGCCTGCACTTGGTGGCAAAGCGGCGAGAACGTCCTAATCTCCAGCGAGCCACTCGGCGCCCGAATCGTCATCGACGGCGAGGACACCGGCGAAACAACGCCGCACCAGCTGAAGATCGGCGGCAACTTCGGCACCAACCATCTCTTGGAGCTTCAGAAGCCCGGATACAGAACCGCTCGACGGCGCCTCTACCAGCACACCGAGGGCTACACCTCGCGGTGGAACAACGGCGTATATGAGTTCGTAATGCCGCCGCTGCCCATATTTTGGACCCCCGGAGACTTCATATTCCCACTCGGTGTGCGCGGCGCGCTGCTGCCAGCCGAGCTTTACGTGCAACTCGAAACTGAAGACGCCCCGCTACTTGGCTTCGACCTGTTGGCCGCGCGAGCCGCAGGGCTGAAACCGAAAGCCGCCGGTGCGGCCCCCAGCGACCCGGCCAACACGGCGGCGGCCAAAAAGACTCCGTGAGCAAAACGGTCTTCCTCGATCGCGATGGCACGATCAATCGCGAGATCGGCTTCTTCGGCGACCCCGATCGTCTCGAACTGTTGCCAGGCGTTCCGGCGGCGATGCGACGCCTGCACGACGCGGGCTACCGACTCGTTATCACCACCAACCAGAGCGGCATCGCGCGCGGCCTCTACAGCGAACGCGACCTGACCGCAGTGCACGCGCGCTTGCACGAGTTGGTCGACGGTCTGCCGCTAGCCTACCTGCACTGCCCGCACCACCCCGATCCGGGTGAAGGCAACGATCCGGGCTACCACCGCGAATGTACGTGCCGCAAACCAGGGCCGGGCTTGCTGCACCAAGCGTGCACGATGCTCAGAGACTTCGGCGTGACGCTCGACGGCGCCGCTGTTATCGGCGATAGCGCGCGCGACTTATTGATGGCAGAAGGGCTACCGGTCACCAAGATTCTGGTCGCCAGTGGCAAGCCGGTCAAAGAGCAACGGCGCAAGCTAGCGGAGGCCGGGTGCGTGCCCGATCACGAAGCTACGGACTTGGTCGCGGCCGTCGACTGGCTGCTGCGGTAACGAATTGAAAGTCGCGAGCGGACTGTGCGCTCCGACGTTGGGTTACGACTCGCGAGCTACGCCTTGCCAGAAGATCGACGCGCAGCACGCAGCGAGAAGAAGCAGGTCACGCAACTGCTGATCGACACCACCAAGCCAAAGGCCAGCGCGCCTTGTGACTCGAAGAAGAAGTAGCCGCCGAACGCAATCGCCGCGCCGAGAGAGGCGCCGGCGCAGCTGAGGTAGAAGCCGATTAGGGCAAACGTCCAGCGCTTTTGCTCGGTTGGTTGAGACGGAGTTTGCGACATCGCGGCAACAGGGTAGCAAGCTTTGCTGTGCGAACCAGTTTCCTGCTGTCGTGATGTGCTGGGCGCGCGCTAGCGATTGAGCACGCGGTGCTGGGCTGACCTGCCCACCCGCCCGAGCCCTAAGTCACTCGTCTCGCTTCGCGGGTGCGGCTGCTTCCCAGACATACAACACCTGCACGGCGACCGGCTCGGCCACAACTGCCCCAACGACATCGCGCAACTGCTCAGCAATCTTGCCTTCTGGCGGATGCTGCCCGCGCACGTGAACGGTGAACACGAGTTCGCCCTGATTGCGATCGTCGGTCACCTCCTGCAAACGCAGCGTCTTTGGCAACTTCGCTTCGACTGCGACTCGCACCATGCCTTGCAACACCGTCTCGCTAGGTCGCGTGCGTTGCGTCAAGTAAACACACAACGCCAAGGCGAGAATCACAAACGACGTGCCGATGTGCCGGGTCCACCCACTGTCCTTCTGCCGCCGCACGCCAACTGCCCACAAGCTGAAAGCTGCGGCGAGCACGATCGCGACCATGTTGGCGAAGAACAACAGGAACGAACCCCACGCGAGCTGGAAGTGGCCGGCAGCAAATGCCAAGCCCGACGTCGCGATTGGGGGCACCAATGCAGCAGCAATCGCAACTCCTGGCAACGCCGCGACCAACCCCGGACGCGAGTTCGCATAGGCAGCGGCGAGGCCCGAGACAAACGCGACCATCAAGTCGATGAGGCCAGGCCAAACGCGACCCTTCATTTGCTCGGTGATCGTGATCGGCTCGGACGTCATGTCGACGAGCCCAACGAGGACCGCCAATAGGAATGCCGTTCCGACCCCAAAGGCGATCGAACGGAACGCCATTTTGGCCAGCACTCCGTTGCCTTGCGCCAGTGCCAGGCCGACCCCGAGAATCGGAGTCATCAACGGCGCTATCAGCATCGCGCCAATAATCACCGCAGCAGAATCCTGTAGCAGTCCCAGCGCCGCAATGAGCGTCGACAGACTGATCAACGCGACAAAGTCGAAGTTCCAGGCGGAGTTGGTCTGCACGCGCGCCGCTAACTCGACGCGCGTCTGCCGTTCCACTTGCGGAACCCAGCGCTGCATCATGTCGAGCAACCCACGCCGCAGACGATTGCCGAGTGGCATCGCCTCACGCAGAATCACGACCGCGACCTCGACGCGCCGGCACAGTCGCGCCGGAGTCAAACCGAAGAACCGCGGGCCCAACAACCCGGGGCGCGGCATGCCGAGTATGATGACATCCGGCTCGACGACTTCGGCGGCTTTGGCGAGCCCGAGTTCAACGTTGGCCGCGACCACAACACGTCGATCGACGCTAGTTGCTTCATCGGGGATCGCGGCATTCACAACACGATTGAGAACGTGCCCGCCAACCGATTGCGCATCGCGGCCAATGTCCGGCTCGACATAGGCTGCGGTGAGCCGACTACCTTCGGTGACACGACTGAGGTCGCGCGCCAACTGCAACGCCGCGCGCGGATGCGCCCCGCGACTCGCAGCGACCATCAGATGCTGGGCTGGCCAACGCTCGTCACCGAGATGCACCACCGCTACGGCGCACGAGATGCGCGGCAAGATTTCGCGACCAATGTGTGCCGCGCGCTTGTCGGCTACTTCAACCTTTGCCAGCAACACAACAAACAGTTCGGGCTGCGCCTTAACAACGGCAGCAACCACATCGCCATCCGCTTCGGCATCCGCGAGTCGTATCTGAACGAGCAGCCGTTCGTCGTCGACCTCTCGCTCCGAATCACCGGCGACGAAGAACTGTTCGTCTCGCGTGACCAGCGACTCGACCTGCTTCTTGACCACGTCACTGTCACGCGACGCACTCGACTCCGGCAGCAGCACTGTCAAGCCGAGCTTGCGTGCGCGCGCGAACCACATCGCCCAACCCACCTGTAGCGGGACGGAAGCATCTGGATCCAACAACACGACGATCGCCATCGCGGTGCACGGTAGCGGTTCGCGCGGCGAGCCGCGAGGGAACGCTACGGCCAGAAATACTAAGGCCAGAGAGAGGACTAAGGCAGGTACCGCGACAACCGCGCACCGAGGCGGTTGCATATCCACATCGGCAGCCTCGACCAAATGCGGCGCGGCATCGCGAGCTTCGGGTTGCTCGGATGGAACTCTGGCAGCTTGGCGCCCGGGCCAACCAACAGGTATTCGTAGTGCAACTGCTCCGCGACGAAGCCCATGTTCTCTTTGAACTTGGCCGGGCCCGAATCGGCGCGGCTGCGACCGAAGTCAAAGCGGCGGTAACCGTTCTCAACCGCCCATTCCATGATCGCGCAGTAGATGAAGTTATTGACGCCAGTATGGTTCACATCCGGCAGTGAACCGGAGTAGTAGGCGTAGACGGTGTCCTTAAACGTGAATGACATCACTGCCGCAATCGTGCGACCGGACGGATCGACGGCGCGATGGATCACCGCCGCCTTGCCGAACTCATCACGCAACGCCTGGAACCACTTCTTCGGCAACGTCGGCGAACCGAGGCGTCGCTTGTTGTCGGAGAACAACCGGAACAGCTCGTCGACGGTGCCATCGTCGGTGACCGTGATCCCGAACGACTCGCGCTTCTTCTTGGTCGCTGCTGCCTTGGGCTCGCGCGACGCACGGATCTCGGCGCGACGCTTCTTCGGAATGCGCGCCATGACTTCGGCGGGGTCTTCCGGCAATTCGCAACGGAACGTCACGTAGAGCTCCGACTGCGGATAGTCACCGGTGCGCTTCTCAAGGTTGCGCATCTCGACGAAGCCAATGCCGAGCTCTTTGCCGAGTTCGCCAGCCTTCGTGATCAGCGCTTCGTGGGCCCGATCATCGCTCGCAAGGATCCCGCCGTAAACCGAGTACGGCACACTGACGAGGTTCTTGCCGAGGAATGGACCGTTAACCAAGAACATCGGCAAGACGCCAAGCCAGCGGCGGCCTTGCTCGACCACGAAGTGATGCGGCTGGTGGCGGAACATCTCCTGCACCGCGCGGGACCAACCGGTGCGGTGGAAAAACGTTCCTTGTGGGTGACGACTGACGTAGGCATCCCAGCGAGCATCCTCACCGGGAAGCAAAGCGCGAACGCGGATCGGCAGCTCGTCCGGGCTCGCAACGGCAAAGACCTTCGCAGCGGTTGAGTTGGCCAGAGGCGCGGCGCCAATTGCTGTCGCGCGGTTGGCCTCCACAGCCCGGTCGACCACGACACCATCCGCAGCAACACCTTCGGCCACGTCTTCGCCAGCGGCCAAGTCAACCGGCACCGGCTCATCGACGTAACCGATTACGTCTTGGCTGCCATGCTCGGCGCCTTCGACAGCGTCCGCGCCATCAATTTCCTCGCCGACCTTGTAGTCACGGAGGTTGGGTGCCTGGGTAAAGATGATGATCTCGCCGACCAAGCCAAAGCCGATCAGCTGCACACCGAACGCTGCCAAGATCGCGCCAATCACGAACAGTGGTCGATTGGACAGGCTCAGGTCATCGAAGATTTTCTCGTAGAGCGGGAACAGCGTCATCAACACGCCGAGAATCCCAGCGGAGAACCCGACGTAACCGAAGAAGCGCAACGGCCTCTGCGTGAAACGCGTCAGGAACGTAATCGCAACGATGTCGAGCAGGCGACGTAGGTAGACGCCAACGCCATAGAATCCCGAACGGCCTTTCTCTTCGCGGTGACGGACGCGGACTTCGACAACGCGGAAGCCTTGGCGCGCGGCGAGCACCGGCAGGAAGCGATAGAGCTCACCGTAGACGGCGACTTCTTCGAGCACTTGGCTGCGGAAGCCACGCGTGCCGGAGTTCAAGTCGTGGAACGGCGCCTTCATGATCACCCGCAGCAAGCGGTTGAACAGGCGCGACTGCAGCTGATTGAGCCACGGGTCGATCCGGCGATCGCGCCAGGTGGCGACGCAGTCGGCGCCTGCTTCGAGTGCCTTGACGACGTCGACGACATCCGCTGGATCAATTTGCAGGTACGGCGGCGTATTGACGACCAGTTCGCCATGCGCTTTGGCAACGCCCGCCGACAACGCAATCGACTCGCCTAGTCCCCCGCCTTCCAACGACACGATAAAGACCGGCCAGGAAGCGCCCAATTCGGCCAGCTCATCGTCGAACCGAGTGATCGGCCCATCGATGACAACGACGAACTCACACGGGTAGCCGGCGCTAGTCAGCGCTGCGGCGAAGCCCTCAATCACCGTGCGCGGATGCGCTTCGTTTTCCGTGATCGCAATGACGACTGACACGAGCGGTTGGCTCGTTGCGGGCACAACCTTAGGCGTCGTTTTGACTTCGTTCATCGAATCGCCTCCCGCGCCGTCACTGAGATGCGGTGCCGGAAGAACTTGGAAACCTTGACCTGCAGTTCGGCAAGGAAGCCGAGCAAGAACACATTCATGGCGATCAACAACGCCACAGAACCAGCTGCCACCGCCGCCATGTCAAATTCATCAAACCAGAACCACAAGTTCGGTTCTCCGTCGATGGGGTTGCGCCTGACCTTGACTGACCCGAGCAAGAACATCAACGGCGACAACAAGAACAACGGCAGGGCCAACAAGGAGAACCAACGGATCGGATGCGCCGCGAACTGAATCAGCATCTTGATGCCGACCAGGTCCGCCAAGACCCGGAATACGCGGCCGAGGCCGTATTTCGAAGTACCTGCCTGACGAGCGTGGTGACGCACCGGCAGTTCGGTGATACGCGCGCCAAGACCAACACCGAGAGCGGCGAGGAAGCGGTGCATATCTGAGTAGAGATGAAGACTGCGAACCACCCAACTTCGGTAGACCTTCAACGAGCAACCGGTGTCGTGGATGCGAGCGCCGGTAACGCGTGAGATCAAGAAGTTGGCGATGCGCGATGGCAACAAGCGTGTTGAGACGCGGTCCTGCCGACTGCGGCGCCAACCACACACAACGTCGTAACCTTCTTCGAGCTTCTCGACGAGGCGACCGATGTCGGCCGGGTCGTTCTGCAAGTCGCCGTCCATCGACACGACCGTGCGGCCTCGACAGGTGCGGAAGCCGGCCGCCATCGCAGCGGTCTGGCCATAGTTGCGCCGGAAGAACACCAACCGCAGATGGCGGTCGTTGGCGGCGAGCCTTCGCATCACATCTTGCGTACCATCCGAACTGCCATCGTCGACGAACACGATCTCGTAGGTGCGATCCAACGCGCGCAACGCGTAGCTCAGCGATTCGTGCAGTCGCGCGACGCTTTCGCTTTCGTTGTAGATCGGAACGCAGACACTGAGGTTGGGCACCTCGCACGCCGGGCCCTCGACCGCGGTTGCGGCAACTGTCGGGCTCAAGTGTTGTTCGGTCGAATCAGTCACACTTTTGGGGCTGAACATAGTGCGCCGCGAGCGACGCTTCTGCGAGGGCCAATCTCTAGGCCAACCAACTTGCGATGGCACTGCCAGTCAGCACGGCGAGCACCGCCAGGATAGCGAATGTGCGCCAGCGGTGGCGGCGACGATGGCCGGGTCCGGCGAGCACTTTGGCGAACTGACCGGGCAGCGCGCGATCGGCAGCATCGAAATCACCGCGCTCGATGTGATTGAGCGCTGAGCGCGCCTGGCCGGGCAAACGACTCGCGATCTCGTCGCGATGCAAATCGGCCACCGTCAGCCCTTTGAATTCTCGGCGAAGCCGAACGGTTGGCGCGGGCTCAGGCACGTCGGCGGCAACCATCGGCCCCGAAACGACGCGAAGGTGCGAAGGCGCCTTCCCATCGGAATCACCCGGCTGATCGTCCTCGTCTTTCTCACCAGTCACGTATCGCTGCTATCGTCCAGATTCCCACCCACTCTGGAGTTATGCTGAACGTCTCGATGAGCCGCCACTGGTCTAGTATGGTGACACCGGACCATTACTCGCCTAGCCTATCCGCTCCCCCTGCACCGAGCCCCACTCCGGGCTCGCGCAGGCATTCGCAAGCAATGGATCGGCCCGTTCGCATCGCAGTCGTCGGCCCCGTCGACGAAAAACTCGTCGGCGACCTTCGTAAGTTACCGCTGCGACCCGAGGTCCGTCACGTGACGGCGCTCGTCGATGACACCGAAATCTTGATGCGCTTCCAGCCGGACCTGCTGCTGGTGCAGTTCGGCGACGCGCCAGAAGAAGACATCGGCGCAGTGAGACTGCTGCAACGAATGTGGGCGTCGCTACGGGTTGCCGTGGTCACAACGACAGGCAAGGAAGTGGCATCGGGCCCGGTCGCAACGCGGCTCAGTTCGCAGTTGATCGTCTACCCGGACACGCCCGGACAACTGGCGGCGGTGCTCGAGCAAATGCTGCACGGCGGCGACCGACCGCGACCCGAGTTGTTCGTCGACCTCGCGCACGGACTCGCCGACGAGATCAACAACCCGCTGTTGTTCGTGTCCGGTCACCTGCAGTTGTTGCGTGCGGCGCTCGAAGGTCCGGCCGAACAGGGCCGTCGTGATCAGGTCGATGCAGCGCTGACCGGATTGAAGCGCATCCAGACGGCCGTTGAGCGGCTGCGTCTGCTGTCGCAAGCGGCCAACGGGCCGCGCCGCCGCGAGACGGTCGACCTGGCGGCGCTGATTGCCCGCGCGGTATCGGAACGTCAGCCCGATGCGGAAACGGCCAGCGTGACGACGCCGCCCGGACCGCAATTGGTCGAAGGCGATCGCGAACAACTGACCCTCGCGGTGACAGCGATCGTGCGCTTCGCCGACGAAGTGGCGCAAGCCGTCACCAATAGCCACCTGCAACTATCGGCGACCAAGGACGCGCACCGCTTGCGCGTGGTCGCGCGCGGCACCGGCCTGGCGACGTGGCAACTGCCGAACACGTTCGAGCCATTCTACCCGCAGCGCTTACTGCGTGGTCACAGCAACGGCTTGGGCCTGTTCTTGGCGCAAACCGTGGTGCTGGGACACCGCGGCCAAGCGACCGTGCGCCGCCTGCATGACGGCGCGCTGCAGTTGGACTTCTTGCTGCCCAAGTAGGGCAAGCAAGACCCAGCCGCCAGCAAGCAAGACCCAGCCGCCGCTACTACATCGGCGTCGGCATCATCCCGGAGTTCGGATCGGCCGGACCGAGGATCTTCTTGACGATCGCGCTCTCAACCAGCGACCACAGCATCGACGTCACCAT
>JBNMND010000191.1:0-10753 GCA_051274975.1 Planctomycetota bacterium | reverse complement strand
TTCGGCACATTGGCAAGAAACCAAGTACTGCTGATCGCGTCGGGTACGAACTGTCCGTAGGCCACGTCGTGAGGGTTGACGAGGATGGCGACCGGTGCCGGTTTGCCTTGCAGTATGGCGATGGTCGTCTCGGCTGCGTCGGTGTGGATCACTGCGCTGCGCCGGCTGCCGTCCGCATCGAAGATCAACAACTCGAGATCCATCGGCCAGCTGCCTTCGCCGCCGAGCGCGCGCTGTGAGACCACCGCCTTCTGCACGACGCCATCTTCGTCGGATTGCCAACTGCAGCGCACTTGCGGCATCGACGGAGCGAGCAGCCAGCGCTGCGACCAGCGACCGAGGTCTCTGCGTGCTGCCGCTTCGAGGGCTGCGGCCAGGTCGCGCCAGTCGGCATTGTCGTAGGCGTGTGTTTCTAAGAAGCTCTTCAGGCCGGTGCGGAAGACGTCGGGTCCGAGTTGCGAATACAGCGCACGCAGCACGGCGGGTGCCTTGTTGTAGACAATTGCGCCGTAGGCCGACTTGGCGTCGGCGAGGTTTTGAAGCTCCTGAAAGACCGGGGTCGTGCCAGCAGTGGCATCGACCGCGTACGCGCGCGGCTTGACGCGCTGCAGGAATCGCAGCCAAGCGCGTTGGCCTGGTTCGAGTGCGGCCATGGCCTTGTAGCCGTAGAACGTCGCGAAGCCCTCCTTCAGCCACAGGTCGTCAAACCACTTCATCGTAACCAGGTTGCCGAACCATTGGTGGCTCAGTTCGTGGTAGATGAGTGTGCTGCGGCGCACTTGCTCGTCAACGGTCGGTGGGTGGTCGAAGATCAGCGACGTCTCGCGGTAGAAGATCGCGCCGGCGTGTTCCATGCCGCCGTAGGGGAAGCCGGGCAACAACACGAGGTCGAGCTTGTCAAACGGGTAGGGCACATCGAACTCATTCGCGAGCCAACTCAGCCCTTCGTGGTGCAGTTTGGTGATCGCCGAGCGATCGATGTCCTTGAGTTTCGAGTCGCGCAGCAGGATGCGCATTGGTGCATCGGTCGTGATGCCGGGAACGTTTGGGTGCGGCGGCGTGACTTCCGCGAACGGTCCGGTCGCGAAGGCGAACAGGTAAGTCGGCAGCGGCTTGGTCTGTGCGAAACGCCACAGTTCGCCGGCAACTTCACCAACGGGTTCCGGATCGATGGCGTCGATCGGCGCGGCATTGCCAACCGCAATCCAGCTCTTCGGCACGTCGAGTTCTAAGCGGAACTTCGCGCGCAAGTCTGGTTGGTCGAAGCAGGGGAACAGACCGTGCGCATCGGCGGGCACGAGCAGCGTGTAGTAGTAATCGCGCTTGTCGGTTGCGTCGCGATAGACAGTCAGCGGTGTGCCCGTCGGTGCGACCTTGGCGCGGAAGTTCGCGCGAATGCCATTGAGTCCAGGTCCCAACAAATCGGCGGGCACGACCAGGTGGTTGTGGATGCGCTCGAGTTGCACTTCCTTTGAGTTGACCTGGATGCTGTCGATCTCTTCGCCGGCGAAGTCGAGCACGACTTGCGACGGGGCTTCTTCGTCGTCGAGCTGGAACCGCATCCAGATCGAGCCTTCGACGTGCTCGGCGCCGTCCGTCAGCCGGAAGCGCAGGTCGTACTGCACCCCGCGGATCTGTTCCTTACGGCTGCGGGCAAGGTCGCGATCTATCCCAGGGGTGGGGTCTTGCGGCATAGTGAGAGCGAGCAGAGTCAGGCCGACAGAGAGCATGAACAGCAATCTATCCCGGCGCTGCGTCGCTCGCACTGGCGAAGCGAGTTCCGGGCGCATCTGGTGGAAGGATGGGCCTAGAATGCCTACTTGAGGCCTGCCCATGGAATATGAACACAATGACGCGGTGCAGTTGTTGTCGAATACACCGCTCGCGCTCGACGCTTGGCTACGACACTTGCCCGATGCTTGGGTGCGTGCGAACCGCGACAATGAAACGTTCAGTGCCTTCGATGTGGTCGGTCACTTGGTATGGGGGAGATCGACGATTGGATCCCGCGCCTGCAACACGTGATGACGTTCGGCGAGCACAAGCCGTTTGTGCCGTTTGATCGCTTCGCCATGCGTGCTCGCGACGAAGGCAAGTCGATGCCTCAGTTGCTTGATGAGTTCTGGCAACGGCGTAGCCGGAGAGTCGCGGCGTTGGTGAAAGCGAGGTTGACGGACCGTGAGTAGGCACTCACCGGAATACACCCGGAGCTTGGTATCGTCACCGTGCGTCAACTGTGGTCGACGTGGGGCGTTCCCGACTAGAATCACATCGCGCAGATCGCTCGCACGATCGCGCGGCAGTACCGCAACGAGGTTAGGCCGTGGCGCGACTTCATCGGCGTGCTGCGCAGTTAGTGAGTAGCACCGGGCCTCGTAGATCAGCGGTCTAACACTTTGGCGCGAACGCAGCTTCTAGCGATCCGACCGTGATCGCAGTGTGCGAGGCATTCCACGTTGCCGTCCCGTTCTCAAACAGGATCGCTTGCGGCGATTGATGCTCGACGCCGCACTGTTGCGCGATGTCGCGCGCGAGCACGGGTTTACTTACGACGTTGAGGAACAGCGTGACCGCGTCGGGGTGGTCCAGCTGAAACATGCGGAACTCGGCGTGTGCCGTCGAACTGATTGGGCACAGCGGGCTGTGCTTGAACAGCAGCACGCGTGGTTGCGCGATCGCAGCATCGAACGCCGCGAGGTTGGTTATGGTTTGCTCTGCCATGCTGGTCACGTCGGTCTTGATCGACTCGGCTTACGGCAGTATGCGCACGTCGCCGGCATCGCTGGCGATGACGACGCGGCCGGTCATGCCGACGAACAAACCGTGATCGACCACGCCAACCATGGAATCAAGGTCTTTGGCGAGCGTCGTGGGATCGGTGATTCCTGGGTAGGTGCAATCGAGGATCCAGTTGCCGTTGTCGGTGACCAGCGGCTGCCCATCGCGCTGCCGCAATTCGGTCGTGCAACCCGTCGCCTCGACGCGACTGCGCGCGTGCGTCCAGCCAAACGGCAGCACCTCGACGGGCAGGCGGAAGGTCTTGCCGAGCACATCGACCATCTTGTTCTCGCCGACGATGACAACGAGTTCTTTGGCCAGTGCTGCCACGATGCGTTCGCGCGTGTGCGCCGCGCCGCCACCCTTGATCAGGTTCTTCTGGGGGTCGACTTCATCCGCGCCGTCGATCGCCATGTCCAATTGTTTGATGTCCTCAAGTGACACCAGCGGAATGCCTTGCGCCTCCGCTGCAGCTGCCGTGCCATTGCTCGTTGGGGTGCCACGCACCGTAAGTCCTTCGTCGCGGATACGCTCTGCGAGTCGCTCAAGCACGAACAAGAACGTCGAGCCACTGCCGAGGCCAATGGTTGTGCCATCCTGCACTAGGTTCGCGGCGGCGTATGCGGCGGCGCGCTTGGCGACATTGGGGTCCGTCATGCGGGAAACGTAGTCGATGGACCTCAGCGGGGCCACGCGAAGCCACTGTGGATCTGTCGGGTTGACCGGGCCTCGCCTGGGCCGTTACCTACTTCGTCCTGCTGCTGCGTGCGATGTTCTCTATGCGATTCTTGCCCAAGCTCACGAACTGTTCCGCCTGGGCGTCGCTCTGCTTCCTTGCTGTGTCGCTCGCGTCGCAGTCGCCGTTGACCACGACGTTTGTCAGCAACAACGGTGGCCTCGCTGGGGGCATGATCTTCTTTGATCTCAGCGTCACGAATTCCGCGGGCATCACCGTCAAGCAACTCGACATCAATACGCAGTCGACGTTTGGCGAGCTGCACGTCTACACCGGTCCGTCTAGCTACACGAGCATCGCGGCGTCGCCGTCTGCTTGGACGCAGGTTGCCAAGGGAACGGTGGATGCGGCCGGGCTCAACCTCCCGTCGCGCGTGTGCCTCGGCGGTGGGTTCTTCTTGCCATCAGGCAACCACGCCATCGCAGTGTGGGGGGGCGACGTGAGTCATCGCTACACAACGGGCACCGGTTCATTCCCGTTGGTCTATGCCAATGCGGACATGACGCTCACGACTGGTGCAGCGAGCAATACGAAGTTTGGTGGTGCGCAGTTCTCGCCGCGCGTTTGGAACGGCAGCGTCTACTACGACCTGGGCCAAACCACGGGGTTCTCGTGCGCATACACCGAGAGTGTCGGCGTCGGCTGTAACGTTGGTTCGACGACTTGGTACGAAGAGTTCGCGAGCCTGTCGGCATTCGACCTTGCGGGCACGATTGCTGCACCGAACTCATGGAAGGCATCGGCAACCGGGTCGAGTGGCTACGTCGTCCTGCCGTCGACGTCGCAATGGATTGCACCGAGTGGCGCGTTACTCAACGACAACAATCAGGCAGGCCCTGGTGCACTCGGTCTCAACGAGTTTAGTGAACCGTTGCAGTTGCCGTTCTCGTTCCCGTTTCCGGGTGGCGCCACTAATGTCGTGCACGCGGCAGCCAACGGTTGGATCCTGCTTGAGGCGACGACGAACCAGGTCGCGCTCGCGGTGCCTTCGGTGAACTCGCTGTTGAGCCAGGCCGCGCGCGTCTGTCCGCTGTGGTGCCCATTGGACCCGTCAGCCAACAGTGCGATCAATCCTGCCAGCGGTGTCTACTTCGAAGTCGACAGTAGTAACCAGGCTGTGTTGATTACGTGGCTCAACGTAGGGGATGCACGGCTGGGCCCACCGGTCGCTGGCGTCACGTCGGTGAACGTGCAATGCGCGTTGTTCAGCAACGGTGACTACGAGTTTCGCTATGGGCCGGTTGTGCCTGCTCCTGGGCCCGGCGCGGCCATCGTTGGTTGGAGCGCGGGCGGTTCCTCGGCTTCAATTCCGGATCCCGGCAGTTCGGACCTGAGCACTGGGTTTCCTCTGTTGACGAACGGGCCTGACAACCATGCCCTCGAACAAACGGCGGGTGTTGCGCGCCTTGGCAGCAATATCATTTTCACCGTCAACCACGTTGAGAGCGTGTCGCCGTTCGCGTTCTTGTTGGTGGGGGATGCGCTGTTCTCGCCGGGCATCAACTTGGCAGGCGTTGGCGCGCCGGATTGTTTTGCCTATACGAATGTGCTGGCTGCGGTGTCCGTGCCTGTGAACGGGCCTAATGGCAACGGCTTGTTCGTTTTGCAGGTTGCCAACAATACGGCGTTGATTGGTTCGCAGTTCATTAGCCAATACGCGGCGCTTACGCAGCGCAATGTGCTCAACGTCAGCACGTCGAACGCCGCCCGATTCGTCGTTGGCAATTAGGCGAGGCGTGCTTTGTTAGGCGCGTTTGAGTGTGAACGCGTTGCGCCACGCACTCGAGTTGACGATCGGCGCGTTCTGATCGACTCCTTTCGATCACGTCGCGTAGTCTTTGGAGCTGACGGCCAACGTCGCTATTGTCGTTGGCTGCAATGAAGAAACTCCGCGTCTTGTTGCTGGTCCACGACCTGCTGTTGCCGCCCGACGACGCGGACGAACTCGACTGGGAAGAGACGTATCCCTACCAGATGGAACTCGACGTGCAGACGGCGCTGCGCGAACTCGGCCACGAGGTGGAAGTGCTGGGCGTCAAGACCGAGCTCGATGTGATCCGGCAGCGTGCCGAAGCCTTCAAGCCGCATGTCGCATTCAACATCCTGACCGACTTCCACGACATCACGGCCTACGAGTCGCACGTCGTCAGCTACTTCGAACTGTTGAAGCTGCCATACACCGGCTGCAACCCGCGCGGCATCTTGCTCGGCAATGACAAGGTGTTGAGCAAGCAGATCATGATCGGGCATGGGGTGCCGTGTCCGCAGTTTGGGTCGTTCTTACCCGGCGCCAAGAAGCCGCGCTTACCCAAGCACATGGAGTATCCGGTCATCGTCAAGTCGGCGATCGAGCATGGGTCAACTGGCTTGTCGCAGGCGTCGGTGGTCAAGACCGACCGCCAACTGGAGAAGCGCGTCGCCTACATGTTCGACAAGGTGGGGGGCGAAGTCATCGTCGAGCAGTTCATCCCTGGTCGCGAGATGACCTGCAGCATTGTCGGCAACGGCAATCGCTTGACGGTGTTGCCGGTGTGGGAGGTGTGGTTTACCAAGCTGGCGAAGAACAAGCACGCGATCTGTACCGAGCAGCTCAAGTGGAATGTCGACTACGCGCAGAGCATTGGCATCAAGACAGGTCGAGTCAGGCGCATGACCGAGCAGAAGGAGAAGGCGGTGCAGAAGATTGCCCGCGATGCCTACAAATCGCTCGGGCTGTCGGGCTATGCACGCGTCGACATGCGTATGGACGCGGACGGCAATGTCTACGTCATCGAAGCCAACGTGAACCCGGACATCACCGCGATCGAAGACTTCTCGGAAGCCGCGCAGGAAGCCGGCATGACCTACAACGATCTGATCCAGTTGATCGTGACATCGGGCGTCAAGCATCCGGCGCCGTGGAAGGCGGGGCCTAACAAGAAGTACATGTAGCCTGACGACCATGGCGACTTGGATGCTGCTGTGCGTCAGCGCGCAACTTGGTGTTACCGAAGAAGCTGCTGCGACTAGCTCGAGCCAATGCCGACGTCCTCACAGAGTGTGTGGTTCGCATGCGTAGCCGCAGTTGTGAGTCCGTGGCTCGAGGCGCAAGCCGCGAGCGATGCGTTTGCCGATCCCGTGCGCATCCGCGTGTTCGATTAGTTCCTCGGTAGCAAGCGACCTTACCCCTCGCCGGTCTTCGATGATCGCAACGAGGACGGCCGACTGGACATCGTAATTGGCGACACCGCCCGGTTGCTCACTTGCGCGAGGTCGAGCTTCGGTGGTGGCACAATCAGAAGGGAGCCACCGCCGGCGACGCGGCGCACATCAGGCGCTTGCTCGCGAACCCGTTCGAGAAAGCCAATGAGGCTGGGAATCTGCACACCGGGGTCGAGCTCGGTACACCAAGCGACTGCGGCAACACAGTTGTTCAGGCTGGTGGCGAGTTGCTTGCTCTGCTACCGCCATACGGCGCAGTGGCGGGGTTCCGCCAGCCTGTCTGCTTACCTGGCGCGACGCGGCGGTTGCTGGCGCTGCGGCTTGCCACCACGCGAACTGACGCCGGCATCCTTGGCGTGCACGTAGGTCGGGTCGCCGCGCTTGCCGTTCGCGGCACCACGCCGAGCTAGCAATGCTTCCTTTGGCGGCTTGTTCGCGATCAGCGCCATCGGCCCATCCCCGATCAAGTCCTTGCGGTCCGCCTCGAGCAACGCCCTACGCACGACGAAGTAGTTCTCCGGCTTGAAGAACTGCATCAACGCGCGCTGCACCTCGCGGTCCTTGAGCTTCGTGACGGTCTCGACCGGCTTCATCGTCATTGGGTCGAGGCCGGCGTAGTACATGCACGTCGCAATGTCCATCGGCGCTGGAATAAAGTCCTGCACCTGGCGCGGCTTGTAGCCACGTTGCTTCAAGAACACGGCTAGGTCGATCATCTCATCGACGCCCGAACCCGGGTGCGACGCAATGAAGTAGGGGATCAGATACTGCTCTTTGCCCGCGCGCTTGCTCGCCTTGTGGAACTTGTCGGCGAACTCATCAAAGGTGTGCGTTGCCGGCTTCTTCATGAAGTCGAGCACCTTCTTGCTGACGTGTTCTGGCGCGACCTTGAGTTGGCCACCGACGTGGTGCTTGGCCATATCCTCCATGTATTGGTCGTCGAACCGGGCGAGGTCCATGCGAATGCCACTGGCGACGCGCACGCTCTTGATGCCCTTGGTCTCGCGCACCTTCTTCAGCAATTCCTTGGTCGGACCATGACTGGCGCCGAGCAACTTGCACACCGTCGGGTGCACGCACGATAACCGGCGGCAACGCGCTTCGATGTCGGGTTTCGTGCAGCGCATCTGATACATGTTCGCGGTCGGGCCGCCAACGTCACTGATGTGCCCCTTGAACTCAGGGTCGGCGGCCATCACCCGCACTTCCTTCATGATCGAGTCTTGGCTGCGACTCTGGATGGCGCGGCCTTGGTGCATCGTGATTGAACAGAACGTGCAGCCGCCGAAGCAGCCGCGCATCGTCGTCACCGAGTCCTTGATCATCGTGTGCGCCGGGATGTCCTCCGTGTAGCTCGGATGCGGGCGGCGCGTGTAGGCGTGGTCGTAGATCGCATCCATGCCACGTTCATCGAGTGCTAGTGCCGGGGGGTTGACCACCAGCATGCGATCACCGTGCATCTGCGTCAGGCGGCGACCGTTCTTCGGGTTGGTCTCGTGATGCAGCGTGCGCGTCGCCTCGGCAAACGCACGCTTGTCGGCCTTGACCTCTTCGAAGCTTGGCATCGCGACCGTCTTGTTGTCGCTCGCTGCGTCGTGCCACTCATGCGGCGCGAGTTCTTCCTTCGAACCCATCAGGTAGGCGACACCGCGCATGTCACGACAGTCGGCGATCGTCTTGCCGTCACGCAGTCGCTTGCAGATCTCGACGATTTGCTCTTCGCCCATGCCGAAGCCAACGATGTCTGCCTTCGAAGTCGCCAGGATCGTCGGCCGCACAGTCTCGGACCAGTAGTCGAAGTGCGCGATGCGTCGCAACGACGCTTCGACGCCACCCGCGATCACTGGCACTTCCTTAAACGCTTCGCGACACCGTTGCGCATACACGTTGGTCGCGCGGTCCGGACGAAGTTCAATCTGGCCACCGGGCGAATAGGCGTCGTCATTGCGCCGCTTCTTGTTCGCCGTGTAGTGGTTGATCATCGAGTCCATGTTGCCGGCGCTGACTGCGAAGCAGAGCTTGGGCTGTCCGAACTCACGGAACGCATCCACGGTGTGCCAATCGGGCTGGGGCAGGATCGCAACTTTGAACCCCTGGGCTTCGAGCACGCGACCGAGCAGCGCCGCTGCAAACGACGGATGGTCGACGTAGGCATCGCCGCTGACGAACACGACATCCACTTCATCCCAGCCACGCGCCTGCATTTCGGCGCGGGTGGTGGGGAGGAAGGCGCTGGCGTCAGGGGTGCTGCAGGGGGAGGGCATTGGGGCGAAGATGATAGCCGATCTGCGCAGGATTGATTGGGCGACAGCAGCCGTTGTTGCATTCTGTCTGTCGGTTTGGCCCGTTTGCCCGCTACTTGGGCAATCGGAAGTCGGCCAATGGCACGTAGTCATGGGTGACTCATTGAGTTCACGGCTATCGCGCAGCGTAAGATTCGGCTGCGAATGGCAAGCACGAGCCGATCACCCGCTGTGGAACCTGGCAGACCAGGGCGTCTAGCGTGGCTCTGCACGCTCTTGCTTTGCGTTGTTGTCGCGATCACTTGGTTTGCTGCCCGCAATGGCCGCCAGCCGGCGCCTGCGATTCCTAGCTAAGTTGCTCACGCTCAGGTCGTGATGCTCAGCGAGCGGGCAGACTTGTTGGGCAGCGAGATGTCGGAGCGTGTCGATGTCAAGCCGGGTCAGCTGATCGGGCCGAAGGTGCCGGAGAGTTTGTTGCCCGCGTGTGCAAGTTGCCACCCAGGCCAGCCGAACTCGGTGAGGCTGCAGTTCACTGCGGATGCCGAAGGTGTGGCAGAGCTTGGCTTGCTGCCGGGAACGTTCGTGGAGGGCATGGCCGTCAGTGCATCTGGGCAAGTGCTGCGCATCGCACGCACGTCCATTGCACCAGTCATGCGTCTAGTCGTGTTGGATTCCTAGCCTCGGCCTGCGGTCTTGCTACATGTCGCGTTCGGTGCCCGGCAGGCTTCGAATCTCGGACAGTTGCCCAGTCTCGAGAGTGGTTGCTCTGCAGGAGTGAACATTTGCAACGCGTTTGTCGAAGCTACGCACAAGTGCGCGTCGTCTATGTGGGCGAATACGACGCGGGCGGATCGAGCACGCTGTTGCGCTCGAATTGCTTGAGTGCGCCCCGAACGTGCGAAGTTCTGCCGTGTCGTGAACGCTTGGCAAACACTCTTCGCGTCGGCGTTTGCGACCGGGCCACGGGCGCGTCATACGAAGTTGCAGCAAACGCATGCAACCAGTCGTTGCGAGGTGGCTAGGTGCTGGCCTCGCGCCCGGGTATTGGAGCACCGTGTGTTTGTTTGCGGTGTGTTGCGGAATGTGTGGACGAGTTTCAGCATGAGGTTGATCGCAAACGGAGATTGCGTCCGAAGGGACCGGAGCACCACGAGCCAGATCTGTACCAGCGGCAAACGCTGGTGGCAGAAGCTGCTGCTCGCCGTGCTGCCGGTGTCGATGCTGTGTGTGGCCTTTGAAGTCAGCGCCCATGTGATAGATCCCGCCGGGTCAAGCGACAGCAACCGGCGCAATGCCGATCTGTTTAGCCGCACGTTCTATATGCCGGATCCAGAGTTGATCGTTCGGCTGCGACCCAATCTGCGTACCAGCTTCAAGTTGATCCGCGCCGATGCGGACGCTGCAGTCGCCATCAACAGTGAAGGCTTCCGCGGTTTGGAGTTCGAGCCAGTCGATCCAGATGCCTTGCGTGTGCTTGTGCTGGGCGATTCGGTGACCTTCGGCTTGCACCTCGATCGCGAACAGAGTTGGCCTGCGCGCATGCAGCAGCAGTTGACGAAGAAGGCAGGCGGTCGTGCGATCCAGGTTCGCAACCTCAGTGTGCCGGGCTACAGCACCTTCCAGGGTCGCATCTTGTTCGAGCGGCACGCAGTCGTTGGCGACTTCCGTCCGCACCTGGTCGTGTTCGCGTTTGGCTTTAACGATAGCTACATCAGCGACCACGATGACCTCAGCATGCAGCGGCTGTATCGCAAGCAATACGGAACCTGGATCGGCGAAGTCGGCCAGGCGATGC
>JBNMND010000190.1:0-10793 GCA_051274975.1 Planctomycetota bacterium | reverse complement strand
CCGGGTTAACGATGCAACGCGAATGTCATCGTCACCCGAATCCCTGTGCAGCTATGCCAGAGGGCAGGCCCACGTCCCTAGAATCGAGGACCGACCAATCGGCGCAACTCCGCCGGCCTTGCCGCAAGGTGTATCCAAAATGAAACCGTTCTCGCACGCTCGGCCCACTCTCGGCCTATCTCTCGCTGCAGCGCTCTTGCTGTCGATATCCGCGACCGCGCAACGTCGCCCACAACAAAGCGCGAGCGGCCCCGGTGTCGTATCACGCGTCGGCTGGAGCGAGGACGGCAAGACCGTGTCGTTCAGCAACGCTGACAAACGCTACGAACTCAACCTCACCACACTGACTCGCAAGGCAGCCGCTGACGACGCGCCGCGACCAGCGGCTGGCCGGACTGGCCGTCGAGGTCGCCCTGGCAGCAGTGGTGCAAGCATGGGCAAGTACGTTGGCCGGCCTTCGCGCGGTCGCCAATACACGCGCGTCGATTCACCCGACGGTGAGTGGCAAGCGCACTACAAAGACTGGAACGTCGTAATCAAGAGCGACAACGGCGACGAGATCGCGGTCACGACCAAGGGCAATCCCGATGTGCACTACGGCACGGCAAGCTGGGTCTACGGCGAAGAGCTCAACCAGACCAAGTCGATGTGGTGGACGCCGGACAGCAAGAAGCTGATCTACTACGGCTTCGACGATCGCGGCGTGCAAGCGTTCCACTTGCTGCGCGGCTGGTCGGAAATCAACACAAAGCAGTATCCCGAGTTCTACCCAAAGGCTGGCGCCAAGAACCCGGCAGCCGAACTACTGATCTACGATCTCGATAGCAAGAAGACGGTGCGCGTTGACGTTGGCGGCAGCTCGGAGGAATACCTCTACGGCTTGCGCGCGTCGCCGGATGGCTCGGTGATCATGGTCAACTGGACCGACCGCCTACAGCAACACCTCAAGGTGCTGGCGATCGACGTTAACACCGGCAAGACGCGCTTGGTCGTCGAAGAGAAGCAGGACACGTGGCAGACCAACTCGCCATCGATGCGCTTCCTCGCAGACAAGAAGCGCTTCCTGTGGCCGACCGACAAGTCCGGCTTCACGCACTACGAAGTGCGCGACCTCGACGGCAAGCTGCACAACACGGTCACCTCCGGTGCGTTCCAAACTGCTGGCATCCAGTTTGTTGACGAAGAGAGCGGCTTGGTCGGCTTCACGGCCTACAGCTCGAAGAGCAACCCCTACTTCCTGCAGTACCACATCGCGCAACTCGACGGCAAAGGCCAACGGCGCGTGACCTCGATCGATCAACACCACGGAAGCTTCTCGGTCTCCCCCGACCGCAAGTGGATTGTGGCACGCCATGAAGAGGTCAACACGCCGCCGAGCACGACCCTCTACCGCGTTGCGGATGGCAAGGCCGTCATCGTGCTCGCGCAAGGTGACAAGAAGGGCAAGGGCCTGGCCGAGATGTTCAAGTTCCGGTCAGACGACGACCAATTCGACATCTACGGCGTGCTCTACAAGCCGAAGGACTTCGACGAGAGCAAGAGCTACCCGATCATCAACGCGCTCTACGGCGGCCCGGGGTCTAACGAGATCTCGGCGCGCTATGTGTCAACAGTGCGCAGCGAATGCCGCAAGGGCTACTTCGTCGTCAAGGTCAACAACCGCGGCACCGGTAACCGCGGCAAGAAGTTCCTCGGCTCGAACTACCTGCGCCTCGGCGACGTCGACATCCAAGACCACGCCGACGGCGTGCGCCTGGTCACGAAGCGCCCCTACATCGATGGTAAGCGCGTCGGCATCGTCGGCCACTCTTACGGCGGCTTCATGGCGGCGATGGGCGTCTTCAAGTTCCCAGACGTATATGCGGCGGCATCGATCGGCGCCGGCGTCACCGACTGGCGCAACTACGACACGATCTATACCGAGCGTTACATGAGCACGCCGCAGCTCAACAAAAAGGGCTACTCCATCGGCAGTGTCATGACCTACGCCAAGAACCTGAAAGGCAAGGCGCTGAAAGGCAAGGCGCTGATCCTGCACGGCATGGTCGACGACAATGTGCACCCCAACAACGCGTTCCAGCTGATCGCCGCGCTCGACAAGGCTGGCATCTCCTACGAGAGCCGCTTCTGGCCGAACGGTGGCCATGGGCTAGGCCCCGGCGCCACCCAGACGCGATGGGAGTTCCTCGATCGCGTTCTGAGGCCGTAGCACACGGAACGGCGCGGGCTGCTATGGTGAGCCCGCGCAGCATCATTGGGGATGATTGCGCGTCGGACAGCGTCAACGCTGCAATGGGAACCTACGTGCTACGAATCATCACTGCGCTCGGCACCTTGCTGGTGCTGGCATCTTGCAGTCACGAACAGACCGTGGCCGCACAGACGTCGCAACCAGAGTCTGCGCCAGGCAACTTGGATCGCTTCGGCGCAGCTGCCTGGCTGCCCGCGGACTACTCCTACTTCTCGTCGGGGCAGAACCTCGGCGCACTGATCGAAGACATCGTCGACAGTCGCACGGTGCAATCGTTGGCACGACTGCCAATGGTCATGGTCGCCCTGAACCAGCTGCAACGGCCCCTGCAAGAAGTAGCGGGAATGCGCGCCCAGTCACCGGGCCTCGACAACTTCTTCGCCCTCGGCGAAGAAGCGCTGCACCGCGAGATCTTCGTGGCCTGTGGCAAGAAGGCCGAAGCCTTCCAGGTAGCGGTCACGAACACACTTGCCATCGCGATGGTGAACAACGGCATCGCCAGCATGAACAACCAGTTCGTGCCCCCGGCGGAAGCGATCATCGAAGCGCTGCTACTCAATCGCAAGGACCTGCGCGTGCCCCCGGCCGTATTCGGCATGCGCGTCGGTGATCGCGAACGCGCCAAGGCATTGCTCGACGACCTCGCCCCTTATGCCCTGATGATTCCTGGAGTCATCGAAGAAGCGACGGCGCCGGCCGGCTTCCGCGCATGGACCGTCAAGGACGCCGAAGGCTCCGCACAGAACCTTCGCCCGATGCTCGAAGGCGCCGGGGTCACGAACGACAACATCGGCCCGTTCATCGAGTGGGTTGCCGGCCAAAAGATCTCGATCGCACTCGGCATGCGTGACGACTACTTGCTGCTATCGATCAGTGACACACTCGAACACCTCGACGAACTGGGTAAAGAACCAGCGCTGGCCAGTGTGCCCGTCTTCCGCCGCATTCGCGAGCGCAGTGAGACACCGCTGCTGACGACATACATCTCCGCCGGGCTGCGACCGCATTCCATCTACGAAGCGGACGCCGTGGCCGAGCAACTGCGCGCCATCCTGCCAGATTACCCCGGCAACAAGCAGCTCGCGCAAGACGTCGGTACGATGCTGTTCGAGCTCACGCAACCAGACATCAAGCCGGCACCATACCTAACAGCGACTTATCGCAACGAAGGCCTTGAGTCGCTCACGATCGATGCGCGGCAGAATCAAGCCAACAGCAAGAAGTCACTAAGCCTATTTGCGAATGCCGGCCCCTCCCCGACTGTTGCATATGCCTCGCGCGCCGAGCCTACGATCGAGTGGTACAAGCGCTGGTCTCACTGGTCAGGCGTCATGCTCGACCACTTCGAAACAACCGTGGTAGCGCAGATGCCGCATACGAACCTCACAGAGTTTGAGAAGGCGCGCAGAGTGTTCGCGCCACATCTCGCCGAGATCGACATGATCGTGCAGACCGTGTTGCTACCAGCGGTGGATGAGCACGAGTCGCTACTGGTGCTCGACGACACGTTCAAACTGGAACTTGGCCCCGACCTTGCACCGGTACACGGCATTAGCTTGCCACGCCTCGCACTCATGTGGCGCGTGCAGGACTGCGACCAGGTCCTCACCGCCTTCGCCCGCATCCGTAATGCAGTCGAAGGCATGCTGCAAAGCGCCTCCGAGCAAAACGGCAGAAGCGTCGGAACTCTGCCACCGCCGACGAGCACGAAGACCGCCAACGGGACGCTCTACGCCTACGAACTGCCAACACCAAACTGGCTGCAACCATGCTTCCTGGTCAACGGCGAGCGCATCCTGTTCGCATTGACTCCCGAACACGCGCAGCACCTGATGCAGCAATCGCAGTCCGGCGAAGCGGATGTCGTTGATCTCAAGAATGGCGCCAGCAGCGCGGCCTCGATCAACATCGCTTCGCTCAGCGAACTACTGCGCACCAACGCGATGCACCTGTTGCGCTGGGCGTCGCAGTCGGAACAAATACCCGCCGCCCAGGCGACACTCATCTGGACACACCTCGAACCGGCCCTGAAGGCGTTGGCAGCGCTGCGTAGCTACCAAAGCCGCACGTGGCATGAAGGTGACGAGACCATCCACCACTCTTGGCTGAAGGTCAGTGACGGACGCTAAACACTGCAGATCTGATACCGTGGTCGCTACCTGATGTTTGATCTCGTGGTACAGCTTGGCGTCGTGCTGCTAACCGTCCTGCTGATCGCAACGGCAACGGCAACCGGTCGACGCCTTGGTGGCCGACGACTCGTGCGGTGGATGCTGCTGTATGCCGTCGCAGGATTCGCGGCGTGGGGCACTGCCCGTATAGCACTCGACAGCAACTGGTATTGGCCGCTCGGGCTGCTGACGCCGGTGATCGCCAGCACCATCGCGGCAACAATCGCCTTGCTGCTCGCCAACAAGGTGTTCGCGGCCAAACCGCCAGCGGAGCCTGCCGGCAAAGCGAACCGTGCTTTCGGCGGGCTACTCGGCACCTGCATCGGCGGCTCGTTGGCAATCGCCACGTGGCTATTGCTGCCGCTCTGCGTCGCAACCCCGACGCAACCCGATCGCAGTAAGGCAGGCGAAGCCCAAGCCGCTATCGCCGACCTCTGCTCCATTGCGCACCGCGGCTTCCTCCGCCACTTACCGGTAGTCGGCAACGCTAGCGATGAAGTGCAGGCGCTGCTCGAGATCCTGCGGGCGGACGTGGTTGATCATCGCCGCATCGTCGACGCATTCGATCTTGAGAGCATCCGCGACGTGCCCGCGATGCAGGCTGCACTCGACAACCCAGGTGTTCACCGCGAGCTGCAAAGGCTTCGTAACGGCAGCTTGCTGGCACTATTCCGACTGCAACGCCACCCGTTAGTTCTCGCGGTCGCCGAGAGTGATGAAGTCACGGAACGTTTTGGTGAGTTGCTGCCGACGCGCATCGTCGCAGCACTGAACGCGGGCAAGTAGACCTCGCCACCCACCCACAATTGGCCGCCCACAGCTGCCACTCGCTAGGCGCGCAAAACGTCGCGTAACTGGCCTGATCGCAACTTCGACACGAACTGTGCCAACCGCGAAACGGCCCGATCGAAGCGTTTGCGCGCGGCTTCCTCGGAGATGCCCAACTGCTCGCCAAGGTCTTTGAAAGCGTGACCTTCCCACTGCCGGCCGAGCACGATTTCGCGCTCAGCTGGTTCGAGCAGTTCCATGCCAAGCTGCAACCAGGCGCGCCGTTCGTTGCGATCCGCTGCGGATGCAGGCTGGGTGACACCGGCCGTCAACACGACCACCGAACCCGAAGGCAACGGCTCCTCGCGACCAGCCCACCGCTTCTGCCGGCGGCCATCGCGAATCATCTTGCGGATGGTGTTCTCAACGATGCGGATCAACACCGCACGGTAATGCTCCGAGTCTTCGATCTCGAACTTCGGGCCGTATTGGAACACCGCCAACAAGGCGCCCTGCACGACATCGTCGACGTCAGCGCGGCCGCGCAGTTCTTTGCCCATGCGCCGCGCGACCTGTTCTTTGACCCACGGTAGATCGCGCTCCATCAGTTCTTCCAACGCTGACTCATCGCCGCCGTGCCAGCGACGTAGCAATACAACCGTCGCCACGACGTCGCTCACTTGCCCTCCTGGGACTTGAGCGCCTGCTCGCAAAGCGCCAGGGTCTGCGTCATCTGCTTGCGGTAGAACGACGAGAACCGATCCTTTGGATCGAGCAGCATCATCGCCTTCACAGCCGTGGCCTTGGCCTTGGCGGCATCGCCCGACCACAACTCGACCACTGAGAGAACGTGCATCGTCGGCCCATCTGCGCCCTTGGCGAGCTCATTGGCCGCCGCGGCAACCTGTAACGCTTCTGGCATCAGTTCCGGATCCTTCGTGCGCGCCATCGACGAAGCGAGGTAGCGAAGTGGCTCTGGCGACTGTGGCATGTGCTTCACCCAGTCGCGGCACATCGCTACGGCTTGCGCGGGCTTGGCATCCAGAACGCGCAGCAACGTACGCCGAGCGGGCACCAACGTCGGCTCGACAGCAACCGCGCGCCGCAACAACCCCTCAGCCGTCTTTAGGTCGCGCACGCGCACATGCATGTTGGCGAGATTGACCATCGCCTTGGCGTGGGTCTCATCCAACCTGATGCAGTTCTCGTAAGCAGCCTTCGCCGCTAGCCCATCAAGGAGCGCCACGCACACGACCCCCAGTTCGTAGTAAGCCCGGGCGGTTGGCTTGATCTTGACGACCATCTCCATGCTCTTGCGTGCCGACTTGGCATCCCCGCGACGAAGCTGAAGGGTCGCCAGAGAGCAGCGCGCTTCGGTATTATCCGGTTGCACGCGCAGCACAAACAACACCTGCTTCTCGGCTTCCTCTAGCTGGTTACTCAAGATCAACGTGCTCGCATAGTTCGCCCGCAACCCCAAGTGATCTGGGTAGACATCAATCGCCGCACGCATTTCCGCCAACGCTTGCGGAAGATTGCGTTGTAGGACCAACAACTTGCCGATCTCGCAGAGCACGTCCGCTGCACGCGCGGCACCTGGCAAGGTCTCGCGCATCACCCGCAACGCTTCATCGGCCCGGCCGGAACGCCGCAACAACGCCGCAAGATTCAGCGCCGCTTGCTCAAACGACGGGTCTTCCTTCAAGGCTCGCCGTAACGCCTCAATTGCCTCGTCGCGCTTGCCAAACAAAGTATGCGCAAACGACACCCAGAACTGCCCAGTTGCGTCCTGTGGCCACAACCGCTGAATCGCAGCAATCGCGGACTCAGCGTCTTCTTGGTCATGATCATGAGCAGCCGCGTGCAGCCACTCATAGTAATAGACAGGTCGCGGCCGATCGGCGGTGACGCAGGCGCGATGCAACATGCGACGCGCAGCCACGTATTCCTCCTGCTTGCCCTCGTGGCCTAGTTCGAGCAACGCATAGCCCGCTAGGAACGCATCGAAGTCAACGAACTCCGCGGGCAAGCCACGCGCCGCTTGCTCGGCCGAATCATGCCCTAGCCGCTTGAGCAAGGTTGCCCGGCGCCGCAGCAACGCCGTGCTGTCGGCAACCGCCACCGGATACTCGTCAAGAACCGCCAGCGCTTCGCCATCGCCCTGTTTGCGCGCCAACACCGACATGCCCGCGATACCAGCTTCCGACGTGGGGTCCTTGGCGAGGATTGCATCGAAGCATGCACGGGCCGCGACCAAGTCGCCTTCGCCCGCCTCGCGGAAGCCATCCGACAGCGTGCGATCAACCCAAAGGCCCAACAGCACCTGTTCGCCAACCTTGGATTGCGGTTCGTTGTTATCCGAAGACATCCACAGCGCGACGACCAGCGGGATGCCGATCGCCAACAGCAGCACCACCGCAACTTGCCACGGTTCGCGCTTCGCCTGCCGAGCCATACGACTGGACCAAGGCAACGGCCGCACGCTGACCGCTTCGCCACGAAGGAAGGCAGACAAGTCCGCGGCGAACTCGCGCGCGGTCGGGTAGCGATCACCCGGATTCTTCCGCAAGGCGCGGTGCATGATCGCGACGAGATCGGGCGAGATCGTCGGATTGTGCGTCAACGGATCAATCGGATCACGCGTCGTCACCGCGAACAGCACCGCCGGCAACGTGTCGCCAGGGAACGCGCGATGTAGCGTCAACGATTCGTAGAGCGTCACGCCCAACGCAAACACGTCGGTCGCCGGACCGAGTGCGCCGCGTTCGTCGTTGATCTGCTCGGGCGCCATGTATTGCGGCGTGCCCGGCGAGGCTCCCGCTTGCGTCACGCGCGGATCGTCTTGCACACAGGCCAGACCGAAGTCCGTCAAGAACGCCTTGCCCGCGCCATCGACCAGAACGTTCGCAGGCTTGACGTCGCGGTGGATGATCCCGTTGTCGTGCGCATGCGCGAGCGCGTCGCCGATCTGGCACAGGATTTCTGCGACCGAACGCTCGTGAGACTCATACTTCTGGCTGTCGGTCGGAGCATCTGCAAAGCGCACCTGGACCGCTTGCTCAACGACGTCGCCAAAGTCGACTTGCGAAAGATCTCGCGGCAACTCGTCGCCGCTCGGCTCGAGACTTCGACGCAACAACGACAGTACATCGGCGAGCGACGCCGACGCCACCAGCCCCATCGACAAGTAGAACTCGTCGCCAGTCTCACCAAGCGCGTGCACCGGCACGATCGACGGGTGACTGAGACTCGCCGCCAACTCGGCTTCTCGACGGAAACGCACGATCGAACTGGCACTCATGTCAGCCGGACGCAGCATCAGTTTGACGGCGACGCGACGCTTCAGCAGTCGGTCGATCGCTTCATAGACGATGCCCATGCCACCGCGCCCGATCTCGCGCACGATCTCGAGGTCGCCGATTTTGCCCGAAGCCTGAGAACGCTCGCCGGTCGCCGCAGACTGGGCTCCGACCACCAATGTCTCGGCAGCTGCTAGATCTTGGGGATCGAGCACGGGCTGCTCCAGCATCGGCCGGATCAGATCCGCCAACTCTTCGTTGTTCGCCAGAAGCTCTTCCCCCGACTTGGTTTGGTCGTGGTCGAGGAAGGCCTCAATCGCATCTTCAAGCCGGCGCATCCGGGGTTCGCGGTCGTCGGTCATGGCTGAGTGACCACCATCCTAAGGCGCTCGCGGAGAAAGGCGCATTTTCTCTGTCCGGTCCGGCGCGAGAAGGGACGGGAACTGGTGTAGCCGGCAAGAACTGCGGGCAACAGACCATCTTACCCCAGCTCATCCATCACCGCTGCACCAGCGGTACGACCACAGAACCTGTCATGAACATTCTTCGACGCCTACTTGTCTCCGTCAGCCTCGCAACAGCGAGCGCGACCCTCCCTGCACAGATCGACGCCTATCACGGAGTCGACTCCGCAACTCACGAACAAAAGACCATCGCACTCGGCAACACCGGCTACCGGCCGATTTCGATCGCAGCATACGGCACCGCCAACAACCTACGATATGCAGCCGTCTGGGTGCTCCGGCCTGGCCCGAACTTCATCCCGTTCCACGGGTTGGACGGCGCGCAATACCAGACGATGCTGAACAACAATCCAGGCTTCGTGCCGACGATTCTCAGCATCGCCGACGGTGGCAGTAACGAGCGCTTCGCCGGCATGCTCGAGCTGACCGGCAACAGCCTCTACGCTCGCCACGGCCAAACCCCGCAGCAGTTCGCGGATGAAGTCGTCGCAGCGCGCGACAGCGATTGGCGCATCAAGACCGCCGACATCTACGGGCAAGCCAACGACATCCGTTTCGCCGTCTCGTTTGAGCCCAACCCCGACAAGCGCGGCTGGGGTTACTACACGGCCAACAGCATCGTCGAGCACAACGACAAGTTCGCCGGCATGAAGCAAGGTTACGCGCGCCAGACGAGCGCGGCGTTCAGTGACTTCAATCGCTTCGTCAGCTGCTGGGACGACACCAACGTCGGCCAAACAATCCAGCACCACGACATGACGGCGGCGCAATACGACCAACTCGTCAACCAATACTGGAACCAGAACAGCTACTACCCGATCAACGTCTGCGCCTCGGGCAGCGGCAACAATGAACGCTTCTCGGCAGTCTTCGCCGCGACCGACATCCCGAAGACGCGTCAATGGACGACGACCGGCCAGTTCGTTCCCGAATTGCAAACTTTTGATGCCTGGGTGCAAAACTGGATGCAGACGAACAACGTGCGTGGCGCCTCGCTCGCAGTCACCAAGAACGGCCACCTGAAGATGGCGCGTGGCTACACGTGGGCCGAACCGGGCTACACACCGATCCAACCAACGAGCCTGTTCCGCACGGCATCGCTCGCCAAACCAATCACCAGCATCGCGGTGCACCAACAGATCGAAAAGACGCCTGGCCCGTTCAGCTACCAATCGACGATGGCCTCGTTCTTCGGCAACCCGCAGATGAACGCGGCGAACGCTGGCCTGATCGACATCCAAGACCTGCTGACTCACGAAGGTGGCTGGGACAGTCGCGCGTCGGCGGCAAACTACGACCCGATGTTCATCGACACGACAATCGTCAACGCCGGTAACCTGAGCTACCCGATCGATCAAACCGACATCCGCAACTTCATGCAGGGCCAGCCGCTCGAGTTCGTGCCCGGCCAGCCGGGCGTCTACTGCAACTACGGCTTCACGTTGCTCGCCCGCATCCTCGAACAGGTCAACCCCGGCAAGACGTTCGTCGAGATCGCCAACGCCCGTATCTTTGACCCGTTGGGCCTGACCCGTCCAGCCATCGGCCGCTCACACTTCGGTGACCGCATGGCCGGCGAAGTGCTCTACCACCCACGCTTGTTGGCGGTGCGGTCGAGTGTCAACGACAACAGTCGCCCGTTTGTCGCCCTCCAATACGGCGGTTGGAACCAAGAGAACATGGACGGCAATGGCGCCTGGGTGCTCGCCGCTCCGGACCTCGCCAAGATCCTCGCATGCTTCGAACTAGGCCTGTTCAACCCGATCCTTGGCCCAACGGAGACGAGCAACATGTGGACGCTCGACGCTGGCGCAAACTTCTTGAAGGGCTGGTGGACCAA
>JBNMND010000189.1:0-10806 GCA_051274975.1 Planctomycetota bacterium | reverse complement strand
TGTGCGTTGCGATCACAAAGATCGGATACGGAATGTTGGCCGGCCACACAACGCCCTCTGCTCGCGGCACATGGGGTCCCGCGTCGATATGCCAGTAGAACTCGCCTGGCGACGCGGCCTCCCCCGCCGGATTTCGCCAAGCGGTACTGTTGATGATGTGGCAGTCGCCGCCAAGCAACGGCTCGACGACTTCAAGCACGCGCGCATGTGCCATCGCACGCTGACTAAGCGCACTACGATTGCACATGCCGTAACGATGCACTCCGGCAAACGTTGGCTGTTGGCTATTGGCGCGATCGTCGTCGGGGAAGTTCGCGTAGACATCGAGAACTTCGGAACGCAACTGCGCCAACTCGTCGCCACCGAACACACCACGCAGGATGCAGTGACCGTCGCGTTCGAGTTCTAGCGTCTCCTCAGGCGCTTCGCCGTCGTAAGGCCAAAGGTATTGCGCGCGCTTTAACATCAGTCCGTAGTCTCCTCTTCCATTCCAAGATTGCCCAGCTCATCCGGTGTCAAAAAACACTGGCCGTAGGCACGCAGACCATTCTTCGCCAATGGCCCCAGCGCCCACGGCAGCTTAGCGAACGCTGCCTGCATGCCCCAAAGATCGATGCCGTATTCCGGCTTACTGCGCACGGCTTCGCCGAGGCGGTCGAACGTGGCTTGCGTCGTCGCGTGACCTTCCTCGAGTTCCTTCATGATGTCGCACCAGTGTTCAAGGTCTCGAAGTACTGCGTTGGTATCCTTGATGCTGGTATGCATGCCGATTCCGGTCAACATGCCCTGCGGATCCCCAAAGCATGGATCGAGTGCCTTGGCATCGCCCGTGCGCACGTATCGCACCAACGGCAACAGCACACTGCGAATGCGCGCGGTATCGGTCAACGACCACAACGCGATCCACGTCTGCAGCAACCACGGGCCACGAGTCGCGACGTAGTTGCCATAGACGATGCAGTCCTGAAACTTCAGCAGCGCGTCCGTCAATTCCTGCACGGGCTGCAAGCGTTGCTTTCGGAAGTCGCCATCGGCGAACATCTGCAACACCACGTCGAGTCCGTTCGCGAGTGTCTGAAACGTATTGATGTTGCCCATCGAGAAGAGCGCATCGACGGCACCAGCGGCGTGCGCGGTCAGCCAGTAGCGGTCACCCACGCAACTGCTGCTCGAATACTGCACGCGATCGGTTTGCACCCACGGCTGCACTGATTCTGCATTGGCAAACTGCTTCTCGATCGCAGGAAATTTCTGGAGCAAGTCCTGCCACTCTTGTTCGGCAGACACGCCTTCTTGCTTCGGGAAGCGACGGTTGTCGAGATTCAAGCCGACACTGCAGCGGCGATTGCTAGCCGCATGATGGTTGTCGAACGGGATCACCCATACCCAACCGCCATCGAAAAAGTGGTGCAAGGTGCCGTGGCTCCACGGCGCCATGCTGTCCGGCACCGTCTTCGTGTCTTCAAACGGCGCGACTCCAACCATGTGCGTGAACATCGTGCGCGTGTTGCTGCGCATGCGCGGCGGCAAGTCACGCAGACCGAGCGACTGCGCAACTGGCGAACGGTAGCCGCTGGCGTCGATCACGAATCGCGCGGTCAACGTGTCGCCATTCGCAGTGCGCACCGTCGCAGCTTCGTCATCAAACTCGACGGCCGTCACTTCCGTGCCTTCCCGACCGACCGCGCCAGCCGCTAACGCCGTTCGCCACAACCACGCGTCGACATCCTCGCGGAAGTAGTGCATCTCATTCTGCGCCGACTGCTGGCCATGCTCCGAGTCGGACAAATACGCCGGGGGAATGACAGCCTGCCATGCTCGCGCGGGTTGCTCCGCACCATGCTCGTGATACAGGAAGCCGAAGTTGCTCTTGATGCCTGAGGTCGGCGCGACGTTCTTCGCCAACGCCTCCGCAGACGCTAGATTGAGCAGTTCCGGCACATCAAAGCGCTCGGCCATGACGCGCAACCACAGCGAGGCTGGTGTCGTTGTCGACTCACCGAGTGCAAAACGCGGATGCGTCGAGCGATCAACCACCAAGACTCGCAGCCCCTTTCGCACCAGGCACAGCGCAGCGATAGAGCCGGCTAATCCAGCGCCCAGCACGATCACGTCTGCATCGCATGCAGCAGCTTCAACCTCCTTCATTACAAGTGACTAGACGGGGGTTCTTACGCGCGGTCAAGGCCACCAGCAACTGACCATGCACGGGCAAGATCACTGCGGTTAGCCAGTCAAGATCGGACGTGGCGCGAGGCGCACCAGCCTGGAGCAAACCGAATGCAGGTTTCCGACAATGAGACCTGTATCAAGAGGACCCGTTGGCAAGGGAGCTGCCCATTTACGCATAGTGGCTACCGAGCCAGGGTGCGTAAGCCAGGAACGCCGAGCCTGGCAAGTTGTGGTATTACTCCGGCAGATCTGAACCACAACTCAGGAGGGGAATGAATCACAACTACTTGGAAATGAAGTCTTTACTGGCTTCGGTCGCACTACTGTGCGGAACCTCTTCGGCATGGGCACAGTCCGCACCATCACTCGGCAGCTCCCATAGCTTTGCTCTGCTGGGTGGCTCAACGGTCACCGTCGCCGCCATCGGCACGATGATCACCGGCGATGTCGGCACGTCACCCGGCACTTCGATTACCGGCATCCCGGCGGGTGGCACGGTCGTGGCGCCCTTTGCCACGCACTCCGCCGACAGCGAAGCGGTTGCCGCCCAGGCGATGGCCACCGCTGTTTACACGGAACTAGCGACCACTGGTGGCGCCACACTCATCACTGCTGAGCTGGGTGGAACCACCCTCACCCCAGGCATCTACTGCTTTTCGAGCAGCGCCAACATTGCTGCCACCACAACCCTGACGCTGGACGGCGCGGGCGTCTACATTTTCCAGGTTGGCAGCGCCATCACCGCCAACGTTCACTCGCACGTCGATCTGATCAACGGCGCCAACCCTTGCCTGATCTTCTGGCAGGTCACTAGCGCAGCGACGCTCAACGGTGTCGATTTCTCAGGAACGGTCGTAGCTCAAGCCGCCATCACGTTGGGTGTCGACGCAACTCTGAACGGTCGCGCCTGGACGACTGCCGCAGGAGCCGTAACCCTGGCCGGCAACAACAGGGTCAACAGCACCAACCTGTGTGATAGCTATGCCGCGGTCGAGACGTTTGGCTACGGCTGCGACGGTGCCCAGCCCCTCGGGTTCGCGCCATCCTCGCTCCCGGTAATGGGAACGACCGGGACGGCTGACATCACGAACGTGCCAAACCAAACGGCATCGGTGAGCATCGGGTTCACTGGCATGCCCGAGGGCGTGGATCTCTGCATGATTGGCATGCCTGGCTGCATGCTCTGGCACTCGAATGAGGACCCTGGCTTCGGTTCGAGCTTTCTGTCGACGACCAGCATGCGGTTCCATGTCGAGATCCCCGAAGACAATTCGTTGGCCGGGGTCGACATGTTCCTGCAGGCTTACAGTATGGCGCCAGGAGCCAATGCCCTCGGCATGGTCACGAGTAACGGCCTGAAGTGGACGCTGGGCTTCTAGCCCTTAGCTAGCATCAGGTGCCGAGACGCAGCGACGCTCGTTGCGTTCGGCGAGCAAAGTGCACCGCACCTCGATCAGCCAGGAGGCCGATTGCCTCCCGTGGCTCGGACTCCCAGCGATCCTGCTGTGCGTCGTAGTCATCCTAGATGATGACTACGACGCATGGATCGAGCCGGCTACGACGCGCGTACCACCACGGCGTCCAGCACCGGGTTCGGTGTGACGATTTGGGGCACGACAGATCCGCTAGCGTTCGACCTCGGCTGCATTGCCATGCCGGGATGCCAGCTGCGCGCGGACCTCGATTTCATTGGCCCGTGGATCCCGGACGGCGCGACCAAATCCTACAGCTTCGCGATCCCCGCCACGCCGGCCACACTGATCAGCTTCGCGCTGTTCACGCAGACTGCCACGTTCGGAAGCCCGGCCGGAGGAACGCCGGTACGGTGCCAGGACAGAAAACAACAACTTCGCGCGCGGGCGGTGACACGCTGCCGAAGCGCGATCGAGTTTCCGGATACCACGAGCGACGCCCGTGCACTCGTCGCTTGGCAGGTCGATGGGGAGGGGTGGCGAGCGTTGGCGTCAACCTTCTAAATGCGTCGGTGCTGCCGCTGCCACTCGACCTGGGCAACTTCGGTGCCCCGGCCGGCACGCTGCTCTACATGAACCCAGCCACATCGTTCTTGAACACGATCTCGAACATCCCGAGCGCCCGCACGATGTCGTTGACGCTTCCGGTCCCGAACGTTCCGGCCCTCGCCGGCTTGCAGGTCAACAGCCAGTCGTTCTGGTTCGACTTCGCAGCCAGCCCGTTCCCGTTCGGCAACATCATTGCCTCGCACCTGGTGATCTGCACGATCGGCTAGGCGAGTTCGCCGTGGGCGACGGTCCTGGCTCGGCCTGCTCGCCGAGAGTCGCTTGCCGATGCTGCCTGATGGTCGGGTTGCGTATGAGTGTAGGCGATTCAGCGTGAGGTCCGGACCACCTGAACCCAACCACCTAACGATCCTCCCTCTGCAAGAGCGACGTAGCGACTGGCTGCCGCGCGCCAGCAAACGGCAGTCCACAATCACGGGCAAGCCTCGAGCCCAATGCATCGTGGAGTTGCTGCCCGAAGTTAAATAGCATGAAGGGAATCTCGCACCAAGCGTTTCGGGCCTGCCTCTCACTACAATGGATGAACGCTTGAGACGAGACTCGGATAGCGTCACCCGCAACAGTGGCGTCCAAAATCTAAGTAGCGCCAACCAACTAGATGCACACGACTACCAACTGTCGCCTGTCTTTTTTGATCGTCCTGCTATCAGCCTCAGCTATTGGGCAGGACCAATCCTCGCACGGCTTGCTGCCTATTCGCACGCACGGCGGAGCACTGACTGAGCGCGCCTTTTTGACCGGCGATTGGGGCGGTGTGCGCGACCGATTGGTCGATCGAGGGATCCGCTATGACTTGCTCTGGACACAGACGATGCAAGACGTAACCAGCGGGGGCAAGGAGCGGGGCGCTGAATACGGCGGCAAGTTCGAGATGCTCTTCAACTTTGACCTCGATCGCATGGAGTTGCTGCGAGGAGGCCTCGTGACGATGCGCACGGAGTCGAGATACGGCGATTCGGTCAATCAAAAATCCGGCGCGTTACTCGCAGTTAACGACGTCATGTTCTTCCCGGACACGGACGGCGCAGACGACGACCTGTTCTTGGCCGTGACCGAACTTCGCTACACGCAGTTCTTGTCCAAGCACCTGGGCGTGTTTCTCGGCAAGATCATCACGCTAGGTGGCGACGTCAACGAGTTTGCATCAGGGCGCGGCGACACGCAGTTCTTGAGCCACTCGTTTCTCGCATCTTCGGTTACGGCGCTGGTAAACCCATACAGCGCCCTCGGCGCAGGTGTGGTTTGGATGCCGTCACCGGACATCACGGTCACGAGTTCGATCTTCACCCGCAATGATGCCTCGACCACAACAGGCACCAATGAACTCAGTGATGGACTCACCTGGTCCACTGCAGCTCGTATGCAATACGAACTCAGTGAACTTCCCGGGGGCATGAACCTGGCGTTTCAGTACAGCTTCGACAGTGACTTCACCAACTTCGAAGGTCAGTTTGTCGACAGCGGCGCATGGACCATTCCACAGAAAGAGCAAAGCTGGAACTCGTTCTGGAACATGTGGCAATACATGTCCGTGGAAGACCCTTCACATCGCAAGGTCGACGTCACCAACGGTCATACCGATCTACAGGGCTATGGTTTCTTTGCCCGTGCAGGCATCGCTGACCGCGACACCAACCCGGTCTCTTGGTCACTCAGCGCAGGAGTCGGCGGACGCGGCATGTTCGATGGCCGCGACGATGACACGTTTGGGGTCGGCTTCGCCAGCTCCAAGCTGCGTGAGAACCTGCTGACATCCTCCACCCTAATAGATGATTCAGCGAGTCGCTGGGAAGCCTATTACGACTTCGCCATTACACCCGCCGTCAGCCTGACTCTCGACGTGCAATACGCGGACACGCTGTTGAGCAATGTCGACGCCGCGACAGTCCTTGGCGTCAGAATGCGCGTCTCACTCTAGGTCCACCTACCAGCAGCTTTTCATGTGCAAGTTACCCGTACACTTCATCGCCCTCGCCGTTCTACTAGCCGTGGTGTCAGCCTGCGGAAAGCAAGGCGCTACCACTAAGTCAGCACAACAAGATCCAGCGCAGCTTGGCGTCACCCTACCGTTGCCTGCCACGCCGACTGCCAGCATTGCCAAGCGGCGACTGCAAGATTCGGAACACCATACGCGGGTTGATCCGGCTCGATTGGCGAAAGACGCGCCGAACGTGCTGATCATCATGATCGATGATTGTGGCTTTGGCACACCCAGCACGTTTGGCGGATTCGCGCAGACACCCAACCTGAGCAAGCTCTCGACCCAAGGAATCAGCTACAACCGATTCCACACGACTTCGATCTGCTCTCCTACGCGTGCGTGCCTACTGACGGGACGTAACCACCAGCGGGTTGGCTCCGGCACGATCGCCGAGCGTGCCGTCGATTGGGACGGGTATACCGGCGTCATCCCCAAGTCGGCAGCGACCTTGGCCGAGGTGTTGCGTCAGTACGGTTACAAGACATCTGCCTTCGGCAAATGGCATAACACGCCGGCCGACCAGACTACCGCGATGGGGCCATTTGACTTTTGGCCGACCGGCTACGGCTTCGATTACTTCTACGGCTTCCTGGCCGGCGAGACGTCGCAATGGGAGCCACGACTCGTCGAGAACACGACGCAAATCGAACCGCCGCATGGCCCACACTTCACCGAGTTGATGGCGGACCGAGCCATCTCCTGGCTGAGTCAGCATCGCGCCTATTCACCAGACAAGCCCTTCTTCATGTATTGGGCCCCGGGTGGCGTGCACGGGCCTCATCAGGTCGCGACGGAGTGGTCCGACAAGTACAAGGGCAAGTTCGATCAGGGCTGGGATGTTCTGCGCGAGGACATCTTCGAGCGTCAGAAGAACCTGAAATGGATCCCCGCAGAAACCCGACTGACGGAGCGCGCCAAGAGCATGGCATCCTGGGCGAGCATCCCTGAATCCCAGCGTGCGTTTCAGTCGCGCCTGATGGAAATCTATGCGGGCTACATCGAACACACCGACGCCCAGGTCGGTCGACTAATCGATTCGCTCGAAGAGCGAGGCGTGCGAGACAACACTCTCATCTTCTACATCTGGGGTGACAATGGTTCGTCGTCCGAGGGGCAGAACGGCTCGATCAGCGAACTGCTCGCGCAGAACCAAATTCCGAACACGGTCGACCAACAATTGGCGGCGCTCGAAGAACTCGGCGGACTCGAGGCCCTCGGGACGTCGGCAACCGACAGCATGTATCACGCGGGCTGGGCGTGGGCTGGCAGCACCCCTTTCAAACACACGAAACTCGTCGCGTCACACTTCGGCGGTACCCGCAACCCGCTCGTTGTCTCATGGCCTGCCAAGATCAAGCCGGACGCAACGGTTCGTTCGCAATTCCATCACGTCAATGACGTCGCGCCGACTGTCTACGACGTGCTCGCGATACCCCACCCGACTTCCGTTAACGGAGTGGCTCAAGACCCCATTGATGGAGTCAGCATGGCTGCGACGTTCTCCGACGCCAAGGCTCCCGAGAACAAGCACACACAGTACTTCTCGAACAATGGCAGTCGCGGCATCTACCACGACGGTTGGTATGCGTGCACTTTCGGACCGCTCATCCCATGGGTCAATGCCCAATCGGGACTCGAAAATTGGGACGCCAACGACGACATCTGGGAACTCTACGACCTTGGTAAGGACTTCTCCCAAGCCAACGACCTCGCCCAAGATCAACCGGAGCGGTTGGCAAAGATGCAGGCGCGCTTCCTTGTCGAGGCCGAGGCCAATCAGGTGTTCCCGATCGGTGCAGGCATCTGGCTGCGATTGCATCCTGAAGATGCCAAAGGCTCGACGTACACGAGTTGGGTCTTTGACAGCACGACTGTGCGCATGCCCGAGTTCAGCGCGCCTCCGATTGGCAAGAAGAGCAACAAGATCACGATCGAAGCCGAGTTCGGTGACGATGCCAGTGGCGTCCTCTACGCCATGGGTGGCAGCGGCGGCGGCTTGAGTTGCTACATGGACAAGGGCTATCTGTGCTTCGAATACAACCTGATGATCCTCTACCGATCGCTTGCCAAGTCGGAGCAGAAGATCACAAAGGGCAAGCACACCATCGTGGTGACCACCACGCTGCGTCAGCAGAAGCCCGGATCCCCAGCCGACATTGTGCTGGCCGTCGACGGCAAGGAAGTCGCCCGTACCTCCGTCAAGATGACCGTCCCTGGCTTGTTCAGTGCCAGTGAGAGTTTCGACGTAGGAGTCGATCTCGGTTCGGCAGTGGCGCGTGATTACTTCGAGCGCGCGCCATTCCGCTTCGATGGCACGATCAGTACCGTCAAAGTCGGACTCCAATAACCTCACGCCTGCCCTTCTCCACGATTGACATGATACGCAACGTAACCTTGACCATCGCTGCGGCGCTCGCCTTCGGCTTCTCCGTCTCTGCGCAGACATTCGATCGCAGCGTCCGGACCGCTGAAAACTTCGAACCTGCAATCCCACGAGTCGCGCAGGACTCGGCCGCTGCCAAGAAGCTCGCCGCACTCAAAGAGCGCACCGGCAAGAAGCCAAACATCCTCTGGATCATCATCGACGACATGGGTTACGGCGACCCGGGGTGCTATGGCGGCGGAGGCGCTGCCGGTGCCGCGACGCCAAATATCGATCGACTCGCGCGGCAAGGTCTGAGGTTGACGTCGTGCTACGCACAGCAGACATGCACCCCAACGCGATCCGCGATCCTCACCGGCCGCCTACCAGTCAGGACCGGGCTTACCCGCCCCATTCTGGCTGGTGACAAGATCACCAAGAATCCCTGGTCGGATGAAGTCAGTCTGCCGAAGTTGCTCGGCACCGCAGGCTACCAGACACTTCTAACCGGCAAGTGGCATGTGGGCGAAGCAGAGGGCATGCGTCCGCATGACGTCGGCTTCGATGAGTTCTACGGCTTCTACCCAGCGCAAAAAGAGATCTCGCAGCGCGTCGATGCACGGCGCTATCCGAGTCTCATACACGACAAAGAAATGATGGCCGCATTCGAGGGCCTTGGCATCGGCCATCATCTCGTGCATGGCTGGAAGGGCGGCCGCACAGAAAACGTCAGCTCCGTCGATTCCACGGAAGACATGAGCCGCGCAGATCAGGTCCTCGCCGACTTCACGGTCAAGAAGATCCAGGAGATGGCCAAGGGTGACAAGCCGTTCTTCATCGAACACTGCTTCATGAAGGTCCACTGTGACAACTTCGCGCATCCGGACTTCCAGGGCAGTAGCGCCAGCAAGTATCCCTACAAGGACGCCGTTGTCGAAGTAGACCACCACGTTGGCGTGATCGTCGCAGCACTGGAGAAGGCGGGAGTGCTCGACAACACCTTCGTGTTCGTCACCTCCGACAATGGTCCCCAAATGGACGGCTGGCCGGATGCCGGCTACACACCGTTTCGTGGCGCCAAGGGCACAACCTTTGAAGGTGGCATCCGTGTTCCCGGCATCGCGTATTGGCGAGGCATGATCGCGCCGGCACGAGAAAGCGACGACATCTTCGATCTGATGGACCTGTTCGGAACGGCCATGCATCTAGCAGGTGTCTCGACCGACGCACTGCCTCAAGACCGCTACTACGACTTCATCAACCAGGCGTCGTTCTTGCTTGCAGACACCGGTAAATCGAAGCGAGAAGCCGCTTACTTCTGGTGGGGCAAAGAACTGATGGCCTGCCGGATGCGCCAATACAAAGCGCACATCAAGGTGGTCCTGCCATCGGTAATGCACTCATACATCGACCAGGCGACTGTGCAAGACGTCGGGTTGTCTCCTTGGTTCTTTGATCTCTACCTAGATCCAAAGGAAGAGGCGTCTGTCGGTCACAGACTCAGCCCTTGGTTAGCCTCGGTCGGCAGCAAACTAAAAGCGCATGGAGCGTTGCTGAGGAAATACCCGCCGAAGAACATCGGCCTCTAGCAGCCTCGCACTGGGGCCCTCATGCCGGTTGCCGCAATCTCGTCAGCTATGCACACCACATTACTCAGTTGGTGACTGTAAGTGTGGTCGGCAACGTCAGTCGGTAACTGCCGCTGTTGCTCAGCCCCAGGCATTGAAAAGCAACCTGCGTTCCGATGAGTTGCACATCGTTCGGGATGGTCAATGGCACGGAGGAGAATCGTGCGCTTCCGCGATTCAACGTGCGGTCCGGACCACCTGAACCCAATCACCTAACGATCCTCCCGCTGCAAGAATGCGTCGAACTGGCAAGTTCGCGGCTGTCGCACCTAGGCGTTCCTACGAGAGTGACGGGCAGGGTGCAGGAAGTTCAAGCTGCGGTCCGGCTCCCCCGAACCCAAACAACCGACTCTGTCAGCCATCAACCAGCAAGTCAGATTGGCCATGGTGCAATGCGCACGGTAGCATTTCTTGATGCCGCCTCATGTCGCCGCCAGACTAGAACTGTAGGCCAACAGGCACCGCCCTGTTGCCCCTTCGATCATCGAGCTTGAATGCGCAATTCAAAAGACATCATCCGCGAGAGCCTGACATATGCGCGAGAGCAGCGCGGCCGCAGTTGGTGGCACCTAATTTCCACCCTGTCCCTAGTGCTGGCTCTAGGCGCGACGATCTGTGTCTTCA
>JBNMND010000188.1:0-10874 GCA_051274975.1 Planctomycetota bacterium | reverse complement strand
AGATTGCCAAGGGCAGGCCACACGCAGTCGCCGCGTGCACCAACAGGCAGGAGAACCCAATGCACATTCGCACTCTATCGTGCGCGCTCGGAGTCATTGCTATGATGCTCTCGAGCAAGCCAAGTCGCCAGAGTTCGTCGGCGCGCTCGGCGTCGCCTTGAGATTGGCTCGCTACGTCGATGCCGCACCCGAAATGCAGAAGCCAGTACAAGCCGGCTATCTCTGCCTCGGCCTCGCCCTGATGCGCCATCAAGGCTCGCGGGAAGTCATCCAAGAAACGATGGCCGCTTCGGCGCGCCGCTCGACCCTGTTCGTGCAGTCGGCAATCGCGCTGGGAGTGCTCGGCGACAAGACCGCCGCCGAAGAACTCCACAAGAAGTTCGACCATGAAAACACCAATCTCGCCACGTTGTCGGCCATCGCTGAGGCGCTCGGTCAGATCGGTGACCGTCGCTCGATCGCACCGCTCAAGGCTGCGATCTTCAACGAAGACCGCGGCAACCTGCAGCGTGCCTTTGCAGCGGTCTCGCTAGGTGCCGATGCGGACCGCGCCATGCTGCCTTGGCACTCCAAGCTCAGCAAGAACATCAACTACCGCGCGGCGGTCGAAACTCTGACCAACCAGCAGAGCGGCGTTCTGGACATTTTTGAAGAACGCGGGCGGAACGAGCGTGCTGGGTCACTTTTGCCCCCAGCACGCCTCCGACCGATTAGGATCTGCGCTATGCGCTGGCTCGTTCTGCCTCTGCTTCTTCTCTCCGCCCAACTCGTCGCCCAACGTCCGCTCCGCTTTCAGGGCGGCTTCGGAGTAGCTGGCGGCACTTACAATTTCGACTCAGATCTCTCAGGCTTCGAAGACAACGCGACCGCCGGATTGTTGCTGGCCGAGTTCGAGGTAACCAATAAGAAAGGGCTCGGTGGCGGCTTCCGCTACGAGTATTCCATCACCGAAAACAACGAAGGCCTGTTCCGCTATCCGAACACCGCGTTCGACGAGGGCACGCAGGCGCGCAGTAGCACGTTCCTAGCACACGCCACCTATCTGATCGAGCAGCACCGCTTCCGCATGCCGGTGCGCGTCGGCCTGCTGGTCAGCGGACTGACGCTCGACGACGACGGTGCTACCAACCCAGAGACGACCTATGTGTCCGTCGGACCGTTCTTCGAGATCGAACCCGAAATCACGCTTGTGCATGCGGGCGCTCTCGAATGGAGCCTCTACGCGCAACTCGGATTCGGCTTCGCCGGTACGTCGATCGAAATCGACGGCGACTCCCGCGACTACGAAGCCACTACTGGTTTCGGCATGATCGAAGCTGGCACGCGGCTTCACGTCGGTCCGACCAGCTTCGGCATCGCATTCATCGGGCGTTATCAATCGATGGACCGCAGCGACATCGAAAGCGGCAGCTTCATTCACGGCTACGACTCGAACTTCCAGGGTGTGCTGATCAGCGCCGGCTTCTCATTCTAGCCCGGAGACTTTCGAACTAGTCGGCGAAGCGGTAGCAAACGATTGCCCACATCGCGGCAATCGCGTCACGCCAGCCGATCTTCTTCCCCTCGGCGAACTTTCGACCGCGGTAGCGAATCGGCACTTCCCAAATGCGTACGTCGCGACGCGCGATCTTCGCGGTGAACTCAGGTTCCACCGTGAACCGGCGACTGCGAATCGTCAGGCCCTCAAGCACTTCACGGCGGAAGCACTTGTAGCACGTCTCCATGTCGGTCAGGTTGAGACCGGTCATCAGGTTGCTAAAGAACGTCAATGCGCGATTGCCAAGGTAGTGGGTCAACGCATCGCGTTCGCGTTCGGGATCGTCGTCGTCGACGAGGTAGCGCGAACCGTAGACCACTTCGGCATCGCCACGCACGACCGGCGCGAGTAACACACCGTATTCAGATGGGTCGTACTCCAAGTCCGCATCCTGCACGATGACAACATCGCCAGCCGCGGCAGCAAAGCCGGTGCGAAGTGCGGCCCCCTTACCGCGATTGTGTTCGTGCTCGATGACACGCACCCCGGGCAACTCCGCGAGTTCGCCAAGGATCGTGCGGCTTGCATCGACGCTACCATCGTCAACGAGGATCAGTTCCTTGCGGGTCGGCTCAGCGAGCACGGCGTCCACAATTTCACGCAAGGTCGCCTGCTCGTTGTAGACGGGCATGACGACAGTCAGCAGGAAGTCTCTTGGAAGCGGCGGAAGCACGTGCGCACAGTGTGCCGATCTATGCCCTACGAGTCACGTGAACGACCGAAGTCAAACTCGCCTTCCCCCAACCCTGCGCCGCCATCGCGCTCAGTCTGCTCCGACCGAACCTCGCCGGTGGCGAAGCGAACCACTAGCTGCTGCGCCAGCAAGTCTCCATCGCAGTGCATTTCTACGTCGCTCGGAGAACTGTGCCACTGCGCCAAAATGCCTGTCACAGCACCGCACAAGACGAATGCGGTCAAAGCCGGGTCTTCGGCCAACAACGTGCCATCCCTAGCGCCAAGCTCGAGCAGCTCGCGAACACTGGCTCGAAACCAGCGCTGTTCCTGACGATCGTCTTCGCGCAGCCGCGACGTGAACCGGCCGCGCAATTCCGTCGTCAGCACGCGCAGCAAGTGCGTGGCGGCCGGCTCGCGCAAATGGAACGCCATGTAGCCCGACAAGAATCGACGCAAAGCAAACACAGCGCCGTCTGGCGCGGGCCCCTGCACCTGCAATTCGCGACGTCGATGTTCGCGCCAGTGATCGAGCACGGCGAAGAACAACTCTTCCTTGCCGGCGAAGTGGAAGTAGAGGCCGCCCTTGGTGACACCGGCGCGCGCCGCAATGCCATCGAGCGTCGTTCCAGAGTAGCCACCCTCGCCAAACTCTTCCGTCGCCGATGCAATCAGGCGGTCGCGTAAGGTCGGATCCGCGGGGCGGGGCATGGAGAACTAGCGGTTGCCGACGAATTCTTGGCGAACGTCCTTCGGCATGTAGAAGTCGATCAAGAACGGGTTCCAAGCGCGCTCTTGCTGAGCGAACTGGTCCATGTCCATGTATTGCTCGGTGAAGTCGAGCGCGACGTCATCCTGCATCTCGACTGGCTTGATCCGCAGACCGATGCGCTCTTCGAACGGCACCAACGGCACGATCTTGCCTTCGTCACCTTCTTCGAGCCGCATCACGATCGAACGGGCTCGACGCACCAGATAGACCCTGTGCTCCTCAGATTCGCTGCGCTTGAACAGTGACGCCATGTGAATGGAGAACACTTCGGACTTGGTCGTCAACGCGGTCGTGATTTCGGTCTTAACCTCTTCATCAGAGATCTGCGCGAATTCCTCAACGTCTTCCAAGTCGGTAATCGCCTCAAAGAAGTTGTAGAGCGGCTGGTTGCCCAACTGCATCTCGCCAAAGTCAGCAGAATCCGCCGCGCTCTCATCATTGGCTTCCTGTGAAGCTTCGTCGTCGATCTCGTTGCGATAGCGAATGATGCCGTCGATCACGCGATCCGGCACGCGAACAGGATCGAACAACGCCCGCAACACCGCGCGTGATGCCGTGTTGACGTTGATCCGGATGCCAAGGCCTTCGGGTTGCACCAGCGGCTCATCGCCCATCGCTCCCCCACCTGGTTGCGCTTCGGGCTCAGGCTCTTGAGCGGGCTCGCCACGGGCTGCACGTTGTCGAGCCAGCTTCTCCGGGTCGCCGGGGTCGGCAATCGTCGACGTCCAAAGCGTCAACACCGATTCAAGGCCGGGGAAGTGACGCTTGTCGAGAACCTTGTCGAAGAACAGATCCCGCGTGACCAGCGGCACCATCATCAGTTCGTCGAGATGCAGCGGCACGTGGAACTCACGGTTCTTCTCATCGTCCGTCTTCAGCTCTGGCGTCGGCATCTGCTCGGTGTTGGGGCGATTACCCCAGTCGATGATGCCCTGCACGATCATCGTCGCATCGCCAGACGCCACGTCGAACTCGGTGTCTTCGCGCAAACCGTCGATCAGACGGATCATGCGGTCGCGTGACAGTTGGGCGAACTCTTCGTCCGGGCTCCACAACGTCAGCAAGTTCAGCTTGCGGTTCTCGTCCTCGATCCACACGTAGGTAGTCAGGTCGTTGTCGGGGTGCCCAACCGGCTCGAACCATGCATCGCGGCTCGAATCACACTTCGAGGTCGGGTCCTCTTCTTCTTCCTCGCCTCCCTCACCTTCGCCGCCCTCGCCGTCGCCGCTGGCTGGGGCCGCGCCCGCCAAGCCTGCGAGCCCGCCTGCAGCACCACCGCCCTCAGCCCCCATTTCGTCGGCCTGGCCGACTAGGTCAGCGAGCAGCTTCTCCTCGGCCTCGAGCAACTGGTACTGCATCTGCGTGCGCATGCGCGCCAGCAGGGCATCGTTCTCGCCGGTCGCCCGAACCATGCGGCTCGACACGACCAATTCCGCGACCAGGATGTAGAGGAGGATCGAGAAGATCAGCGCCATCACCAATGCAACACCTCGCTCGCGATCGCAAGCGGCGGTGGCATGGGCAGAATGGCGCGAGGGCGGCAATTGGGAGTCAGGCATCAGCGGAAGTGTGACGGCCATGGTAGCGGTTCCTTCCTGCTAGGCGCAGTCTCAGGACAATCGACCGGGTCCGGAGCCGCGATTCGGGCCCGTCACCGCCTAGAACTGGGGGCCGATGCTCGGCTGACCGCGATCGCGCACGATCCGCGGCGTAATATGGAACTCAACCGTGGTTTTGCTGCTGCTCGTCGAAGTCGACCGGAACAGGAAGCCGAGCACCGGGATGTCGCCCAGGATCGGAACCTTGGTCTCGCTCTCAAACAGCGTCTTGGACGTGAGGCCGCCAATCACCAGCGTGTGGCCGTCCTTGAGATAGACGGTCGTGACCGCAGTGCGCGTGCTCGTGATCGGCGTCACGATCGGGACGGTAGCAGCAAACCCCGTTACCGCCGAGACGTCGGCGAACACCTGCAGGATGACCGAATCGGTGCCGGCAATCACCGGCACGATGTTCATGCGCACACCCACCGGACGGAAACTGATGTCGGTCGCGACTGTGGATCCTTGCTGGGAGAGCTTCGCCTTCGGGAACGGCACATCGGTCAACGTTGAGATCGCCGCGACACCGCCATTGCGCACAACAAGCTTGGGCGAACTCGTGATGTCAGCGAGGTTGTTGGCTTCGAGCGCCTCAATCATCGCGTTCAACTCCCACGCGTCGTGAATGCCGCCCAAGACGAAGCGGCCAATGTCAGCAACCGGGGACACGCCAACAATCGGCTGGCTCGCGGCGAATGACGAAGTGTACGAACGAACCAGCTGACTGCTGGTCAGATTGCCAAGAATCGGCGTATTGGCATCGACCGTAGCAACGCCGAATGACAAGGCGTCAGCAACGTTGTATTCGACTACCAGCACGCTGATCTCCACCTGCGGAATGCTGGTGTAGAACAGGTTCAAAGCCGCTTCGAACGCGCCGAGACCGGATGGCTGCGACGTCACTAATGCGAGCGACACCGTCGGTGCCTGGGCGGCATATTTCGCAGGCTCACCGGTAACCGCGGTGGTCTTGCCCTGATCGACCAACTTGATGCCGCTAAGCACTTCGAAGTCCGGCAAGAACGTCACCTCAACTTCGTGCCCCTGCAGCATGCGGCCAAGGATGCTGGTGGCCTCCGCACCGCCGACTTTGGTGCCTGGCTTGGGAGGCGGCTCGGTCGTGCCGGCGGCCGCCGGCTGCTTGTCCGGACTGATCGGCGAGATCAGCTTCAAGAACGTCTGCGCCAATTGACCAGCAAGGAAGTACTGCTTGGTGACCATGCCGTCCGAGCTGATCAAGACGTTGCTGCCGAACTGCAAGTGCAGCCGGGCATCGCGTTGCTCGTCGGTCTCCGGCCCCTGCTCTTGAGGATCCTGCACAGCGCCATCATCGAGCGGCAAAGCGTCGCCGAGCCGCCACGCAATCGGACCAGCCGTTCGCGTACCGCGGCCACCCAATACATCACCGGTGATTGTGGTTTCGCCGAGACGCTTGGGCGACCCAGTGTTGACGCAACCCAGAGCGAGCACGGGCAACACCCATGCAACTGCTCCTAGCAATGGCCGCAAGAGTTCGAGACTTGGCACGAGGCGGGGCACGGATTGAGATTGTGAAGCACGCGTGCCGCTTGCGCGAAGACTTTCGCCGCTTCGCAACGAGAGAACGGCCGGTACTGCTTCTTGGGGGATCGGCGGCTGGGGGCTGGCCCCAACATCACGGGGCGCAGAACGAGGGGGCGTCGACGCCGCGCGGCTGGGGGGCGCGTTCGGAGCCAAAGACGGACTACTCTTTGATCTTCGCGACGACCTTGCTAGTCAGGTCGGTGACTGTGCGACCACGGTCATCCTTCATATCCTTCTTCCTCGTCACCAAGTCCTTGCTCTCGGCGTCGGCGACGCTCTTGACGGCCTTACTGATGCGCGTGTTCATTCGCGTGATCAAATGCCTGCCTTGCGCAGAATGAGGGTCGATGCCCTGGTCTTTGATCTTCTGCCACTCGGGCGTCGACGCGTGCAGCTTCTTCTCATCGACAGTCGCAGGAGCCGTCGTGTTGGCGGCACTACCGGTATAGACCACCGCACCCCTCTTGAGAGTCACCTGCGCAGAGGCTGTGACTGACAAGATTGCGGATAGGAACAGGCTGACGATCAAAGTGGTGCGCATAACGGAATCAGTAGCGGCCATTGTATGCCACTCCCTCCTCTAGAGAAATCGGCCAACCGCTGCATGCCACATGAGCAAGCATCGGTCCAATCAATCAGCCATTCAGACGAATTAGTATGCAAGCCGTTGCAGCAAAGCTGACTATGGCGCACAAAAAACAATTAGCCACAACCTTGATGACCTGTTGAAACTAATGGTCAGTTGTGGAGTCTGGCTCAATGGAATTGGCCGCCGTGCCGGATGACCGATAAAATGCGCCTCGCCGAGCACCAACACGTTCGACAACGCCATGCTGCACAAGCGCTTGCAAATCCCTGAGCGCGGTGCGGTGCGAGACACCCGAACTGGTCATATGGTCCTGCGTCGTGATACGTCCACGTTCCTGGATCAGAGACAGCAATTGTAACAATCGGGGTGTCAGCGGCACGTCAGCGCTCTTGCCACTAGCCACCTCCGAGTCTGGCAGACCAATCACCCGGCTCTTTGGCGTGAGAATCGGACCAGTTACTGAGTCGGCTATCGGACCCGCTTCCAACTCGGAGTCCGGCCGCACCAGATACACGATGGGCTCACTTGCCACAGGATCCGGCACCGGCAGACGTCGCTCACGACCTGAGACGCGAGAAACCGCGTCGCGACTGGACTCGCCACCAATTCCACCGGAGTCCACGCCACGGCCCAAGGACCGATCACGCCCTGGAGTGAGCGGCGCGTCGCGCTTCGCCACCACGGCATCCGACGCAGCACCGGGCGCCTCATCCACAACCGCTACCGAAGACTCTGGCAGGGCCAACGTCGACCCACCAGCCAAGGCCGAGCGCACGTCGTGCTGTCGAACGACTGCGCCGCGCGCCAACAGCAACGCACGGAAGATCGTCGTGCGCAACTGACGGATGTTGCCGGGCCATTCCTGCCCATACAACTCATCCATCGCATCGGTCGACAGCTCACGCTCCGGAGCGTGGCCAGTCAGAACAATCTCGCGAACGAACAACTGCACCAAGCCAAGCAACTCCTCGCGGCGCTCACGCAACGGCGGCACAACAACCACCATGCCCTGCAGTCGGTAGTAGAGGTCTTCACGGAACCGCCCGTCTTTGACCATTTGCTGCATATCGCGGTTGGTCGCCGCGATCACCCGAACATCGACCTTCACCGATTCGGTGCCACCAACGCGGTCGATCTCCCCTTCTTGCAGCGCACGCAGCAACGCCACCTGCACGTCATGCGGGAGCTCGCCGACCTCATCGAGGAATAACGTACCGCCGTCCGCCTGTTCGAAGCGACCAGTCTTGCGACGATCCGCTCCGGTGAACGCACCGCGCTCGTGGCCAAACAACTCACTCGCAAGCAGCGTCTCCGACAGCGCCGCGCAGTGCACTTTGATCAACGGTCCCTTGCTGCGCCGACTCCAGCGGTGCACGAGGTTGGTCAGCACTTCCTTGCCAACCCCAGTCTCCCCCTCAAGCAGAATGGGAAGATCGGTTGGCGCGACGCGACGCAACGTGCTGTAGACGGGACGCATCGCCGCACTGACTGCGGTCACGCCAGCCTGCAGCAAGCTCACGTCAGACTCGGCTTCCACCGCTTCGCGCACCGGATCCGATTCCAACTGCGTGCGAACGGCATCGAACAAGAACTCCGCCGAAGCCGCCTCGCCCGGAAACACCGACAGCGCGCTGCCAAAGGTAGCGCCGCCGGCCTCAATGCCATCCTGCCGCCCCTTGGCACGCCACGCCGCGGTAACATCCTGGCGCATCACCTCGGCATCCTGTCGATCCGACTGCGGTAGGCCAACGTAGAAACGACCGCGACCACCGTGGCCGACAACCGCTGCATCGGGCAAGCACTCGCGCAACAGATGCACGAACTGCTGCAAGCGATGGGCGGAGCGGTTGCGTTCGGATACGCGGAAAGCCAACAGGGAGAACGGCTGCTCCAGGTATTGGGCCTGCGACACCTGATCCACCACGCGGCGGCGGAAGTAATCCGGCGCAAACGCCCCCGTCACCGGGTCCTGAACGGCCAACCTCTGCAACTGCGATCGCTCGCAAGCACTCGCAGCCTGCGCAACCACCGTCGTCAACAACTCGAGATCCACGGGAGAAGGCTCGTCCAGATCGAAGCCAAGCAACACGACTCCGCGCGTCTGTCCAGCGAACACAATCGGCAAGCCGAGCAGCGCTCCGCATTGCGGCAACGCCTCACCCCATGGCGCCGGCAAACGCCCCTGCCTCGAGCGGCAACAGAACGGCCCCGCTAAGGAAAGGATCGACCAACCATTGAGGCCGATGCGCTCCCCCACGGCTTCGCCACCAGCATGCAGCACCAGTGCCGTGCCCGAGTCGTCGAGCATGGTCGTGACCACGGCGTCGGCTCCGGTCTGGTTGGCGCAGAAGCGGCGCAACACTTCGATCGCCGTGCCTTCATCGTGCTCAGCGGCAAGATCGGCCATGGTGCGATTCAGCGCCTGCAAGTCCTGCATGCGACTGTGCAAGTCGACCGCCATCTGGTTGAACGCTCGCGTCAACTGACCAACCTGGCCACCTTCGTCTGCCGGCACGCGCGTCTCGAAGACGCCGCGCGACAACGCCAGCGCGCCCTTCTCGAGCCGCTCGATCGGTCGACTAATGCGACCGCTAACGACAAACGACAAGAACGCTGCCAACACAATCAGTGAGCCAGCAACCAACCAGAAGAAGGCGCGCACCGGAATGCGACCAATCGCCAGATCCAACGTCGCGCGCTCGTCGGGCGTCGCCACGACCAGCAGACCACGCGGAGTCTCCTGCAAGTCGCGCAGCACTTCTGCACCAATCACGTAGTCACCCATCGCCGCAGACTCGCGCAGGATCACTGGTTGCCGAGTCTCGTCGCCAGTAACCAGCGCAGCCTCTCGCGCCAACATCGTTGATGGGTCGTAGGCCTGCTGTAGCAAGCGCTCGGCACTGTCACGCCCTTCAGTCGCCGCCAACGGGTAGCCGCGCACATCGGTCAACAACAAGTCATGCCCCGGCGCCAACGCACGCAGCACACTGCCGTTGAGAGGTCGACCCGCGGTCAACGACAAGGTGCCACCGCTGACTGCTTGCTCGGCGCGCACACCCAGCATCAATCGACCCCATTGCATGAACAAACCCGGTTCGAGACGCGCCGGCGCCTCGGCCTGGTGCATGCGATCGTCGCCGGCAACCAAAACCACAGGATCCAACGATGCGTTTGGCGGCTGCCATTCGAGTCGCAAGAAGCCGCCGCGCCATTCCGGCGGCAGCTGCCCGGCAAGCAAACCATCCAACTCCTCGGCGACCGCATCGACCGTCTCGACCGGAATCGGCGCCTCGCCTTCGACCAACTTCTCGTTGGCAAGAGTCGCTAAGTCGCGCAGCCACTGTTGCGCAGATTCCTTGACGCCACTCTTCTCGTCTTCGAGCTGCAGCATGGCGCTCTTCACCGTGCTGCTCGTGTCATCTTCGACCTCGGTGGTATGACCGCTTTCGAGCACCTGCACCAACACCAACGACAACAAGCCAAGCGGCGCCAGCGACGCCACCGACATGACCGTCATCAAGCGGAAACGCAGGTTGGTCACAACCGCCAGCAGTTCACTGAGCAGCACCAACAAGAACGGCATGCTCAGCAAGCACAGCAACAAGCCAAGACGGTTCGCGAACTGACCCGACGCCGCCCACATCTCGTCAGTCCACGAGACGGCCAGCACGGCACCATCCCAACCATCTCCGCCCAACGGCGCAAACATCGACAGCCGGCGACCGCCAGTCGGCAACAGCGACACCGTCTCGGTCACCTCCGCCGATCCAACCGCGCGCGGCAACGTCAACACGTCCTGCCGTTCCGCCAGCGTCAAGGTCGACTCGCTGAGCTCGCCGGTTCTATAGATCGAGATGACCACGTCTTCGAGTTCCGGTTGGGCCGGCAAGCGACGGAAGTTGCCTTCGCGAACGAGCGGCGAATCCGGCGGATCCTGCGGCGCAATCGCTGCCTCCTTGACGAACACAACCGAACGGAAACGAACCCGGTAGTCCGCCAGATTGCGGAACTCAATCGCCTGCAACGCCGTGTCCTGCGGCAACTCCTTGACGGGATAGCCTAGGTTGATGTGACGCTCCTGACTTTCGTCGACCCACGTCATCGCAAACGATGCTTGCGATTCTGGTGGCGGATCGTCGCGCG
>JBNMND010000187.1:0-10916 GCA_051274975.1 Planctomycetota bacterium | reverse complement strand
GCGGGCTGCGCTATTCCGCAGCCCAATGTGCCCGTGTCGAGCTATCTCGGGGGCAACTTCACCGTCGTCAAAACGTTCGCTGAGAAGGAAGCCGCCGAAGGCGCTGTAGAGAACCTAGCCCTCGTGATGAACGTGAAGGGGCAGTGTGAGCTGGCGCTCGGGGACGTGGATGCGGCGCGTCGCACGTTCCAGGGTGCCGCGCAGATCATGGGCACGTGGGCGACTGCCGGCAGCGAAGTGACGGCGGCGATCGTCGGTAGCGAGAGCAGCAAGACCTATAAGGGCGATGCCTATGAGAAGGCGATGAATGCCTTCTACTTGTCCTATTGCTACCTATTGAAGGGCGAGCCTGACAATGCGCGCGCAGCGTTGAAGCGCGGCATTCTGATGGATGCCGAAGTTGCCGACGAGAAGTACCAGGCTGATAACGCACTGTTGTTCTGGATGGCCGGTCGCATGAGCAATCTCTATGGCGGTGCCGGCGCGGATGATTACTTCGAAGAGGCGCGCGTCGCGAATGAGTTCGCGATTGCGCACGAGTCGCGCGGCGTGCGCAACAATCCGCTGCTGGCTAAGCCGAGCAAGGGCAACCTGGTGCTGTTGTTCCCGATCGGCCTTGGTCCCGAGAAATACGGCGACGGCTCGCAGGAAGAGTTGGCGCGGTTCCGTTCGCAACGCCATCCGGCCGCAGTCGCGCGGGTCTCGATTAACGGTAAGTCGCTCGGCCGATCTACGATTCTTAGCGATGTCGACTACCAGGCGCGAACGCTCGGTGGCAAGGCGATGGAAGGTATCCGTAAGGGCAAAGCGGTTTTTAAGACGTCGGCAAACGTTGCCGGGAAGATCTTGCTGACCAATGGGCTCCGTAATCGCAATCGCAAGAATCGAGATGCTGCGAACGCGCAGGCCATCGCTGGCGGCGCGCTGCTGCTCCTCAGTGCGTTGACGGCGACAGCTGCTGATGATCGCCATTGGCCGACCTTGCCATCGACGGTTCAGGTGCTTGCCGCTGATGTGCCACCCGGTGAGCACGAACTGCTTGTCGAGTTTCTCGACGGGCGCGGCAATGGCCTGCCCCGCCTGCAGCACAAGCTGCAGGTGACCGTTCCAGCCTCTGGCGAATCCTGGCTGCTGGTGCCTTCGTTGCCCCCTGCCGTTCCTCAGCAATGATGCACTGCAACTGCTGCTTGCCTTCTGCGCTTGCGCGCCTCGCGTCACCCAACGACTCCTAATCGCTGGCCTCAACACTATGAAGATGACCATCCTACTTCTGTCCGTTCTCGCTGCCGGGATCGCTGCCCAGGACTCCAAGCCGGCGGTTGCCGCGGGTGCCCAGAAGCCAGTTGTGGCAGAGCAAGATGAGTGGGGGGAAGGGTTTGGGCGCGCGACGAGTTACCGCGCTGCGCTGGCGCAGGCGCTCGAAGACGCGGTCGCTAAGGCGAAGGGAGTGGAGGTCGCACGCGGCCCAACGATTCGCAGCCGGCTGTCGGTTATCAGTGAGCACAAGGACGGCAACAAGGCTGGCTTCTTTGACGGCAAGAGTGAGCTCGAGCGTGAGTGGGTGCAGCAGCAGATCAAAGGCTTCGTGCGCAAATACGAAGTGACCAAGAAGGGCAAAGCCGGCGACCGCATGTGGGAGGTGACCGTTCGCGCGTTGGTCGCCAGCTTGCAGGCGATGGAGGGCGAGTTGGTGATCGAGCTGATCGACAACGACCTTCGCAGTTGGCAGCACGAACGCTACGAAGAGGATGGCCCCGGCCGCGCGTTCGACCGCCGCAAGGGCAAGTTTGAGGGCCCGAAGATCGGCGAGTACCTGCGACGCAGTGGTGCCGTCAAGATCGTTAGTCGTGGCGCCGGCGTGAAGGTCAACTCGCAAAGCGAGCGAACCGAACGCGAGAAACTTGGCCACCAATTGGTTGCTTCGCACCGCGTGGTCATCAATTGGCAACCATTGACGGTGCGCTCGATGGTCGAGAAGCCCAACAAGGCGCGCCCGACGCGCGGGCCGCGGCCCGAATACATGCAGGGTGGTTCGGTCAAGGTGTCCGTCAAGGTGGAGAACCTGATCGAACGCACCGTGATGCTGGAAGAGACGTTCTCCGTGCCCGGCGACAAGCCCGGTGACTACCCGGCTGATCGACTCGATGCGTTCATCACCCAGCTAGTCGACAAGGCCAAGGCATCCGTCGCGAAGAAGGTGTATTTCACGCTGCGCCAGCCGGTTGTCATGCGCAAGTGGGCAGGCGTTGGCGGCAAGTGGTTGGTCGAAGCGCGCATCTCGCGTCGCGTCGCGGCCGGCTTCAAGAAGTTCTCCATTGGCAACAATGGTTCTCTCGGTAACCCTGACTGGCAGAACCTTGGTTCGGCCAAGTTGGTCGGCGGCAGTGGCGCCAGTTGCACATTCGAGTTGGTCGGGGTTGATGACTTGCCTTCTGTTGAAGCGGGCGTCAGCGAAGTGCGGCCCGTTAACTAGGCATGCTGGCAATAGACATCGCTTGCTGTGCTGACCAACCACCACGCAGATTCCTTCCACCCAATTAGTCTCATGAAGAAGCTCCTACCGCTCTCCTGCCTGATGGCGACCATGTTCTTGGCCTCGTGCCAGTCGACTGCGCCCTTCGCCGCGCTCCCGATCGATGCTAACGCTGATGCCGAGCGGGTTTCCAATGTCGTCATTACCAACGCCGAGTTGCACAGTGCACTGCGAGCTGGTCGCGCCGGTCTACGTCGCATCGCAGGCTCCAACCAGCTGAAGGTGATCGTGCCGATCCGCAACGTCAGTGAGCGCGAATTACAGGTTCGTATCCAGGTTACCTTCCTCGACCTAGAGAAGGCCCCGATTGGTGACGAGACCAATGCTCAGGTCGAGATCATTGGCCCCGGTGAGACCCACAACCATTCGGTGACCTCGACGATGTCCGAAGCGCGTGATTGGATCATGCGCATCATTCCGAACTACTAGAGAAGACGTTCCAACGGAGTTGCAGATGCGTGTATTCACGATGTTGATGGTGGCGATGACGGCGCTGGCCTGTGCGGCTCCGCCGACGTTTACGCGGGCTCCGCTGGTGCCGTTGTTGCCGGTGGACGCTCCGGCGGTGGATGCTGGTCGCGAGGCCGCGGATGCCGGGCGCGCCGATCGCGATCAGTCCGCGTCCGCGCCGGGTATCGCGCAGCCGCACTACTACGCGGCGCCGGCGGCACCGACGTATCGCACCCTGATCGAGACGGTCGAGGTCGAGGTGCCGGTCGAAGTGCAAGTGCCAGCACAGCCATCGGTCGTCTACGTAGATTCCGGTCGCGGCTACTCGACCTACGACGACTACCTCTACAATCGGCGCGTCTATCGGGCTCGCCGCCGCGGCACACGCTTCCCGGTTAACACGGTCGTCGGTGCTGGAGTTGGCGCGATCATCGGGCACCAGCGAGGTCGCCGTGACCGCGGTGCGTTGATCGGTGGTGGCATTGGCTTGCTGTTCGATTGGAACCGCTGGCGCTACTAGCGCGGGGCCCGAATAGCTCGGGACCTTGGCTCTACATGCCCTGGCGTGGCACGAGCACCACTTCGATCATGTCGACCCAAATGTCGGCGAAGTCGCCGTCGTCGAGATCCGCGATGACTGTGAACTGCAGCACCTTCTCCTTGGTTATGTGGCGCAGGCTTGAGGTTCGGAACTCCATCAGTTGTTCGCCCGTCGACGTCGGTGTCAACTCGACCACGGTGTCGTAGCGGTTGTCGGTCAGGTTGCGGATCGACATGCGGAACACGCTGTCGCCGTCGATACGTGATGACTGCACAATCGCTCGCACCTGCACTTCGAGCATGTCTTCAGGCTCTTCGATCGGCAGGCTGAAGCGGCAGTTGAGTGCTGCAATCTGACGATTGCCGCTCTCGGCCGTTTGCAGGTAGTACTCGTTGTCGTCATCGTCACTCAGTTGCGCCAGCGATCCGAATGAGTTGCGCGCGACCGCGACTTGCATCGAGATCTCGCGCACGTCGAGACGTTCTGCCGTGCCGGCAATCTCAGTTGGGGTCGCGACCGGTAGAAAGTCGATGCCGTTGAGTTGCCAGCGTTCATCCGGCCACAGCAGCGTGGGCGTGCCACCCGCAACGGGCAGGTGCGCCAAGCGCAGCGTCTGGCGGCCGACATCGGGCTCGGCGAGCCCAAACCAAAAGCGGTCCATCGTCGGCGAGTAACGCGGCTGCGCGACATTGCCAGAAGGTGCGAATACTTCGGTCACGATTGCGGTCGCAATTTCGCACACGAACAGCTTGCTCGCATCCGCACTGGAGCGGCGCACAAACACGACCATTGTGCCGTCGGGTGAGAACGCTGGCTCGTAATCGCCACTGTCGGGCCCCGCCGTCAGGCCGCCGTCGGTCAGCGGCATCTCGCCGAAGCCAGTGCCGTTGACCAGCCATAGGGTTTGCTCGCCGGTATTGTCGCGACGGCTGAACACGATCTTGTCAGTTGTCCCGTGCCAGTCCGGCTGGCCGTCTGCGAAGCCGCTGGGCGTCGGCAAAAACGGCTCGCCGTCGCCGCCAGTGTCGCTGCAGGTCCACAATCCAGACGCGCCGTTCTCTTCGCTTGCATAGAGCACTCGGCTGCCATCGGGCGACCAAACTGGGTCGTCGTCGCGTTCCGAATTGACCGTCAATCGCACTTCCGCCGTCGAGCCATCGATTGTCGAAAGATAGAGCTCGCGGCTGCCGGCGTTGTCGTTGAATCGTTCGCGCGAGAACACCACCCGAACGCCATCTGGGTGCAGGCGGGCATGTCGTTCGGGGCCGATGCGATCGCCGACACGGCCATTGCCCAAGTTGCGGGTCGTGCGCAACGCCACTTCGCCGAAGCGGTGGCCGTCATCGACGCGGGCGCGGCAGACCAGCATTTCTGGTGGCAGGTTACTGGCGAGCGGGCTGTTGTTGCCGCCGCCGCCGCACGAAGCCAGCATGCACGTGAAGGCCACGTAGGCGTAGGGAGTAAGGGGCAAGGGGCGAACGCGTTGCGGCATGCAAGCTATGGTCGCCGGGTGGTTGCATTCCAGCAAGCCGCTTGCGAAATGTGTGGCTTCCACGACGGCCGTGGCATAGCGGCGCGCGACCGGCTATGACGCCGAGCCGATGCGTGTATCCGAGTTCGACTTTGCCTTGCCACCGGAGCTGATTGCCAGCTGCTCGGTCGAGCCACGTGACCAGGCCAAGATGTTTGTGCATCAACGGGCGAATCGCAGCAATCAGCACCGCGTGGTCGCGGACTTGCCCGAGTTCCTTGAGCCCGGTGACTTGTTGGTGCTGAACGATACGCGGGTTCGGCCGTGGCGGTTACGCGGACGACGGGCCACTGGTGGTGGGGTGGAATGTCTGCTGCTCAGCCTGGTCGGCGACATTGGCGAAGCGTTCGTCAAGCCATCGAAGAAGCTGCGCGTCGGCGATCGGCTGCCGATGGAGGACGGCTCGGTAACGATCGAACTTCTGGCAGCGCTCGGCGGCGGGCGTTGGCGTCTGCGCCTCGTGGCCGCCGATGGCAAGGTGCTCGAGTCGTTGGAGCGATGCGGTCGCGCGCCACTGCCACCGTACATCGATCGCCCAGCCAAGGAAAATGTCGCGCATGATCGCGCTCGCTATCAGACGGTCTTCGCGCGCGAAGCGGGTGCCGTTGCGGCGCCGACGGCGGGCCTGCACTTTACAGAGAACTTGCTGCAGCGCCTCGCGGATCGGGGCGTCGAAACCGCCTATGTCACGTTGCACGTGGGGGAAGGCACGTTCGCACCGATGCGCGCGGAAGTCGTCACTGACCACCAGATGCACGCCGAAGTCTACGACTTGCCGGAGGCGACCGCTGTGGCCGTGGCGAAGGCGCGCGCTCGCGGATCTCGTGTTGTTGCCGTTGGCACGACGAGTTGCCGCACACTCGAGACGTGTGCCACAGACGATCGCACCGTGACTGCCGCTAAGGGATCGTCGGATATCTTCCTGTATCCGGGGCGCGAGTTTCGCGTCGTGGATGCGTTGCTGACCAACTTCCATTTGCCGCAATCGACGCTGATCATGCTGGTCGCCGCGTTCGCAGGTCATCAAGAAACGCTCGAGCTGTATCGCGAAGCGATCGCGGAACGCTATCGGTTCTATTCGTTCGGCGACGCGATGCTGCTGCTGTGAGTGCTACGGCAACGCGATGCGCAACTCGCGCACGGCTTGCCCCGGGCTCTCGTGCTGCAACACGTAGCTGCTGACCGCGGCGCGGCGTACGCCTTGCGCATACAGTTCGGGCAGGTTCTTTGGCGTGATGCCGCCGATCGCGAACATCGGTAGGTTTAGTTCGTGGCACTTCAGCACCGCTTCCGCCACCGCTTCCATGCCAAGGCCTTCTTCGTTGCCTTTGGTGGTCGACGGGTAGCACGGACCGAAGCCGATGTAGTTGGCGTGTGACTTCACCGCGGCAAGAATCTGCGGCACGTCGTGCGTGCTGACGCCAAACATGCGGCCAAACATCAGCTTGCGAGCCGCATCCAGCGGCATGTCGTCTTGGCCGACGTGGGCACCAGCGGCTTCGCTGCGCAGTGCCAGCATGACGTCGTCATTGACTAGCAGCGGCACCTTGTGTTTGCGGCAGATTGCGCGTGTTTGCTCGAAGCCTTCGCGATCCGGCTTCTTGCTGCGCCACTGCACAAGGTCGATGCCAGCTTCCAGCGCCGCCTCGAGGGTGGCGAACGGGTCGTGCCGGCACAGTTCCGGCGTGAACAACAAATAGAGGCGACCTGACAATGGCATCGAGGCGGTCCACGGTAGCCCCGAGTGTGCATTCTGCGTAGTCTTTGGCTCGTGTTCGTCGACGCGGTGATGGCCAATGTGCTGGTGTTTGCAGTCGGTCAGGTGTTTGCCTGGCTGTTCTTGCGCAGCGGTAGGTTCTGGATGGGCGCGGGTGCTACGGTCGCCCTGTGGACCTTCATTGATTGGTGGTTGGTTTCGCGTTACTTGCTCGCAAATCCTCCAGAAGGGCAACAAGTGCCACTTTTGGGGCTGCAGGCGACGGTGGCTCTAACCACTGCGGCCTACCTTTGGGCATTGGTGCGCAGGCGGCTCGCGGCTCCCAAACGCGCGGATCGATTCCGCGAGGGCATCCAGCAGTTGCTGTCCGGCAAGCTGGCTGACGCCGACACAACTTTTCGTCAGTTGGCTTGGGTGGACCCATGGGATCCCTCAGCGTGGATTGCTCGCGGCGATGCGTGTCGCCGACAAGGCGTTATCGGTCGAGCGCGCCGCTGCTACCGCCGTGCGGGCGGGGTCGACGTGAAGGGGCAGTTCGCCGACTTGCTGACGCATAGGTTGAATCTTCTCCACAATTTGACGGCCGCGGCGAAGGTTGCGCCAGTCAAGGCGGCCATCGTTCCGCCATCGGGCCCGCTTGCTAGCAAGAAGGATCGGACCACCCGCAAGCGTGTTCGCAAGGCGGCATCGGGCAACTAAGTGCGGTGACGCGGCGGGCCGCACGGGACAGAAGTTTTGGGAACCTGCTGTGTGTCACTGGTGTGTCATGCCGTTGCTGGGACACCCCTGACACAGTTGTGTCGACGGGCGGATCACTCCTCTGTTCCAGGTTCCTGTTATGCGCATTCTAGCTCTCCTCGCTCTCTCAGCTGCGGTCACAGCGCAAGGCGGCGGCGGCGGCGGCGGCGGTGGCGGCGGCCCCCCGCAGCCCCTTCCCCCGCGGCCGGTCCCCGCTCAGAACCCGATCACCCCGCAGAAGGCCATGCTCGGCAAGCTGCTGTTTTGGGAAGAGCAGATGTCGGCTGACAATCGCGTTGCTTGTGGCACCTGCCACACCTTCTCGGCCGGTGGTGGCGATGCGCGTCGTGCGCGTGGTGTGGGCGCCGACGGCGTGCTCAACACACCGGACGATGTCTTCGCTTCGCCCGGCATCATTCGCAGCGATGCGGCCAACGACTACACGCCGGACCTGGGCTTCGGCTTCAGCCGTCAGGTGACTGGTCGCTCGTCGCCGACGTTCCTGACTGGCGCATGGTTCTCGAACCTGTTCTGGGATGGTCGCGCTCGCGGCAACTTCGTCGATCCGGACACGGGCGTCACGCTTATCTCGGCCGGCGGTGCACTCGAGAATCAAGCACTGGGCCCGATCCTGTCGTCGGTCGAGATGGCGCACGACTCGCGCAGCTTCTCGCAAGCTGTCAGCAAGCTCGAAGACGTCAAGCCAATGGCATTGGCGACCAATTTGCCGGTCGACATGGCCACCGCAGTCGCTGGCAACACAACCTACCCGGACCTGTTCCAAGCCGCCTTCGGCACGTCGGACGTCACGGCCGCTCGCATTGCGATGGCCATTGCGACCTACGAGCGCACGTTGGTTCCGGATCAGACCCCATACGATGCCTTTGTCGCCGGCAACACTGCTGCGCTCACGGCACAACAGGTCAACGGCCTCAACGTCTTCATGGGCCCTGCCCGTTGTGTGATCTGCCACACGACTGGTCTCTTCGCTGACGATCAGTTCCACAACCTGGGGCTGCGCCCGATCGCCGAGGACAACGGCCGTCAAGGTGTCACCGGTAACCCGGCGCACGCTGGTCGCTTCAAGACCCCGAGTCTTCGCAACATCGGCTTGCGGAACACCTTCATGCACAACGGCCAGTTCACCAACATTGGCGACGTGTTCACGTTCTACCGCCTCGGTGGTGGTCCCAACCTGGCGAACAAGGACCCGCAGATCATCCCGTTGAACGTGCCGCCAAACGATGCCAACGACCTGATCAACTTCCTGACCAATGGTCTGACCGATCCGCGCGTGGCCAACAGCCTGCCGCCGTTCGATCGCCCGACGCTGCGAAGCCAGGTTCTTTCCCAGTTGGGCAACCAGAACGGCATCCCGACGATGGGTTCCGGTAATCGCTTCCCGGTTCTGTTGAGCAACGTTCCCGCGAACCTCGGCAACATCGACTTCAAGGTTGGTGTGCACAACGCCCTGGGCGGTGCGCCGTCGACGTTGGTGCTGACCACTGCATCTGGCCTGAGTCAGCTGAGTGGTATCTGGATCAATCTCGGTCTCAACGGTTCTGAACTGCTGATCCCGTGGGTGCTCGATGGCGCTGCCGGTGTTCCCGGTGCTGGCTATGGCACGCTGAGTGTTGCCTTACCGAACGCTCCGTTCCTGGCGGGCCTCTCGCTCCACACGCAGTGGTTCGTCTGGGATGGTGGTGCACCGGCTGGTGCTGCCGCGACCCGTGGTGGTCGACTCGATCTGTTCTAGATCGTCGGCTCATCCCGCAAGCAAGAAGGCCTGTCGCTTACGCGGCAGGCCTTCTTGCATTGAGGGCGGGGCATTCGCGAAGGTCGCGCGAACCGCGGGCTGCCAGGATTGCTAGCGTGACCGTGACCACGGGCCCGAAGCCTGACGCGACCGCAGAATTGCGCCGGCGATCGAGTGGCTGCGCGACGGCAATCATCGCAACTGGAGGTGCGAGAGCTGCTCGTTTCACGAGCGCTGGGCTACTTCACGATGATGGTCACCGGGGAGTCGTTGGGCATCACCTGGAAGTCGGCCGATTGCTTCTTGCCCATGCGAAAGCGCACTTCGTAGGTCAGGCCCGATAGCTCCAGGTAGCTGCACGCGAACATGCCGTCCTTGTCGGTCTTTGTGCCATCGATCCAGCTCCAATTCATGTTCTGCGCGATGGCCTCGAGGATCGGGTTGCGCTCCCCGGCGTTGTGCCAAGTTGAGCTGTGGCAGTTCATCTGGAGGTTGGCGATCGGCTTGCCGTCGCTGTCAATGACGCGGCCGTGCATCGTAGGCATCTTCTTGAGGGTGACGTTTAGTTCCTTGGTCTCATTGGCCTCGAGCTTGAGCAGCAAGTGGGCCATGCAGCCCTTCGAGCGCACGAACACCGACCACCTCCCTGGCTGCATCTGCAACGCGACGCGGCCGGCGCTGTCGGTCGTGGCCATCGTGTTCCAGCCGTCGCAGTCGTAGTTGTTCTTGTTGGCCCGACTGATCAGGATTAGCTCGGCATCGGTCACGGGGCCACCATGCTCGCCCAGCATCTGCAGCTTGATCTTCGCGGTCTTGTGCAGGTCGATGCGCTGTTCCTCGCCAGGCTTGGACTTTACCTCGTGCAGCGTGACTGCGCGATACGGACTCATGCGACGAAGTGGCTCTGAGATTAATTCGGTCACGCTCGCGCCGCCTAGTAACACTTGGAAGCCGCCTATTGCTTGCGTTAGGGCAGGGAAGCGAAGCACGCCATCCTTATCGGTGGTCAGGTCGAACACGATGCTCTCATTCCGCCAGCTTCTGTTGTTGAGTTGCCTGATCCGAATATCGGTCTTCACGGTGACCCGTTGGTTGGCTAGGCCACGTTCCTGCGAACTCATCAGTCGCAGGATGGTTGGCTTGGCTTCCTTTAGTGTGAACTTCAGTTCCGTCAGTCCTTCTCGTTCGACCTGCATGCCGTCAATGAACGGCATCTCGCCAATGCCGGAGTGGGTGGAGTTGAGGCCTTCCTTGGTCGCCGTGAAGAACAGCCCTTGCCATCTACTTTGCTCGAAGACCTTGTCACCGCTGGCGACCTTGGCGATCAGTTTGCCATCTGCGTTGGTCTTGCCGTGCTCTCGCCACAGGTAGCGGTTCGGAAGCGATGGTGTGAGGCCATTCCTTAAAAGCCCATTGCCGCGAATGCGTTGGCGAATGGTCGCGCCGGCGATCGGTTTGCCTTGTGGGTCGACGACCAGCAGCGGCAGTTCTTGCATCGCCTTTAGCGTGCGCTTGATGGACTGTTCGTGCTTCGAGATGCTGAACCTGGCGAGTGGTTGGCTGTCCTTGTCGTGGATTGTGACGGATGTGAGACCGCCAGGCAGCGGTGGCAAGGTGCACGAGCCCGATTGGCCAAGGTCGACGCGCATG
>JBNMND010000186.1:0-11026 GCA_051274975.1 Planctomycetota bacterium | reverse complement strand
GGCCAAGCGTGAGATCAATCGTGATCCTTTGGTGCGCTCCGGCGCGCTGCCGCGCTTTGAGGCGGGCGTGATCGTCTGTGCGCTGCGGTTCTTCTTGCCGGTGTTTAGCGAGCACTACAAGGCCTACTTCGAAGCGTTGCCGACGGCGCCGGCGGCTGAGATTTATTCGATGGCCTCGCTCGAACTCGCGCGCGCCGCCGTTTCCGCCGCCGAAGACGACGGCTTGCCGGTGGTGGGGCTGGACCTCGCGGGCCAAGAGAGTGGCTTCCCGGCGAAGGACCACCTGGCGGCCTACCAGTTGGCACACGAGCACTTCCTCGGCAAGACCGTGCACGCCGGCGAGGACTACGGTCCCGAGTCCATCTTCCAGGCGATCACCGATTGTCACGCGGATCGCATCGGCCACGGCACGTGGTTGTTCAGCGCGCGCCACATTCGTGACAAGTCGATCACCAATAAGCGGGCCTACATCGATAAGTTGGTGCGCTACGTGGCGGATCGGCGGATCACGTTGGAAGTCTGTCTGACCAGCAACCAGCAGACGATCCCCGAACTTCGGGACGATCTGCGCAAGCATCCCTTCAAGAAGATGCGCGAGGCGCGCTGCAGTATCACGCTGTGCACCGACAACCGTTTGGTGTCGCGCACGACCGTGACCGACGAGGTCGAAAAGGCTGTCAACACGTTCGGGCTCGATGCCCGCGCCCTGAAGGACATCTTGATTTACGGCTTTAAGCGGTCCTTCTTTCACGGTTCGTATGCGGACAAGCGCGACTGGGTGCGCTCGGTGCTCAACCACCTCGAAGACACCTTGGCAACCGCCGGCCACGATGTTCGCGGGGGTCGGCGCGGCTGATTGCTGATTGGCCGAATCGATTGCTTGAAGCGATTGGCTGAAGCACCGCTTGCGCCAATCGCCAAAGCGGCGATGATTCCGCGATGCGTATCGTCGCTCCGATGTTGCTGTTGCTCGCTCCACTCGCCGCCCAGGCGAAGGTGGACTTCCTCAAGCAGATTGCGCCGCTCTTAGTGTCGCGCTGCATTGAGTGCCACGGTCCCGAAGAACAGAAAGGCGACTTGCGACTCGATACGCGCGCCTTTGCCTTCTTGGAGGGCGAAGAAGATATCTGGAGCATCATCCCGAAAAAGCCGGGTGACAGTGAGCTGGTTTACCGCCTCGGCCTGCCGCTCGATGACGAAGACATCATGCCGGCCAAGGGCGAGCCGCTGAGCAAAGACCAGCAGGCGCTGTTCTCGCAGTGGATTACCGAAGGCGCCGATTGGCCCGCGGCTGGCGATAAGTGGATCGCCGATGAATTGACGGCTCAGGTGCTGCCAAAGATCACCTTCGAGTTGCCTGAGATCACGTCCGAGGATCAGAAGAAGGACATCGCTGCAGCAATCGCTGCCCTGCGCAAGAAGGGCGTGGTCGTGCAGCAAGTGGCCGCCGATACGCACGCCGTCGAGGTCAATATGTCGTTGCTGCGCGACAAGATTACCGATGCCGAGATGGCGATGCTGCGACCGCTGGCTCCGGTCCTGGTCTGGCTCAATGCGAGTCGCACGGCATTGAGCGACGCTGGTGTCCGGCACCTTGGTGCCTTGACGCAGCTGCGCCGTCTCAACCTTGCCAATACCAAGCTGGGTGACAAGGGCTTCGGCGCCTTGATGCCGTTGAAGCAGCTGGAATACCTCAACGCCTACGGTACTCAGATGACCGACGATGGCCTGGCGATGATTGCCAGCCTGCCGAAGCTGCGTCAGCTGTATGTCTGGCAGACCAAGGTCACCAAGGATTCGGTCACGTCGGTGCGCGATCAGTTCCCGCGAATCGAAGTGGACCTAGGTGATTACGTCGAGTCACGTTTGGCTGCTGCGAAGCAAGAGATTGCGGCGCGCGCCGAGAAGAGCAAGCCGATCAACGACAAGTGTCCGGTGACGGGCGCCGAGATTGACGTCGCCCAGTTTGTCGAGCACGAAGGCCGTCGCGTCGCGTTCTGCTGCGCCAAGTGCAAAGCGAAGTTCGTGAAGGACCCGACGAAGTTCGCGGACAAGCTGCCGCCGAAGAAGGGCGCGGAGAAGAAGGCAGCCCCAAAGAAGGCAGCTGCCAAGAAGCCCGCTCCGAAGAAGTAGTAGCTGCTGCTGCTGCTGCTGCTGCTGCTCGCGTTGCTTGGCTACTTGTTATTGCCGGGCTTCGTCTGCTTGGGCGCCGGTCGCCAGGCACTGCCACCGTAGTGCGGGTAGCGATCAAACTTCTCGCCGCCGCCAATCACGCGCGGGTCCTTCGTTGCGACCAGTTCGCTGCGCAGTTGCGCCCACAGTTTCTTCACTGCTTCTTGGTGCTCCGGCTGTCCGGCAAGGTTGTGAAGCTGGTCGGGGTCCTTGGCCATGTCATACAGTTCTTCCAGCGGCCGCATGCCGAAGCACAGTTCGTAAGAGCGGCGTCCTGGCTCATCATCCCGGTGGGTGAGTAGGTAGCCCTTGGTCGTGCCCTTGCCGATGCTGCGCGCCGGGTCGGTGTCGCCAAACAACGGCGGATTGCCGACTGGCCAGCGACTCGGCTCGAAGTTGCGGAGGTAGGCCCATCGTGCGGTGCGAATGCCGCGCGTCGGATAGCCCGAGTGGTCGGGGCGACAGGGAACGTGCCGTTCTTTGCCAAAGATGACATGGTCGCGCGCGGTCGCTTCCTGCTCGGACAAGGCCTCGCCGTGCAGCAAGGGCCACAGTGAGCGCCCGTTCATTTGAGCTGGGATCGCGACCTTGGCGGCCGCCAAGAACGTCGGAGCCAAGTCGATGAGCGAGACGAACTCTTGAATGCGCCTGCCTGCTTGCAGGTTCTTGCCCCAGCGAATCGCTAGCGGCACGCGCACGCCCATGTCGTAGCAGTTGCTCTTGCAACGCGGGAACGGCATGCCGTGATCACCGGTGACGACGACGATGGTGTTCTCTAATTCGCCGGACTCTTCGAGTAGTTGTAGCGCCGCACCGACGTCGCGATCGAAACGCTGCACCTCGAAGTAGTAGTCGGCGATGTCGCTGCGGATTTGTTCGACGTTGGGCCAGAAACCCGGCACCGCAATCTTGTCGAGGTCCATGCCCGATTGCTTGCCGGATCCCGGCTGGTAGCCGCGATGCGGGTCTGACGCGCCGAGCCAGAAGCAGAACGGTTTGGGATGCTCTGTGCCGCGCGCCTTCAGGAACTGCGCGAAGCCTTTTCGGTAGTTCTTGCCCGCGGGATGGGAGTCGGTGTAGCCGCCAACCTTCAGTCGACCAGGTCCCCAGCTCTTGCGCCAATGTCCGATGGAGTAGCCGTTCGCCTCGAGTAGCAACGGGTAAACCGGGATCGTGTAGTCCAGCGACGACCAGAGGTTGGCGCCTTCTCGCAGGCGCCAGTGGTATTGCCCAGTGAAGATCGCGTTGCGCGATGGCGTGCACGATGGGCTCGACACGTAGCACTGTTCGAAGAGCACGCCTTCTCTGGCGACGCGATCAAACGCGGGTGTCTGCACGACGGTATCGCCGTGTGCGCCGGCGTGCGGCCAGCCCCAGTCGTCTGCAATGCAGAATAGGATGTTGGGGCGATCCTGCGCGGAAGGGTCCTGCGCGGGAATGTCTGGCGCGCCCAAAGCTTGCGCAGGCAGATTTAACGAGGTCAATTGGGATGCCACTAAGAGTGGCAATGCCCAGATCCAACGCGCAACGCGCCGCGCAAAGCAATCGGCGTGCGACTCATCAGCGGCGCGGACGTGCGCGCCGCCAATCACTCGACTCTTAGTGATCGTGGCCGCCCGGGCCGTGCGCGTGACCGTGTTGCTTCTCTTGGTCGGTGGCGTCGCGCACCTCGAGGATCTCGACCGTGAAGTTGAGAGTTTGGCCGGCCATTGGGTGGTTGGGCGAAACCGTCACTTGGTCGGCTTCCATCGCGCGGACGTAGAGCGTGATCGGTTGGCCGCGTTGATCTTGGGCCTGGAAGGCGATGCCAACGGCGAGCTGCGCCTCGGGCGGGAATGCCGAGCGCGGCACGGTTTGGTCGAGCGTCGGGTCGTAGTCCCCGTAGCCTTCGGCCGGCGTCACCTTGACGTCGCACTTGTCACCGACGGCTTTGCCGGCAAGTTGCTTCTCCAGCCCAGGCACGATGTTCTGTGCGCCGTGCATGTAGACCAGGGGTTCGCCGCCGAACGACTCGTCGGCAATCGAGCCGTCATCGAGAGTCAGGCGGTAGTGGAGCGTCACAACGTGACCGTCGGCAATCTCAGCTTTCATCGCGAAAGAGCCTAGGGGGAGCAGCTTCGAAGGGACAGGCCAGGAACGAAGATCCGCTTAATCGAAGTTCAGAAAATGACGGAACGGGTTAGCTGGACGCTCCTGACCGTTTGGTGTGCGACTAGCGTTGACGATCTCGGTCCGTGAGTCGTGCTTAAGGAGTCAGGGCCTTCCCTCAGGCGCCGCGATACCGCATAACAAGCGAGCCCCTCTCCCCCCCTAAGTCCGCCGTTGAGCTCAGAGACCTTCCGGCGCCTCCTCTTGGAGGCCAATGTTCTGGATGACGCACGTCTCGCCAAGGCTGAGGCTGCGGCACAGAGTCGCGGTACGCCCTTAGAGCGTACTATTGTCGCGCTAAACCTCGCGGACGAGGCGATCGTCTGGCGTGCGCTTGCCAAAGCGCACGGCATGAAGTTCGTCGATCCCGCCAAGTTCAACCCGCAACCGGCTGCGCTCGAGAAGGTCAGTGCTGACCAGATCGAGCAGAACGAAGCCCTGCCGGTGTTGGTCAAGGACGGCGAACTGTGGGTGGCGATCGACGATCCATTCAAGACGTTCGTCGCCGATAACCTGTCGTTCATGGCCGGTTGTCCGGTGCAGTGCGCGTTGATGCCACCGAAGGCACTGAAGGAGGCGATTCGCAAGCATACCGGCAAGAGCGGTTCGCAGCCGGCTGCCGGCAAGGCTGGTCGCGGGAAGTCCGGCACCGACGGCGATGATGACGCGCCGATCATTCGTTTGGTCGCCAAGACGATCGAGCAGGCGCTGGACCAGCGCGCCAGTGACATCCACATCGAGCCGTTCAAGCAACGCGTGCGCATTCGCTATCGCGTCGATGGTGTGCTGAAGGAAGTTGCCTCGTTGGAGATGGCGCTGTTCGCGCCGTTGACGTCGCGCTTCAAGATCATGGCTGGGCTCGATATCGCCGAGAAGCGCAAGCCACAGGATGGCCGGATCAGCTTCCGGGCCAACGATCCGAATGGCGGCACCCGCGATATCGACATCCGGACTTCGGTGCTGCCTGCTAGCCACGGCGAGACGATCGTGATGCGCTTGCTCGATAAGGAGCGCGGCTTGATGAGCCTGGAGAAGCTTGGCTTCGAAGGACGCGATCGGGAGCGTTTCAGCCAAATCATCGCGCGACCCAACGGGATTGTGCTCGTTACCGGCCCGACGGGATCCGGTAAGACGACGACGCTCTACGCGGCGCTCAAAGAACTCAACCGTTCCGACGTCAAGATCATCACGGCGGAGGATCCGGTCGAGTTCAACATCGCCGGCATCAACCAGTGCCAGGTGCGTTCTCGCATCGGATTGGACTTTGCACGCATCCTGCGCGCCATGCTGCGCCAGGCTCCGAACGTCATCTTGGTTGGCGAGATCCGCGATAAGGAAACGGCGGAGATCGCCGTGCAGGCGGCGCTGACTGGACACTTGGTGTTCTCGACGTTGCACACCAACGACTCCACCTCGGCGATCACGCGTCTGTGCGACATGGGCGTCAAGCCGTTCTTGGTGTCGGCATCGGTTAACGCGGTGTTGGCGCAGCGTCTGTTGCGTGTCTTGTGCAAGACGTGCCGCCAGCCGTACGAGCCGAGCACGGCGCAGTTGCGCAGTGTCGGCATCGACCCGGGGGCGACTGCGGACACGACGTTCTATCGCGCCGAAGGCTGCGACGAATGCAGCAACACTGGCTACCGCGGACGACTCGGCATCTACGAGTTGCTGCAAATGGACAACACGCTGCGCGAGATGACGTTCCGCAGCGAACCGATGGTCCGGCTGCGCGAATACGCGTGGCAATCGGGAGGCATGTCGACTCTCTTGCAGGACGGTGTTCGCAAGGTGCTCGACGGCAGCACGACGATTCCCGAGCTCTTGCGCGTGGTCGCCGCTGTCTAGCCTGACGTCGCACTCCGCCCAAACCTGCTCCCAAACCCTACACCCGGCAATCACGATGGACTCCTTGGCCCTGATGGCCGCAGCCTTTGAAGGCGGCGCGTCCGATTTACATGTCTCTGTTGGCCGCCGCCCGGTGCTGCGCGTTGGCGGTGGGCTAGTCGAGATCGGCGAGGCTCCGTTGACTCCCGAAGATACCGAGCGCTTGGCGCGGGAAGTCGCTCCGGACCGCAACTGGGAAGAGTTGGTCGAAACGGGCTCGACGGACTTTGGTTTGGCCTTCGGTGACAAGTGTCGCTTCCGTGTCAGCATCCTGACGCAGAAGGGTTCGCGCGGCATCGTCATGCGTCAGATTCCGCAGAAGCTGCTGACGTTCGATCAGATTGGCCTGCCCGATTCGGTGCAGCAACTGCTCAACCTGCACCGCGGTCTGATCCTGGTTACTGGCCCGACTGGCTCCGGTAAGACGACGACTCTCGCGACGATGATCGATTGGATCAATCGCAATCGTGACGTGCACATCATCACGATCGAAGACCCGGTTGAGTACTACCATTCGCACAGCAAGTCGATGGTGACGCAACGCGAGGTCGGTACCGATGTGACTTCGTTCTCCGAGGCGATGCGCCGGGCGCTGCGTCAGGACCCCGACGTGATCCTACTCGGCGAAATGCGCGACCTCGAGACGACGTCGGCGGCGATTACCGCGGCCGAAACAGGTCACTTGGTGTTCGGCACGCTGCACACGACGGGTGCCTCGCGCACCGTCGATCGCATCATCGACCAGTATCCCAAGGAACAGCAGGAGCAGATTCGTTCGCAGTTGGCGCAGTCGCTGGTGGCGGTCGTTTCACAGATCCTGGTGCCGACGCCGGACGGCGGTCGTGCTGCAGCGTTCGAGATCATGTTGGCCAACCCGGCCATCGAAAACCACATCCGCAAGTGCGAGACGTTCAAGATCGGTTCGGTCATCCAGACGGGTCGTCGCCAAGGCATGATGCTGATGGACGACTCGCTGTTGGATCTCTACCGCGAAGGCCGCATCGACCAAGAAACGGCTCTGGAGCGCGCCTTCGACGAGAAGGCATTGCTGCTCCGCATGGGCGGGGGAGCAGCGGAGTAAGCCATGGCGCCGCGTCGACTACTGGGGCAGATCCTCAAAGAACTCGGTCTCATCCACGAAGGCATGATCCAGGAAGCGCTGCAACTCCAGCGCGACCGGGGAGGCCGCATCGGCGAAGTCCTCGTCGATATGAAGTGCGTTGAGGTGCCCGATGTGGCTCGCGCGCTAGCCGAGCAAGCGGGGCTTGCCTACCACGATCTGGAGGCCGATCCGCCGCAACCAGAAGCGATCGCCAAGGTAGACCTGGCTACGGCACGCGCCTTTGGCATCGTTCCGGTGCGTTTGGAAGGCAAGAACTTGACGGTTGCGTTGGCCGATCCAGCCAACGCGCCGATGTTGCAGGACCTGAGCTTTACGACGGGCTGCGAGATATCGGGCGTCATCGCCGATGGCGCGCAGATCGCCGCTGGACTTGATAAGCACTACAAAGAAGACGCCGGCGAAAGCAAGCAACGCATGCAGGAGCTGGTTAGCGAGCTCTCGCAAGTTGGCGGCAATATCGACCTTGAAGACAAGGCGGCGATGGCCTCGGCGGCTCCGGTCGTCAAACTGCTCAACTACATCTTCTACCAGGCGATTCGCGACCGCGCGTCCGACATCCACCTGGAACCGTTCGAGCACGACTTCAAAATCCGCTACCGCGTGGACGGTTCGTTGTTCGAGCTCGAGGCGCCGCCGCCGCACCTTGCCGAAGCGTTGATCGCACGCATCAAGGTCATGTCGGACCTCGATATCGCCGAGACCCGTTTGCCGCAGGATGGCCGCATCGAATTGACGGTCGGTGGCCGTTCGGTAGACCTTCGTGTGTCGACGTTGCCGACGATGTTCGGCGAGTCGACTGTGATGCGGATTCTCGACCGCAGCAACGTTGCGCTGAGCCTCGATAACCTCGGTCTGGTTCACGAAGTGCGCGACAAGCTGCGCGAGTTCGCTGGCCTGCCGCACGGTATCGTGCTCGTCACGGGTCCGACCGGTTCGGGCAAGACGACGACGCTGTATGCGGTGCTCAACGAGGCCAACCGCGAAGATACCAAGGTCATCACCGTGGAAGACCCGGTGGAATACGACCTCGAAGGCATCATTCAGGTGCCGGTCAACGAAGACATCGGTGTCAGCTACTCCAAGGTCTTGCGCACGATTCTGCGTCAGGACCCCGACGTGATCTTGGTTGGCGAAATCCGCGACCGGGAGACGGCGCAGACGGCTATCGAAGCGAGTCTCACTGGTCACTTGGTGTTCTCGACGTTGCACACCAACGATGCGGCGTCGGCGATCACACGCCTGATGGATATTGGCATCGAGCCATTCCTGTTGACGGCGACGATCCAAGGCATCATGGCGCAGCGTCTGGTGCGTCGTGTGTGCGACGACTGCAAGACGTTCTACGAGCCGGCCGATGACATCCTACGTCGCTTGAGTCTGACTGCCGATGAAGTGGCCGGGAGCAAGTTCGCGTATGGCAAGGGCTGCGATGCGTGCAATTTTACGGGCTACCGCGGCCGGATGGCAATCACCGAGATTCTCGAGATCGACGACCGGATTCGCGAGATGATTCTCGATGGCGCGAGCACCAACAAGGTGCAGGAAGCGGCCGTCGAGGCTGGCTTGAAGACGTTGCGTGAGAACGGGCTGAAAGCCGTGTTCGATGGCGCGACCTCGGTGGAAGAACTGTTGCGTGAGACAATCGAATGAGTGAAGCGCCCCAGGAAAACAGCGACAGCAATGGCACTAGCTTCCAAGACTTGGTGCAAAAGATGCTGCAGGAACTCGATCCCGAGCCGCAGCGCGAGGGCCTTGTTGATACCCCTAAGCGAGTCGAAAAAGCCTTCCGCGCCTACACCGCTGGCTACGCTCAGGATCCGAAGGAGGTCATCGGTTCGGCGTTGTTTGAAGCCGAGACCGATGAGATGGTGTTGGTCAAGAACATCGAGCTCTACTCGCTGTGCGAACACCACCTGGCGCCGTTCTTCGGCAAAGTCCACGTGGCCTACATTCCGTCAGGCAAGATCGTGGGGCTGTCCAAGGTCGCGCGCGTCGTTGAGATCTATGCTCGTCGCCTGCAGGTGCAGGAGCGCCTGACCAGCCAGATTGCTCAGGCACTCGAAGACGTGCTGCAGCCACGCGGTGTTGGCGTCGTCATCGAAGCGTCGCACTTGTGCATGATGATGCGCGGCGTCGAGAAGCAGAATAGCAGCACGGTTACGTCGTGCTTGCGCGGGCTGTTCCGTAGCGACGAACGCACGCGGTCCGAGTTTTTGACTCTGATCCACCGCTAGTTTTCGTGGGGCCGAACGCCGTCCGCGTCCCGGAGGGGTTTCAGAAACCTGCAGCCGTGCAGTCCTGAGCGAAGCATGCGGGTCAAGAAGCTTGCTCGCGAAGCACTGCTTGTTGCGCTGTCAGTGGGATCCAGTAGCGTCGCGGGTCGCCTTCCGGCGAGACCGCGACGAATGAACAGCTTCTCCAACACGATTCGCTCGGCATTGGTTGTCGGGTTTCTGAGCCTAGCGTGCGTGCTGCCCAGTTGCGGTGGCGCCGATGCTGCCGAGCAACCGACCGTACTTCGATTTTCGGGCATCCCGGATCGCAACAAGGGCGACGTCGCCGAGAACAGTAAGAAGCTGGCGGCGTGGTTGAGTGAGAAGCTAGGCGTCGAAGTTCGCTACCAAGCTTCGAACTCATACACCGCGTCGGTCAACGCGTTGGCCGCCAACAAGATTGACTTCGCCTGGCTCGGCGGCAAGACGACGTGTGACGCAATCGATGCTGGTGCCGGCAAGGTGCACGTGTTGGCGACGCGCGATATTGACCTGAAGTTCAAGACCTACTTCATTGGCAACCACTCGGCAGTCGCTGCGGGCAAGCTTTTGGCAGTCGAGGATCTTGGCGAATGGCGCGACGTGGCGAGCAAGCTGAAGTTCACGTTCGGTGATGTGAACTCGACTTCGGGACACTTGATGCCGCGGCACTTCCTGGTGGCCGCCGGAATCGATCCAGACAAGGACTTTGCCTCTGTCGGCTACGCCGAGGGCGGCCACAGTGGCACGCTCAATGCGGTGGCGACTGGCTCGGTCGATTGTGGCGCGCTCAACTACGAGGTCTACGACAACGCGTCCACGGAGCTCAAGGAGCAGGCCAAGCTGCTGCATACGACTCCGGAATACGTCGACTACTCGTGGGTCGTGCACGACCGCGTCGGGACCGACCTGATCGCGAAGCTGCGGGCAGCCTTGCTAAGCCTGAAGGCATCCGACCCCGAGGAAGGGGCCATCCTGAAGGCGTGGTCGGCGGGTGAGTTCCTGTCGGCTACGGATGCGCAATGGGATTCGATTCGCGAGGTTCGCGATTCGCTCCCGAAGGACTTCCTGAAGTAAGCTCGGCACCTTATGGCCGCCTCCGCATCCGGTATCGAGTTCGACAGCGTTGGCCACGAGATTGGCACGAAGCGACTGCTGAACGGCGTCACGCTGACGATCCCGAGCGGGCAACGCGTTGCCTTGATCGGTCCATCGGGTGCTGGCAAGACGACGCTGCTGCGCATGATCAGCGGCATCGTGTGGCCGACGTCGGGTGTTGTGCGCGTGCTCGGGCAACGCGTCGATAATCTCCATGGTCGCGGCCTGCGTGAGTTCCGGCGTCGCATTGGCTTTCTTCACCAGCAGCACAACCTCGTCCCGCAGCTGCGCGTCGCGCACAATGTTTTAATGGGGCGGCTCGGATCGTGGTCGCTCTGGAAGGCCGTTT
>JBNMND010000185.1:0-11037 GCA_051274975.1 Planctomycetota bacterium | reverse complement strand
CAGCAACCTGGTGTTCATGGGCGTGCTGCCGCTGCAATTCAAGGACGGCGACACCCGCGAGTCGCTCGGTTTAACCGGCGCTGAGCACTTCGACGTGGCCCTCAACGACAAGTTGAAGGCGCGCCAGATGCTGACCGTGACGGCGACCAACACCGACACCGGCAAGGTCACGATGTTCCAGGCGCGTTGCCGCATCGATACGCCAGTCGAGGTGGACTACTACCGCAACGGCGGCATCCTGCAGACGGTGCTTCGCAAGCTGCTGAAGACGAAGGCCAAGAAGACTGCGAAGAAGGCCGCCAAGAAGTAGGCACGGAATGAACGTCGAACCGGGATCCATGCAACCGTCGACCCAATTTGGGCGACCCGCCAGCGGTTTTCGGCGGCGACTCTACGACGTCATCTTCGGCATCGACACTCCGGCCGGCCGCGGCTTCGACGTCGCGCTGATCTCGGTCATCGTGATCAGCGTGCTGGCCGTCATGATCGATAGCGTCGGCTTCGTCCACGAAGCCTACGGCAACTGGTTCGACGTCGGCGAATGGGTCTTCACGGCCATCTTCACCGTCGAATACCTGGCGCGCCTATGGTGCGTCGAACAGCGCGTTCGCTATTCCCGCAGCTTCTTCGGCATCGTCGACGCGCTGGCCGTGCTGCCTAGCTACCTCGGACTGATCTTGCCGGGGGTGAACGTGCTCGTCGACGTGCGCGTGCTGCGACTACTGCGCGTGTTCCGCGTCTTGCGCCTCGGCAAGTTCGTCGCCGAGTTCGGTTCGCTCGGCCGCGCACTAAGCGCATCGAAGCACAAGATCTTCGTGTTCTTGTTCTTCGTTGTCATCGTTGTGCTCGTCATGGGCACGCTGATGTATGTGATCGAAGGCGGTGACAACGGCTTCACAAGCATCCCGATGAGCGTCTATTGGGCGATCACGACGATGACCACCGTCGGCTTCGGCGACATCACACCTGAGACCGACATTGGCCGCCTCATTGCGGCGATGATGATGCTGCTCGGTTGGGGCACGCTCGCCGTGCCGACCGGCATTGTCGGCGCCGAGTTCACCGCGGACCGGCTCGGTCACCACCGCGATGCTCGCAGCTGCAGCAACTGTGGCAAGCGCGAACCCGATCGCGAGGCCAACTACTGCCGCGGGTGCGGCACTGCATTTACGCCGCCCACCGAGTAGGCACCCAGCCCTATGAAGTATCTGCTGATCATCGCGCTCCTACTGTCCAGCGGTTGCAGCGGCATTGGAAATGCCATTGGCAGATCTCTCGGCACCGCAATCGCGGTGCTACAACTGGCCGAAGAGTTCGACGGCGACGTTGGCATCTACGCGCGCAATCTCAAAACCGGCGAGGAGCTGTTCACGCTCGAATCCGACACTCTGTTTCCGACGGCCAGCATGATCAAGGTGCCCATCCTCGCTGCGCTGTTCGACAAGATCGACCGCGGCGAACTCGACTACCGCCAGAAGCTGACCTACACGAAGGATCGCCTCTACGCCGGCGAAGACTTGCTCGGGTCGTTCGAACAGAACCAACCGATCACACTCGACAAACTCGCCATGCTGATGATCACCACGAGCGACAACACCGCCTCGCTGTGGTGCCAGGAGCTCGCGGGCACCGGCACGGTCATCAACACGTGGCTCGCCAACAACGGCTTCCAACAAACGCGTGTCAATTCTCGAACGGATGGTCGCAAGGTTGACTGGCAGAAATACGGCTGGGGCCAAACCACACCACGTGAGATGGCCGAACTGCTGGTTGCCGTGCGCAACCACAAGCTCGTCTCCCCAGCGGCGAGCGAAGAGATGCAGCGATGCTTGTCGCGCATCTATTGGGACGGGCAAGCGCTGTCAGCGATCCCACCAACTGTGCAGACTTTGAGTAAGCAGGGCGCCGTAAGCCACTCACGTAGTGAAGCCGTATTGGTGCACGCACCGCATGGTGACTACGTATTCTGCGTCATCACCAAGAACCAGAAGGACAAGAGCTGGGGCCGCGACAACCAAGGATACGTGCTGCTCCGCAAGGTCTCCGCCAAGCTGTGGCAGTACTTCGAACCCAATTCGCCCTACGAGTCTGCTCCTGGTGCCGAGAGATTCCAATGAAGACAGCCATGCTAACAGCCACGTGGGCAGTGCTCGCCTGCATCGCCAGCGCCAATAGCCAAGCGCCGGCACAGCAGCCCAACAGTCCACAGCGCATCACGCGACTCATCTACGAGTTGCCGATCGATGCGATGCAACGCACGCTGCTGCGTGGCACCAACAACACGATGGAGTCGCTGCTGAAGCAAGCCGTTGGCGCCGTCGCCCAACGACTGAGCACAGCCGAAGTCACCCGCGTCAGTGCCGTGTCCTTCTCCGTCGACCTGGCAACGCAGAACACCAAGGACATTGCTAGCGCCCGAGATCGCATCGAATCCATCGGCTCACTGGAAATGCGCATGCTCGCGCGCGAAGACTACGCCGAAGCAGATCTCGGCCTGAAGCAAGAACGCAAACGCCTCGAAGCATGGCTCGACAAGGGCGGACGAACGAAGCTGCAAGCGGACCTAGCAGCCATCTCCCAGTTTCGCGCCGCCGCCCCCGACAAGATCCGTTGGGTGCCACGCAGGGTTCCCTCGGACAACGGACGATGGAGACACTCGCTATCGCAGCTCCCAGCGACGCGCGACGCGACCGTTCGCACGTACACCGACGAGCAGTGGAACAACCAACGTGTACCAGCAGCTCTGCTCAACAACGAGAATGCATTCCTGGTCGAATTGGTCGCCATCAACATGCACGAGAAAGGATTCTCGCACCGCGACCTGAAGCGCGACGCGGTTGGCCTGGCTATTGGGCAGAATGGCGAACCCTGTGTGAGCTACGAGTTCGTCAAGCCGCGCCGCAAGGACTACGCCGCCTGGACTGAAAAGCACATCCGCCACGCGACTGCGATCATTGTGAACGGCGAATTGATCTCGGCACCGGTCTTCGTCGGCAGGATCGTTGGCCGGGGCGTCATTCAAGGCAACTTCAGCCCAGCGGAGGCAGAGGCGCTGATCAGCGCGCTACAATCCGGCGCCCTGCCAGCCAAGCCTGTCTTGATCAGCCAGAACCTATTGCCGGCCGAAGAACCGACCGGCAAGCGATCAAGCGCGACTGGCGGCAAATAGCCACCAACAGAAGCTCTCTATGCCAGCCGCTTCTTGATCAGCGTCCGGCGCTTCTTGCGCTCGCTACTGATCGTCATCGCTTCGAGCACCGCTTGCGCGGCATCGCGTGCAGCAAGGTCCGTGCTCGCGTGCACAAACGCGATAACGTCGCCGGGGCGCACTTCATCGCCGAGCGTCTTGCGCAGCACGATGCCAACCACCGGATCCACCTCGTCCGTCGGCTGCCTGCGGCCGCCGCCAAGATCGACAACCACGTGACCCAACGCCAACGGGTCGACGTCCGTCACGAATCCCGACTGCATTGCCTCTACCGGCACGACATGCGCAGCGCGACCTAGCAGCGATGGATCATCCATCACACGAACGTCGCCGCCCTGCAGCTCGAGATTGTCGCGGAACACCTGACGAACCACGCCATCACCCCAGAGCTGCGCCAAGGTCGCTTCGGCAGTTTCGGCGTCGGGCGCGGCACCTGCGAGCAAAAGCATCTCGACGGCCAACGCCATCGTAACCTCGCGAAGATCCTCGGGGCAGTTGCCATCGAGCGCCTGAATTACTTCGAGCACTTCGAGCGAGTTGCCGATCGCCAATCCCAGCGGATGGTCCATGTCGGTCAGCAAGGCACTCATCTCGATGCCCGCGGCACGACCCGTCGCGACCAGACCCTCCATCAGCGCCGTCGCGTCGTGTTCATCCTGCATGAATGATGCGCGGCCGAACTTAACGTCCATGACCAAGCCATCGATGCCCTCAGCGAGCTTCTTCGACAGGATCGAACTGGTGATCAACGGAATGCTCTCGACGGTGCCGCTGATGTCGCGCGTCGCATACATGCGCGCGTCTGCCGGAGCGATTTCGTTGCTCGGCGACAGCATCGCATAACCGCACTGTTCTAGTACTTCGCCGAAGCGAGTCAGCGATAAGTCGGTGCGATAGCCCGGCATCGAAGCCAGCTTATCGATCGTGCCACCAGTGTGCCCTAAGCCACGCCCACTGACCATCGGCACGACAACACCCGCCGCCGCAACCAACGGCGCAAGTAGCAAGCTGACCTTGTCACCAACTCCGCCAGTCGAGTGCTTATCGATCTTCTTCTTCGCAATGTGGTCGTGGTTGAGCACACGGCCGGAGTCGCGCATCGCCAGCGTCAACGCCGCGGTCTCCTCGGGCGTCATGCCGTTGCAGCACACCGCCATCAAGAACGCGCCGAGCTGCGCATCGCCAAGCGAACCGTCGACGACTCCAGAAATCAGGTCCTGGATTTCGTCTGACGAGAGCGTGCCGCCGTCGCGCTTCTTGGCAATCAATCTAGCCGGATGATGTCGCATGCTCACTCCCCCACAACGCGGCGGCCGTCAGCCACCAGAACTTGAACTCCACGAACGAACTTCCAACCAACGGGCCACAGGCTACGGAGCAACCGGGTGCCACAAGGTCTTGGTCTCGACGAACGGCTCCACCCAACTGAGGGCGCGCAGTTTCTCGACATTGTTCCACGAAGCCTTGGGCAGATCGCAGTAGCGCACGCGCTTGACGTTGTCGGCTGCGGCCTCGGTCAACGCGGCATCGGGTGCGCCGGCGACCAGTATACCATCGAGGTTGCGATGCTTGGCAAACTCGCTGCCCAACTCGTCACGATGGCCACTGAGCAAATTGAGTGCCCCAGCGGGAACGTCACTCGCTGCCGCCACTTCACCTAGCGCCATGCCGACGAACGGCGCGCGCTCACTGACCAACGCCACGACCGAGTTGCCACCGACGAGCAACGGCAACGCGAGCGCCAATGTCCCGACCAACGCCGGAGCATCCGGCGCGATGACGCCGATAACTCCGGTTGGCTCGATCGTCGAAAAGTTGAAGAACGGCCCCTGAACGGCATTCTGGCTGCCGAGCAAGCTCTGCACCTTGTCGCACAGGCCGGCATACCAAATCGTCAACGCAATCGCGTTGTCGAGTTCCTTCTGCGCGGCTGCCGGTGTGGCGCCACCGAGACGCAGTTCTGCGACCATCGCATCGCGCCGTGACTCGAGCATCTCGGCCAGGCGATACAGGATCTGCCCGCGCAGGTAGGCGGCACTGCCGCTCCACGTAGCCAATCCTTTGCGTGCCACGACGATCGCATCGCGCAGGTCTTTGCGCGAACCGCGCGCGACATTGATCGCGTCGTTGCCCGCTGGCTGAAACACGCGGCCAGACTCACTACGCGGGAACTTGCCGCCGACGTAGAGTTTGTAGGTTTTGCGAACGGGAACGCTCATGCAGGCAACGGTGCCGCATCGCCTGATGCCGCGCAACTGCGCGCACCTGCTACTTGACCTTCTTCTTCGTCTTCGGCGCAGCGCCTGATTTCTTGGCTTGGCCTTCCTTCTTAGCTGCCAAGCACCGGATCGACTCCTCACGCCTTGTTTGCCGCTTCAAACGCCTTGCGGGCCTGACTGCCAGCCAACTCGCTGAGCCGCTTGAGATCCTTGAGCTGCTTATCAGCCTCAGACACAGCTTCCGCCTTCTCCGCTGACGGATCGGGCTTCGCCGCAGCGCCCTCGCCGCGAGCGGCGACCAACCGAGCAACCTGCTCGCTGGCCCGCTTAGCATCGGCGGCGCGAGATGTGCTCTCAGCCTTGAGCAGCTCGCGGTAGCGCTCCCGGTTGCGACGCAACTCGAACTAGCGCGAGAGCAGCGAGCTCTCCTTCACACGCTCTGCATCGACCACATCGTCTTCCGTGCCGAGCTTGCCATCACTGGCCGTACTACGAACCTCATAGCCACCGTCGATCGGCACCAACACGTAGTCGCGCCCCCACGGATCCTTGCCATCGGCCCGCCCCGGCAGCTTGCCGCCAGCAGCCCCAGCACGCAGCTTCTCCCAACTCGGCAGCTCGCCTTCGTGAGCCTCACACCACACTGTCACTGCCTTGGTCAACTTGACAACGTCACGTCGCGCCCGGTAGCGCTTCCGCTTCAGCCCCTTCTCAACCGTCGGGAACGAGCTGTGGCGGCAATCCCACGCGCTCACCCACTCTTCCGTGACGCGCTTCCATCCGAGGTCCTTCAGCAAGCGCTGCTCCATGTGTTCCATGTGCGCCGCGCCATAGAAGATGCCAAGGTTTTTCTTGCCAGAGTCGAGCTGCTGCTTGAGCACCGCGAGACACTTTTCGTTACGGCCGTGGATGATCACCGTCGGCTGATCGGGCACAGCTTCTGGTGAGACCAACACACGGCCCATCATGATGCGCAGCTGCGAGATGCCTTGGCCGTTGCGGAACGCCTCGACCAGATCGATCGGTTTCTGCTTGGCCTCCGCTTCGCGGTCGGGTTCGACAAACGGGTTACTCATCAACTCGCCGAACTCACTCTTGCCCGCTTCGTCGAGTGCATCTGCCCACTCATCTTCCGTCATGTCGGCGTGCACAAAGTTCTTCATGCGGTAGTCCATGCATGCGAACTGCCCCTGCAACGCGAGCCCCGAGCCCATGCCATCTTGCACCATGGAAAGCCAATGCTCGCCGCCTGTCTCCATCTCCGGGAACGGGCGCACGTCCGGGTCAGCGATCAACTCATAAAGCAACGCATCGTGCTTCTCGAAGTTCTTCTGCATGCCCTCGTAGAACGAGCGCTCGGCGACGTGCACGCAACCGTAGAGCTTCAAGGTGCGATCGCCGGACTTGTAGGTCGCGACCAGGACCTGCAAGAAGCCGCCCTCGTCGTTTTCCAAGAACCGCATGAACTGACGCGGCGCGTCCTTCTCAGAATCAGTCGGTTTCTGCGCGGGCAAGGACGATGCGAGCAACGCAAGCATCGGGATCAAGATCAGGCTTCTCATGCGGATTCCATGCTAGCGAATCCATCAGCGATGCGCCCACTTCCAGCACTCGCCGGGGAGTAGACCAGCGAGTTCCTAGCCGGGGAGCAGACCGGAGCGCAACTTCACGTACGCGCGCAGCCCTTGACGGCCGCCTTCGCGACCGAAGCCGCTCTCCTGATAACCTCCGAACGGCGACGCCGCATCGAATCGGTTGAACGTGTTGTTCCACACGACACCGGCGCGCATGCGCGAGGCCAGCCACAAGATGCGCGCGCCCTTGTCGGTCCAGATGCCGGCCGACAAGCCGTAGCTGGTGTCATTCGCTTTGACGACCGCTTCCTCGGGAGTGCGGAACGTCGACACCGACAGCACCGGCCCGAAGATCTCTTCGCGCGCAACGCGGTGACTCTGCGTCACGCCGGTGAACATCGACGGCGCAAACCAGAAGCCCTTCTTGGGCATCGAAGTATTCGGTTGGAACAGCACGGCACCTTCGTCGACGCCGGCCTGCACCAAGCCGGAGATGCGATGCAGCTGCTCCGAACTGTGGATCGCCCCCATGTCGGTGTTCTTATCCAGCGGGTCGCCGACGCGAATGCGCTCCATGCGCCGCTGCAACTTGCGCACGAACAAGTCGTGCACACTCTCTTGCACCAGCAACCGCGAACCAGCACAGCAAACGTGACCTTGGTTGAAGAAGATGCCGCGCACGACACCTTCCACCGCTTGGTCTATCGCCGCGTCTTCAAACACCAAGTGCGCCGCTTTGCCACCGAGTTCGAGCGTCAGGTCAACCTTGCGACCAGCGACGGCCTTTTGGATTTCCTTGCCAACATCGGTGCTACCGGTGAACGCGACCTTGTTCAGGTCCGGATGACGAACCAGCGCCTGACCGGTAGCACCATCGCCAGTAATGACGTTGACGACACCTGCCGGCAGCCCGGCCTGCGCAAACACTTCGCACAACCGCAGCGCCGTCAGGGGTGACGACTCCGCCGGCTTGATGACGACGGTATTGCCAGCTGCAAGTGCAGGCGCAATCTTCCACGCAGCCATCAGCAGCGGGAAGTTCCACGGGATAATCTGGCCGACGACGCCAACCGGTTCGGGCTGCTCGCCGGGGAACAGCAGGTTGAGTTTGTCGGCCCAGCCTGCGTGGTAGAAGAAGTGCTGCGCCGCCAGCGGCACGTCGACATCGCGGGTTTCCTTGATCGGCTTGCCGTTATCTAGCGTCTCGAGCACGGCGAACTCGCGGGCGCGCTCTAGCAGGATGCGCGCAATGCGAAACAAGTAGCGCGCGCGGTCATCGCCAGACAGCTTGCGCCAGCCGGGCAACGCCTTCTTCGCCGCTTGCACGGCGAGATCGACATCCTTGGCATTGGCCTGCGCCACCTCGGCGATCTTCTTCTCGGTCGCGGGATTGATGGTGGCGAAGTGCTTGCCCGACTTCGGCCGAACAAACTCGCCGTTGATGAACAGGCCGTAGCGATCTTCGATCGCGACGTGGTCTGTACCTTCCGGCGCCGGCGCATACTGCCACGCACCGAACTTCAATTCGGGCTTCGGCGCTCTCTTCGTGGAACGATTCGTGGAACGACTCGTGGACCGACTCGTTGCCTTCTTCGCAACCTTCTTAGCGGCAGCGGGATTCTTGTTCTCAGTCTTCGCCATGATCAATCCGTGCTGAAGTCGGTGCTGCGTTGGTAGCTGCCAGTGCGCTGCTTCTCAAGTTGCATCAACACGTCGTTGAGCAACGAACTCGCGCCAAAACGGAACCACTCGGGCGTCAACCAAGCATCGCCACAGGTCTCCGCAACCAACACCAAGTATCGCAGTGCATCCTTGGCCGAACGGATACCGCCGGCTGCTTTGACGCCAACCATCCGACCGGTCTCGAGATAGTGATCACGAACCGTTTCGAGCATCAACAACACCACCGGTCGCGTGCTCGCCGGTGACACCTTACCGGTACTGGTCTTGATGAAGTCGGCACCACCAAGGATCGCGATGCGACTGGCGCGCCGCACGTTGTCGTAGGTCTTCAATTCACCGGTCTCGAGGATCACCTTGAGGTGCGCCTCACCACAGGCTTCCTTGACCGCGCAGACTTCGTCGTAGACGAAGCCATAGCGACCGGACAAGAACGCGCCGCGATCGATAACCATGTCGATCTCGGTCGCACCCGCCTTCACCGCCAACTCGACCTCACGCACCTTCGTGCGCCGATCGGTGCGACCCGACGGGAACCCGGTCGCCACCGAAGCGACCTGCACGCCACTGCCTGCGACGGCTTGCGCCGCAATCTTGACGAGGTCGGGGTAGACGCAGACGGCAGCGCAACTCGGCAAGTCGGGACGTGAAGGCAACGGCCGCATCGCCTTCTGACAGAGCTGCCGAACCTTGCCCGGCGAGTCCATGCCTTCGAGCGTGGTCAGGTCCATCATCGCAATCGCGAGTTTGAGACCCTGGACCTTGGCGGCCTTCTTGATGGAACGCGTCGCCAAATCGGCGCAGCGCGTCTCGAGCGCAACCGCGTCGACGGGCGGCACGCGGAACTCGGTTGGGGATAGCGACGTGGACATGGTTTACGTTTGGGATCGTGCCCGGATTGGGGCTGGAAGTCGATGCCGATCACCCTGAACACGAGATCCCAAGGCACCTTCGTTCAGGCCAGACGCAGGGAGACGGCCCGGCAAGAAGTGACCGCGTTCCAATCGGATCCGCCGCGTTACCTGCACATCTACGAAGGCGTGGCGGTGTCCACAGCGACCTGATTTTCGTTATCCTTCGCGAGAAGGACTAAGACCAGCTATGCGAAACCTAGCAGCGAGACCACTCGGTTCTTCATTTGCCGCTGCTATTGCTGCTGCGGTGCGGAGGCTGCGGCAAGTCGCCACCGTCAAACGTGAACGGCTCGGGCAACAACTTGGCCAAGTTCGTCGTCACTACGTCGGAGCCAGCTCCAGCCAACACGACTTCCATGTCGGGACCGAACTCGGCGAGCACCTGACGACAGGCCCCGCACGGACGGGCGGGTTCGGCAAGGTCGGTCACAACGGCTACCGCTTGCACTTCACGAGCGCCGGCAGCAATCGCGGCACAGATCGCTGAGCGCTCGGCGCAAATGGTCAGGCCGTAGCTAGCGTTCTCGACGTTGCAGCCAACGAACACCTGGCCATCCGTCGTCAACAACGCGGCTCCGACCAAGAACTTCGAAGCGGGCGCGTAGGCATTGGTGCGAACTTCGCGGGCCTTGGCTACCAACAGATCTCGTTGTTCGCGCGTCAGCGTCATGCGCATAGTGTGACCGCTAGCGACGCGAACTGCTACCGGCTCCAACGACCAACAGCAACAAGGTCGCGCCGTAGCTCCCGAGCTGCATCGCACACCACAAGAATGCCCAGAAACTGCCGTGGCGCGCAAACGCCGCTTCTAGATCGGCGTAGTCCTGCAACAAGTAGTAGCCAGCGACGCCAGCCACGATCAGCGCGGCGGCGAGCCACAACCTCACGTCCGTGCCCAAGCGGTCGAGCAAGCGACCGAGGAACCAGGCAATCGGCACACCAACAATCAGGGTCGGCATCAACCAGCCGACGATGCTCTCGTCGGCACCGAACAAGAGCGCGGCCCAGACACCCGGCAGCGCGCCGATGCTGAACAGTTGCCAGCCGTGGCCGGGCGCCATCACGCCGAGGACGCTAACCGACGACAAATCCAAGCGGTAGCAACCAGGTACGGGACGAAGTTTCCACTCGTCGTTGGATCGTGACGATTTCCGTCATGACATGGGGGCGGCGGAACTGGGCTATCACCGCAGCCTAGATCAAGGCACTGGACGGGCGTCTCGGGAAGCACCTCTGGTTAGCATGCGAGCGTGGCCGACCCCGAAACTGACACCAACTTGCAACGTGCGCTGGCCGAATTGGGCAGCGCTGAATTAGACCAACTCTGCGTCGATGGCGTTTCCGCGATGGCACTGGCCGAAGCCTTCGACACGCCACTCTACGTGTTTTCGGCGAATGCGCTGCGGCGTCGAGTCGAACGCATCCGCACAGCACTCGGCCCA
>JBNMND010000184.1:0-11073 GCA_051274975.1 Planctomycetota bacterium | reverse complement strand
GGAGCCGACCTCGACAATCTCAATGGTCTCTACTTGCACTGGCGGAACGCTCGGCGGAACGCTCGGCGGAACATCGACTGCTGCAGTGCCGCTACCACTCTCGTTCGAGCTGGTGGACGGAATTACTTCCTCGATGGTCGCGGCGGAGTTGGATGGCTCCGTGCCGGTGTCATCCGAGGTTTCGGATGAATCTTGGCCGTTGGTTGAGCTGTTGTCCTGCAACTGCGTCTCGCCACCAGGCGCCGCCAAGTTGTTCAGGCCGTGCTCTTGTTCGTAGCTCGAAGCAAAGAACGTGTCGCCAGCGTATTCGCCCCACCACTGACGCCAGTGCAGCACAGCAACTCGAAGTTCCTGCTGGTTCTGGTTGAGGTGGTCGTAGCCAAAGTCGTGACCGGTCGCCGTCTTCAGTGCTTCGTGGCACATGTAGCGGACTTCCTTACGATCACTGTCCAGGCCTTCGATGAGCTTCGGCGATTGTTGCAGGTCACCCATAAGCACCAACGTGCGGCAGGCCTCCATGCGAACACTCGTCTCGCCGTCATCGACCAAACCTTGCAGCTGTGGCACCGTGCGGCGGTCGCGTAGACGGCCGAGCACCCAGCAGCACGAGCTTCGCACCTTCGGACTCTCGTTGCTGAGACCCGCCAGCAAAGCTGGAATGGTCTGCTCGCCGGTTTGCGCCAGCCAAAGCAAGTTTTGCACCAGCTCCTCACGATGCTGATACGGGATTTGATCGATGCGCTGGTTGATCTCAGTAGTCATCAGCCCATTGGGCTGCTGATAAGGGCTGACCTTACGCTCGGTTGTCGAGCAGGCAGTCAGGGCGAACAACAGGGTGGCAGCGGTGGCCGCAATCCTCATAGTTTCCTCGTTCGAAGTCGGGTGTTGGCGAGGCGGTCCTGCCCCGGTCCCGCTCTCATCGGACCCTGCCAAGGCTGACTTGAGTGTTCGGACACGATTCGCGCTAAGAATCAGACGGCTTCCCCCAGGACCGACCGGAACGCTTGCAGCCAGAAGCCACGCTCCCGTATGGTCCCGAGCCTTCCTCCATCTCGCCGGCCCCTAACCAGAACGACACCATGAACAAGGCAGAACTCATCGCCGGCGTACAGAAGAACCTCGGAGCCGAATGCTCCAAAGCCCACGCCGAACGCGCCGTCAACGCGTTCTTAATGGCGGTTGAGGAAGGCCTCAAGAAGGATGGCGAGGTTCAGATCGTCGGCTTCGGGACGTTCGCCGTGAAGGATCGCAAGGCGCGCATGGGTCGCAACCCGCAGACCAAAGAACCGATCCAGATCAAGGCGTCGCGCACGGTCGGCTTCCGACCAGGCACCGGCCTCCGCGCCAGCGTCTAGGAAATCTGCTTGTCGAGCCTGATTTCCGCAGGCAATTCTGCCTACGCGGAGCCGTCGATCCAGCCGCCGCCTAGCACTTGGGTGCCGCGATAGAACACTGCGGCTTGGCCGGGTGTGATTGCGTCAACGGGTTCGGAGAAGTCGACGCGCGCCTTCTTGCCATCCGGGACGATGGTAGCCGTGACCGATTGGTGGCGTGCGCGCACTTTGATCTCACTGACCAGAGGCTCGCCGTCTTTGGGGGCGTCGACCAACCAGTGCACGCCGTCGACGAACATGATCTTCTTCTTCAGGCCTTCGCGCGGCACCAGCGTCACGTTGCCAGAATCTGCTGCAATCGCCGCGACATAGTGCGGTGTGCCTAGCGCCGGCAAACCCTTGCGTTGGCCAACCGTGAAGCCATCGAGGCCACCGTGCTCGCCAAGCACCTTCCCGGACGCGTCGAGGAACTTGCCGGGCTTGCCCGCACCACCCCGCGTGCGCACAACGTCGCGGTAGTCGCCGCTGGTGACGAAGCAGATGTCCATCGACTCGGCCTTCTCGGCGGTCACCAACGAAGCCTCACTCGCGACCTTGCGAACTTCGGCCTTGGTCATGCCGCCGAGTGGGAACAGCGTGCGCTTGAGCGCGGCCCGATCGACGCCAAACAGGTAGTAAGTCTGGTCCTTGTCCGGGTCGGCTGCGAGATGCAGCTCGCCATCCTTCTGCACGGCATAGTGACCGGTGGCGATCATTTCTGCGCCAACATCGTCCGCCAGCTTAAAAAGGTGCCCGAATTTCAGGTCCTGATTACACAGCACACAGGGGTTAGGTGTCCGGCCGGCGCGGTATTCCGCGGCGAAGTGATCCATCAGCCGGGCGAACTCCTGCTCGTAGTCCACCGCGTAAAACGGAATGCCCAAACGATCCGCCACCACCGAAGCGTCGCGCGCGTCGCTAGCCGAACAGCACGACTTCTCCTGGGCAGACTTGCCTGCCACGCCATTGCGCATAAACACGCCGACCACGTCGTGGCCCTGCTGCTGGAGCATCAGGGCGACCACGCTGCTATCGACACCACCGGACATCGCTACAAGAACTCGCATGACTTGGTCGGAACTAAAAACTCCGAGCGGAACAGGATGCGCTTCTTTGCCTGCAACACAAGGCGCCCGGTCCCTATACTGCTGGCCCATTTTCCAAACCGTTCCCTACGGACGCCCCGAGAGCCCGGCTCTCGACCGACCAGCCGATGTCGCAATTGACCTACTTCATTCCCAACGCCCTCGATCGCACCCTCCAGGATCCGCAATCGCGCTCCGACAACCCGGCGCTCGCGCCGACTGGCGGTGCCCCAACTGGCCCCGGGACCACTGGCGGTCCGAGCGGTGCGCCGTCCATCACTGGCACCACGGGCACCACGGACCCGAACGCGCCGGCTGCACAGGGACCGTGCGCCAGCACCGAGATCATGTGGATGATGCCGATGTTCCTGGTCCTCATGTATTTCATGATGATCCGCCCGGAGCAGAAGCGGAAGAAGGAGCAGGCGAACCTGTTGTCCGCCATCAAGGTCGGCGAATCGGTCGTCATGCTCAGCGGCATGCACGGTGTTGTCAGCGCGCTCGACGAGAAGACGGTCACCGTCCGTGCCGGCGACAACAACATGACGTTCGATCGCAGCGCGGTGTCGCGCATCGTCCGTGACGAGCCCGCACCGGAAGCCGGCAAATAGCAAGAACCCGGCACGCAATGCCACGCAAACATCCGGTCGACTCGGAGAAGACCTCGCATGCCGTTGGCTGCGTAGGTCTGGGTATCGCGTGGTTGCGCGAAACCTCGCGTTGCCGAGCGGTGAGATAGACATCTTGGCCCGGCGCGGGCGCACGTACTGCGCCGTCGAGGTCAAGGCACGTCGCGATCACCCGGCACCGGAACGCTGCGTCACCAGCAAGCAGCTCGACCGCATCGAGCGCAGCTTGCGCAGCCTCGAACTGTCGCTCCGACCGCGGCCACAAGAGCTGCGCATCGACATCATCACCGTGAGTTGGCAACGGCACGACACCTACGACCCTAGTAATGCCGATCTACAACACTTTGAGGGCTACCGTTGCTGGTCCGCTGCACCCGATGGCATAGGGTTATCCCGTAAACCTCACGCAACGCAGTCGCGATTGCCGAGTTACTGGACAAGAGATCCTCCGCTTACCCACCCCATGGTCACCCTAGCACAGCAAATGATTCCGCGGCGCAAGCTGCTGCTTCTGTTCAGCGAGACACTGCTGTTCGTTGCTGTGATCATGATTGGCACGAGTGTGCCGCCGCTCAGCACGCAAAGCTTTTTGCTGTTCGAGCCGTCGATCGACCTGTGGCGTGGCCTGCTGACCAGCCTGACGATCGCGATCATTTGCCAGGCGTCGTTGAGCTACAACGACCTCTACGACTGGAAGGTCTCGCAGAACCGCGCCAGCCTTGCCAACCGCCTCGTGCACAGCTACGGCTACGCGCTGGTGATGATTGGCTTCCTGGCGCTATTCGCCGGCTCGCTGTTCTATCTACCGGGCCTCCACAACCTGAACAGCGAGACTTGGAAGCTAATCCTGCTGGTCGGCGTCGCGTTTGTGCTGTTGTTCATCTACCGCCACGCGTTCCACTGGTTCTTCTACAAGTGGCGCTTCGGCGAACGTGTCATCGTGCTCGGTTCGTCGCCCGAAGCCCTCGGCCTGTCGCGGATGATTCAGGACAACCCGATGGCCGGGTTCGAACTGCTCGGGATCATCGAAGAACAGGGACAACCACCGCTAGAAACCCGCGACACCGACCCACCGCTGATCGGCACGCTCGAGTGCCTGCACAAAAAATGCCGTGACGAGGGCATCAGCCGCGTCATCGTCGCCCTCAAAGAACGTCGCGGTAAGTTCCCGGTGGATGCGCTGCTGAAATGCCGCATGGACGGCGTCATCATCGAAGAGAAGGACGCGATGTACGAGCGCCTGACCGGCAAGCTCGCCGTCGAAAGCATGCGGCCGAGCTACTTGATCTACGGCCGCGGGTTCGCCAAGGCACCGCTGACGTTAGCGCTCAAGCGTGTGCTCGACATCCTGGCCTCGTTGACTGGGGTGGTCTTATCGTTCCCGATCTGCATCCTGGCCGCAGCCGCGATCAAGCTAAGTAGCCGCGGCCCAATCTTCTTCCTGCAAGAGCGCATCGGAGAAGACGGCGAACCCTTCCGACTGATCAAGTTCCGCACCATGCGGCAAGATGCAGAAGCCAAGTCCGGGCCCGTTTGGGCCGCAAAGAACGACGCGCGCGTCACCCCCGTTGGCCGCTTCATGCGACTGACCCGGATCGATGAGATCCCGCAGTTCTTCAACATCCTCAGTGGCCAGATGTCGTTCGTCGGCCCTCGGCCCGAGCGCAAACACTTCGTCGATCAGCTGAAGCAGGATATCCCGTTCTACCCGCTGCGACATACCGTGAAGCCCGGCCTGACCGGCTGGGCACAGGTCTGCCACCCATATGGCGCCTCGATTGAGGACGCGCAGGAGAAACTGCGCTACGACCTATACTACATCAAGAACATGAGTCTGCTGTTCGACTTGAACGTCATCCTACGCACCGTTGCCGTCATCATGCGCGGCTCCGGCGCTCGCTAGCGCCTGGCGCTTTCGGTTGGATACGATACTTCACAGCAGCTGCTCAAGCAGCCCACCGCAACAGAACTGACTGTGGCCCCTGCCACGCTGAATACGCACCGCGAGACGAATGACGAGAATACTGGTAGCTGACGATCTAGGAACGGAAGGCATGGCCCTGTTGCGCGACGTCGGTGACGTCACGCTCAAAACCGGCATGGACGAAGCGACGTTGCGCGAAACGCTGCCAGGCTTCGAGACGCTGGTCGTGCGTTCTGCCACGACGGTCACGGCCAAGAGCCTCGAGCTCGCGGACGGCCTCGCGTTGATCGGTCGCGCCGGCATCGGCATCGACAACATCGACGTTGACGCTTGCACCGCGCGCGGTATCGCGGTGATGAACACGCCGGAGGCCGCCGCGGTCACAACCGGCGAGCACGCGCTGTCGTTGTTGATGAGCATGGCGCGCAACATCCCGGCAGCCGACGCGTCGATTCGCGCAGGCAAGTGGGAGAAGTCCAAGTTCACAGGCGTCGAACTGCAAGGCAAGCAACTTGGCGTCGTCGGCCTCGGCCAAATCGGCCGTGTCGTCGCCGGCAAGGCCGCCGGCATCGGCATGACGATCGCGGCCTACGATCCGTTCGTCACCCAGGCCAACGCGCCGGACGGCGTGCGAATGCTCGATCTCGACGAACTGCTGGCAACCAGCGACTTCGTCACGTTGCACCTGCCGTTGCTCGAGCAAACCAAGCACCTACTTAACCGCGATCGCTTGTTCGCCATGAAGAAGGGCGCCCGCCTGGTGCACGCCGCACGCGGCGGCATCGTCTGCGAAAAGGGCCTATGCGAAGCACTGCGAGAAGGCCACTTGGCCGGCGCTGCGCTCGACGTTTTTGAGAACGAACCGCTGGGCGAAGACAACCCGCTGCGAAGCGCTCCCAACCTGGTCATGACGCCGCACCTCGGTGCGAGCACCAAGGAAGCCAAGCGCAACGTATCGATGGACATGGCGCGCCAGATTGACCTGGCGGTCAACAAGGGCGTCGTGCTCAACGGCGTCAACGTCGCCAAGCTGTCGCCCGCCGATGCCGTGCAAGCCGGTCCCTACATGGACCTCGCGCGCAACCTCGCGTCGTTCCTGACGCAGACCTTCGAAGGTCCGCTGGTGTCGCTTCGCCTCAGCGTGCAGGGCGCGATCCCGGCCTCGTCCCACCGCGCACTCACCGTGGCGATGATCGTCGGCGCACTGCGTTCCTCGGTCAGCGGTACGTTGACTACCGTCAACGCCGAACGCATCGCCGAAGAACGCAATGTTCGCGTGCACTTCGAATCGACCGACATGACGCGCGACTTCGTGTCACTGCTGCGCGTCGAAGCGTTGATCGGTGAAACCCGCCACATTGCGTCTGGCACCGTCATGGGCCAACGTCACGGCCGCATCGTCGAGCTCGACGACTACGTGATCGACGCGATCCCCGAGGGCCCGATGCTGGTCACATTCCACAAGGACGAACCCGGTGTCGTCGGCAAGCTAGGCACGATGCTCGCCGATTCCGGCTGCAACATCTCGCGCATGCAAATCGGCACCGGCGACGGTAAGGACACCGCGCTCGGCGTCTTGAACATCACCGGTGATTTCCCCAAAGGCCTGCGCGACATGGTCCAGAGCATCCCATCGGTCGCCAGCGCACACATCGTGCTGTAGCGCAGTAGCCACCCAGCAGCCCCCGTGTCGCCGCCATTCGCCTCCGTCTACTTCGACTGTGACTCGACGCTGTCTTCGATTGAAGGCATCGACGAGTTGCTCCAGTTCGCCGATCCCGACCTACGCAAGGACATCGCCGAGCTGACCACGCAAGCGATGAACGGCACGCTACCTCTAGCGGAAGTCTACGAGTCGCGTCTGAGCAAGCTCGCGCCGCATCGCGAGCAACTCGACGCGATCGGTGAGCATTACGTCAGCAAGCTCGTGCCCGATGCGAAGGCGACCATCGCCGCCCTGCAATTGCTCGGCAAGCACGTCGGCATCGTCTCTGGCGGCCTGCTAACCCCGGTGCAACACATCGCCAGCCACCTCTCGGTGCCACTCGAACACGTGCACGCGGTGCCACTGATCTTCCACGACGATGGCAGCTACCGCGACTTCGACCACGCCTCGCCTCTCTGGCAAAACGGCGGCAAGATCCCGGTCGTGCAAGGCGCCCCCAAAGCCCACCACCCAATGGTGTTCGTCGGCGACGGCATCACCGATCTCGAGACCAAGGAGCACGTTGCACGCTTCATTGGCTTCGGCGGCGTGGTCGCCCGGGAGACGGTTCTGAAGAACGCCGACTACTTCGTGCACGAGAAAAGCCTGGCCGCGATCCTGCCGCACTGCCTCACCCCGCAAGAACTATCTGTCCTGCAGCAGGATCCGAACTTCAGCTCGTTGCTTTCCTGAGCCGAATCATGATGCTCATGGCAATGGGCGATCACCCTGTACTTTTCATCCCCGGCCCGACCGAAGTAGACGACGAGCTCCGCCAGATCATGGCGATGCCACTGCTCGGCCATCGCGACCCCAAGTTCGTCGCGACGGTAAAAGACGTCTGCCAGAAACTGAAACCGCTGTTCCTAACCGAACAGAACGTCGCGTTCGAAACCTGCGCCGGCACCGCGTTGATGGAAGCATCAATGCGTAACTTGGTGGCTCGCGGCGGCCGCACGCTGCATCTGGTCGGCGGTGCGTTTGGCAAACGCTGGTCGAAGATCAGCTCGGCATGCGGTCGATCCCCTGAGGTGATCGAGATGCCCCTCGGCCAGGCCCATAGCCCGGACGCGCTCGCCCAGCACCTGCAGAACGGCGCGCAGCCCGATGTAGTCTGCATCACGCACAATGAAACCGCGACTGGTGTCATCCAGCCGCTGCAAGCATTGACGGCCGTCGTGCGCGAACACGCGCCCGAATCGCTGATCCTCGTTGATGTTGTCACCAGCCTGTCCGGCGCCGAACTGCGCTTCGACGACTGGGGCCTCGACTACGCATTCGCCGGCACCCAGAAGTGCCTCGCTTTGCCGCCGGGCCTCGGTGTCTACGCCGTCAGCGACCGCGCCCTTCTGCGCGCGGAGACCATCGAAGAACGCGGTTTCCTGCTCGATCTTCCCAAGGCCGTCAAGGATACGAACGCCGGCAAGACGATAGCGACGCCGTGCGTGCCATTGGTCTACGCGCTGCAACGCCAACTCGATCGCATCGCCACCGAAGGCCTCGAGAACCGCTGGCAACGCCACCTCGACCTGCAAGCACGCACGCTCGCGTGGGCCGAGTCGAAGGGCTTCCATGCGTTCGTCACCGATGCCGGCGCGCGCTCGCCAACGGTCAGTTGCATCGATGCCGGCGGCGCCGACGTCGAAGCGCTCGCCAAGCTTGCCGCCGCATCCGGCTTCAAGATGGACAAGGGTTACGGCGATCTGAAGGGAAAGGCTTTCCGCATCGGCCACATGGGCGATCACACGATGGCACGCCTCGACTCGTTCCTGAACGCGCTGTAGCGGCAACCAAATGCTGGCCGGAGGTTAGAGCATCTGGCGAGATGTTCCGAAGCCATGCTGTGCACTGGGAGCTACAAGCGCGGACTACGAACGTGACCTGTCTCGACTTCGACGACACGGTCTGCGGCCAAGATGGACAACCGATCCCCGGAGCCAAGGCAGCGGTTCAGCAACTCCGGGCCTGGGGCTACCGCGTCATCGTGCCTTCGGCCCGGTTCTCGCCGCTCTACGGGGAGCTGAACAAGTTCCGTATCCAGAAGGTCCAGAACTGGTTCGACGACTTCCACATCGAGATCGACGAGATCCGCTACCCTGTTCCGACGGCGCAACTTTCCATCGACGATCTCGGTTGGCGTTTCCCCGCCGACTGGCAAACGCTCGAGGCGGAGTTTCTGGCGCAGTGGCCACATGGCTTGAACGACAAGTGCATCAGTGTCGCACTCGATTGCGTGATCGGGCCAGACGGTGCCGCTACAGGTGCAGCGACAGATGCCGCTGCCACCATCGAACGACAAGCAAGGCTGGCACCAAGTTTGTGATCTCCATGGACTGATGGCTCCAAGGTGACGACGTCGACACGCTGCATAATGAGGTGCGACGACAACTCGAGAACGCCAAACTGTGGCCGATGCGTATCGAGACCACCAAGGTGTCATCCGACGCATACGTGAGTCACCACACGTATCGCTTCGAAGGTGATTGGATTGTGGCCCTGGTTCAGATCAGCGACCTGCTCGGCCAGCGGTAGGACCAAGCAACCACCGGGGCCTGCAGTCGCGCGGCATATCTGGCGAAAAGAACCAGAGAAACCGTGAGGGGTTTGTGCAGCCCTGGACAATCGTCAGCAATGACACCTTCCCTAGACCCGATCCTCGAGCAGTGGATCACACGATTCCGCGGGCCCCTGATGGGCTTGCTGGCGTCGTGGGGTTCGAACTGGGGCGAAGCCGAGGAGCTAGCGCAAGACACCTTCTGCGAGGCGTGGCTGAGCATCAAGCGCTTGCGCGGCAGCCCCAAGGACAGCCGGGTCGTCGGTCCGTGGCTGCGCGGTATTGCCGCCAACCTGCAACGCCAGAATGGGCGCAAGATCCGCAAACTCCGTCACGTCGATTTGCCCGAAGAAGACCACCTCGCCGCGCCAATCGCGACTGACGAGACTGACGAACGTTTGGCTGCGTTGCGCACAGCCTTCGCCGAGCTTCGCACCGAACACCAAACCGTATTGCGCATGTTCTACCTTGATGAGGCGAGCACGCGTGAAGTCGCATCGCTGCTGTTCTTGACCGAGAAAGCAGTCGAAGGCCGGCTCTTTCAAGCACGCCGCGCCTTGCGCGAACAAGCACAACGAATCCATGCCGGCATGGCAGGAGCCACGCAATGACCGCGAACAACGAAAACGGATCGCCGATGGTTGCAGAGCGAGAGCTCCGCGCCCTGTTTGCACCGCGCCAGCCGGATGCGACAACGTTCTCGGCGGGCATCGCCCAACGCTTGGCCGCAGCGGCTAACGCCGGCCACGATGACGATCAGCGAGACGACGAACAAGACATCCATGATGATGCTGGTGACGGCTCATCTAAAAACCGTTCGTTTGGCAAGCAAGCCGCGAGCGTTCTCCCTGGCGTGCCGGCCGCCGGCGCTTCCGGCAAATCGCTCCTGACCACGGTGACGCTGCCGCTCCTGCTCTTGGCAGGAGCCATCGCGGCTTTCGTGCGCGGACTCCGCGGCGTCGACCCCGCGACCTATCGCGACCAACCACAACCGTCAGCCCGCGCGCGCAAAGCCAATCGGTCCTTCCAAGCACTGCTGCCATCGATCGGCAGCTTGCTCGGCATCGCGGCGATCGCGACCTTCTTCTTGGGCGGTGGCTCAGCAGCCACCCATTTCGTAACCCTTGGTTTGATCGTCGCCATGCTGATCATGACCTGGCACATCGGGCAGAGCGCGCGCTCTGGAGTTGCCAGCTCGGTGCACGTCGGCCGCGTCATCCTCATGCTGCTGCTGGCCGCCGTGTTTGGTTGTTGGGCGTGGCTCGGCAGCGTCATCATCTTCGATGGAGATTCGACCTTCGGTCACCATGGGGTTGGCTGGGTGTTGTGGCTCGGCACAGTCGCCGCCTGCTTGCTGATCACAGCCCAATCGCGCCATCTCGACATCGGCACCGGCTTGCTCTTATTCTTCATACTGCCGCTGCTTGGCGCAACCGCGCTAGAAATGCCGAGCGACACCGTAGGTCGCGTGCGCAGGCATCTCGCTAACCTGTCACTCGAGCCCGAACACCTGCGCAACTGGTCGCAGGCCGGGGATCTGGCCCATGCGCTAGTTGCAACCGGTGCAACTCCCGTCGCGCTGCCGGAAGTGCGCAAACGCATCCGCGAAGCGATCGCAGCGGCCAAACCTATGCCGCCGCAACCGTGGTCAAAGGAAATGCACGAGCAGATTCAATTCGAAGCCAGCAAGGTGCACACGCAGGTCTGGTCGACGGCAACCCGTCTGGACCTGATAGATCGTGAACAACTTCAACAACTCGCAACCAGGGGCTGGGTGCCCTCGCGTTTAGACGAACTGCTATC
>JBNMND010000183.1:0-11136 GCA_051274975.1 Planctomycetota bacterium | reverse complement strand
TTCCGCGGCGAATTCGGCTACCAGAACCTGATGTATCTGGTCGCCGGCAAGATCGTCGAACGCAAGACCGGCCAGACGTGGGGTGACTTCGTGCAGAAGCGCATCATGCAGCAACTCGGCATGAACCAGTCGCGCCCGGATGCTCAGAGCGTGTCCGATGTCGCCGACCGCGCTTTGCCGCACATCGATGGCGAGGTCATTCCCGATCACGAGTTCCATGCGTGCAAGCCCGCCGCCTCGATCTACTCATCAGCTCACGAGCTGTCAATATGGATGCGCGCGCTGATGGCGGGCGGTGTCTGGAAGGGCGAGGAAATTGTTTCGCAGGCCTCGCTGATTGAGATGTGGCGGCCCCACACGCACACGGCCACCGGCGGCACCAGCTCACGAACGGACGACTTCAAAAGCTACGGACTTGGTTGGTTCCTATCGATCGATCGCGGCAACAAGATCGTCGAGCACGACGGCGGCATGCCAGGGTTTCTGAGCAAGGTCTCGATGATGCCAGGCAAACGCTTCGGCTTCGTGCTGCTCAACAACGGCAACGATGGCATCGTCAATGAAGCCCTGAAGCGCGCTCTCTACGCCGAATACGCCGGCGAAGACGGCATGAAGATCTTGAAGCGCATCGCGACGATTAAGAAGCGCATCGATGCCGATGCCAAGAAGGCCATCGCCAAGCGCGAAGGCCAGCGTCGCGAAGGCACGTCGCTGAGCCACGAGATCAAGGACTACGTCGGAGACTACGAAGACGACATCTACGGCGACGCCAAAGTCACGTTAACCGAAGGCGGTGAGCTATCGCTCGTCTTGGTGCCGGCCAAGCGCCGCATCTTCGGCACGATGAAGCACTGGCACGACGACACGTTCCGCGTCGACTTCCCCGACAAGTTCCTGCCGTTCGCATTGGTATCGTTCAAGCTGGACAGCCAAAGCAACATCGTCTCGTTCAAGATCGACTGCCCGATCGCGGACTTTGACTTCGGCGCGCTCGACTTCCGCCGCCAGGAATAGTCGGCCGGACCAAACGGCCAGACTGAACGGAACGACTAGGCGAAAAGCGCCAGCCAACAACGCTAGTCCACGGTCGCAAACACGCGAGCCACGAGGTCTTCAGCTGTCGCTCCCACCGCGATCTGCTGGGCCGAGATTCCGAGCCCTAAGATGAAGGCGACGTCGCCTTCGTCTGGCACCAAAATGCTGGCGCAGGTTTGCAGACCGGCGATGAGCAAGTCGACGCGATTGAGCAGGTCATTACTCGCCGGCCGCCGAAACCGCGATATCGAACAGCACCACCGGCATCGCTCGGCATCGGACCAATCCTGACAGACGCGTTTGTCCCGGTCGAGCAGGTCGCCGCGATGGCAGACCAACTCGATGCCGCGGGTGCAGGCGAACGTGCGGCTGCCGAGCCGGTCCGACAACCACAGCACGTTGGGCGTTCCCTGGGTGCCGACACCGATGTGCACAACAACCGACAGGGGTTGCTCGCGCAGACAAGCAGTCACCGCCGACTCAACCGGCGCGTCCAACTGGCTGCTAGCCACCTTGGACAACGGCAGCTTGCTGCGTTCCTGGTGAGCGAAGACCTGAATACCTGTCTCGCTGGGCGGCTGGGGCTGGCCCGGGTGCAGGGCGGCCATCCAGCGCACAGTCGCACCCCGCGCAACCGCCAGGCGGGCGAACTGAAGAGAGAGCGCATGGCTCCAGTGTGGCGCTTCACCCGTTCCCGGCGAACTGACTAGGACGATCTGCACGATGCGCACCTTCTCATGGCGCGCGACTGGCGGCAACCGAATCCCCGGCAGTCGCTGCGTTGCACCGCCGCCCGACTTGTCTATCGTGCCCCAACGGAATCGCGCTGCCCTGCGTGCAGCTATGTGCGAGCCCCGTGACCCCACCCATGGAATTCCACAGCGCACTGGCCGAATCCGATGACCTGGAAGAGGCCTGCGAGGCCGTCGCCAGCGAAGTGCGGCGCTGCCTCGGGCACGGCCCGGTCGACCTGCTGGTCGTGTTTGCGTCGGCTACCTATGGCGCCGACCTCGATCGCCTTCCGGTGATGTTGCAGGAGATGATCGGCGCCAAGACCTTGATCGGGTGCACCGGCGCCGGGCTGCTGCATCAAAATACGATGTCGGAGAAGCAACAGGCGGTATCCGTTCTGGCGGGCCGCCTCCCCGGAGCCCACGCCGCCGCCACGGTCATCTCGAACGCAGACTTGCCGCACGCCGACGCCGCACCATCGGCGTGGCGCCAGTTGCTGCCCGACACGGATGGCCCACCGCGCGGCATGCTGGTGATCGGCGAGCCGTTCCATTGCGACATGCGCGCATTGCTTGCGGGACTCGACTTCGTCTTACCGGATGTGCCGAAGATCGGCGGCCTCGCCAGCGGTAGCCAACACCCGGAAGGCAACGCCTTGTTCTGCGGGCGCCAGCGAGTCAATCAAGGTGCCATCGTGCTGACCTTGTCGGGCAACCTCATCGTCGAACCGGCGGTCGCGCAAGGATGTCGGCCAATCGGCAAGGCCGGTCGCATCACGCAAGCCAACCGCAATCGACTGGCACGCGTCGATGACATGCCGATCCAGAACTTCGTCGAAGCCCAATTGCAGACGTTGACCGACGCCGACGCGTTCCTCGCCGATGGCAGCCCGTTGTTCATTGGCATCGCGAGTGACCCGTTTGCGATGAGCGAACCAACCGCTGGTGACTTCCTGGTGCGCAACGTGCTCGGAATCGACGATGGCCACATGGTGGTCGGCGAAAACTTGTCCGTCGGGCGCTCGGTGCAGTTGCACCTGCGAGATGGCTCTGGGCTCGATGATCTGCAAACCCAACTAGAGCTCTCCAACGTCGGGCTAGCGCAAGCGGCGTTGATGTTCCGTTGCATCGGCCGCCAAGGCAACGACCATGATCGGTTCGCCTCGCTAGCTCCGGACGTGCCGCTCGCCGGCTGCACGTGCAACGGTGAGATCGGCCCCGTTGGTACTATGACCCACCTTCACGGTTACACCGCCTCGTGCCTATTGCTGCGAGAAGGACACCCGCAATGAGGCCCATTCGCGCTCGAGTTCAGATCACCGCGTTGATCCGCACGTGGCTGCTGCTCGACTTCTTTGGTGATTCGCGCCGCGCCGGCGATGGCCAGGGCAGCAGCTTGACGACGACGATCATGTGGCAATCGCTGCTCGCCTTCGTCTTCGCGATGCTGCTCTATCCGGACGTACCGGCAATTCCGTTCGCGGCCGCCAACCTCTGTCTGTCGACGCTGCTGATCGGGATCGGCTCGCTGGGCGACGAAGAACGACCGCTGCGCCAAGCCGCGGATGCCACGCTGCTGGCCGGGGCGCCAGTGTCGTCGACATCGATTGTGCTCGCCCGCGCCGGACACGCATCGTTCCAACTGGTGCTGGTAACCACGGGGATGGCGTTGCCACCAGCGATCCTGCTCGCACACCTGACCGGTGAGTGGCTGCAGGCGATTGGCTACATCCTGGCCGCGTGCGCCTGCACCGGCTTGACAAACGCTACCCTTGCGACCTTCCGTGCCTTGCTGGCACGCATCTTCGGCGTGGCCCGAGCAACGCTCGCGATGGGCACCGTCAAGGCGGGGTTACTGGGCGCTGGCTTCGTGCTGTTCGCCTTGGCGCTGCGCCAACTCACCGGCACGGCGGACTCCCTGCCAATCGGACGCCTGGGCGCCGAGTTGCTGCCGCCGTATCACGCGGCCAGGTTGCTCGCCGATCCAACCGGCGAATCGTGGCGACTACTGCCATGGGCCGGACTGACGTTGCTCTTGCTGATCGCGACCGTCTCATTGCTGACCGCGAACACCCCGACCCGCAATCGCATCAGCGCGCGGCAACCGTTGCTGCGATTGCTGGCGAAGATCAGCGGTCGCGGCCCGCGACTCGGCATTGCTGAGTTCGTCGCGATCTCGATGTGGCGTAGCCCCGGCTTCCGAGCACGGGTTCTGCCGTTGTTGGGATTACCGGCGGGCATGGTCTTCTTGACGCTCGGAGCCGAAGGCGGCAAGAACGACTTCGTGTTGGTCTGCCTGCTACTGCAGCTCCCCGCCATCTACCTACCGTTCTTGATCGCGTTCTTACCGCGCGCAGATCAAGCGAACACCGGGTGGGTCTTCGGTCATGCTCCTGGCCTGTCCCGCGACTTGGTTTCAGACGCGACGTGGCGCGCGCTAACCACGCACGTGTTGGTGCCGACCTACGGGTTGGCGCTGATCTTGGTGACCAGCTTTGGGCCCAACCATCTCGACCGCGCTGCCGCAGCTCTGTTCGCGTTCGGCTTGGCAGTACTCGCCGCCGAACGCATGGCCCAGCTGGATCGCGTGCCGTTCACTGATAGCCGCGAAGAAGATCGTGGCCTCGAAATGGGCAACTTGATGACCGGCGCTCTGTTCCTAGGTGCGCTTGGCACCGGGTTTGGTGCAGGTCTACCGCCGTGGGCTCGCTGGCCGGTGGCGCTGATCGTCCTGACATTCGCTGGGCAGCGGCTGTTGCGACTGCCCGTGCCCGATCCGAGCCTGACGTTGACCTCGACGGAGACGGACACCCAGTCGGCCGGACCTGCGCACGCCCACGTGTCTGGTCAAGCTGGCGATGCCGGCGCCGCAGATGCAAAGCCCCACACCGCGACCAACGACGACCTGGAAGAGCAACTACCGCCGCGGCCCACACCGACGATCAGCCGCGAACTACGGGCCGTCGCCGTGCTGTTCGTCGTGCTTTGCGCTCTGCCGTGGCTGGCCGGGTCCGTATTCGCTGCCTAGCCTCGAATCACGGCTGACCCAGTTGGCAGCGACCAATCCGAGGTCTACCCTGGAGGGGTTCGTCATCCAGGAATGCCCATGGACCCCAAGCCCCCGGTCAATAGAAGCGAATCCAACCGTCAACCTGCTACGGCGACTGATGGGCATGCGGCAGCCGAGACGGCTCTAGAGCCTTTCACCACGCCCGCAGATCGCCCGACGGAACCACAAGTGACTGGCCAAGTGGCGCCCAACGGTAGCAAGCATGGGATTACCCCACGGCGGGTCAGCCTAGACCCCATGCGATCGACGGATCGTTACCGCTTGGTGCACCCGGCGAACACGGCCCTCTAAGCCTCGCGGAGCTGCCCCTGCAACACGCCAACGAAGCGACCCCAACGGCCGGTTGCATTCATGCCATCGCGGCCGAAATGCCGATTCAGGGGACATGGATCAAGAAGATCGCCGCCGGTCAACTCGCGTTAGCGCCGTTGCCGTAGCCAGCCTGGAAGCGTGTGGCTCGTTGAACGCCAACAACCAAGCGCTCTGCACGGTGAAGGATCTTTCTCGGACGGGCATCGGCCTTGAGACCGGACAGCCCCCCATCAAGGGCCAAGGCGTCATCCTTCGTCTGTCATTGAACGACGAGATCATTGAGATCCGGACTCGCACGACACGCGTCACCCGCAAACCAGACTCTCACTTCTACCAACTCGGACTCGATTGGAGCCACTGCTCGGAAGAGGAGCTCGCGTTCTTGGATCGTGTATTGGGAGTGATGGCCGACGCGCCATCCGGCAACTAAGCCGGCAGCCCAACCAAGCCGGCCGGCAGCTGACTTCTGTCAGGAAGCGCCAGGCAGGAAACGCCTGACTCGCGGCCAGCAACCTGTGGGCGTACCAGCACGACAACGGCGCGCAAACCCCGCGACTACTGCGGAACCAATTCGGCGAACTCGCGCGGCAGCGGCGCCTCAATCGTCACTTCGCGATCGCGTCGAGGATGGTAGAAGGTCAATGTATGCGAATGCAGCGCATGCCGGTCCAAGACCAGCGCGTCACGATCCGCTTCACTGAGTTCGCCAGCGATGCCCTGCAAGAACAGCTGTTCATCGGCACCGTAGAGCTTGTCGCCAACGAGCGGGCAGCCGATGGCGGCCATGTGCACCCGGATCTGGTGCGTGCGCCCGGTCTCCGGTTTGACCTCAACCAACGAGAACCGCTCGCTGCTACGCACGACGCGGTAGCGCGTGATCGCCGACAGCCCGAGCCCTGATTCGCAGGTCGTTAGCTTGAGACGCACGGCTGACTGCTTGTCCGGGCAAATGCCGAAGTCGATGCGGCCCTGTTCGTTCTCCGGCCTGCCGTGCACCACTGCTAAATAGGACTTCTGAACGAGTCGGTCCTCAAACTGCCTGCGCACGAGTTGGTGGAATTGCTCGTCGAGGCCCACCGCGACGACGCCCGAAGTCTCGAGGTCGATGCGATGCAGCAACCGCGGAACGACATCGTGCTCCGGTTCTTCTGGACGGCGATAACGGCGATGCAACTCGTGGATCAACGTGCCGTGCAGGTGGCGGCCCGATGGATGCACCGCCATGCCCGAAGGCTTGTCCACGGCGATCATGTATTCGTCTTCGAACAGGATAGGCAGCTCGAAGTTCACGTCGGACTTCGCCTGCGGCACCGGATCCTGCGGCACGTCGACTTCGACCGTATCGCCGATCTTGACCTTGCGGCTAGACGGCACGACACGACCTTCGAGCCGCACCATGCCCTTGTCGATCATGCGTACGATGCTCGAACGCGAACGCCAGGTGAGGATCGCGGTGAGTGCGAGATCGAGGCGCTGGCCGGCTGTCCGGGCGTCAATGAGTACGCGGACCTGCTCTAGCGGCTTGCTGAGATCGCGCGGGCCTTCGCCGGGGTATCGAGGAAGCGCCAATTCAGGTGCTCCCGAGCCGTTTGGGTTGTCGTGCGGACAGACTCTGGGCCCAAGGCTTTTGGGCCGGAACCATGCCAGCCAGCGAAGTCGCCGACCTTTGGTCCGTGATCGGTGCGGCGCTCGACCGCGCCAAGGCGCATGCCGAACTGCTCAGCACGATCTGACTACGATTCCGTAGCAGCGGGCGCGGCCGGCGCGACCGGTGCGGCAGCCGTCACGGGTGGCATGTTGCCAGCTTCCGTCGCTGCCTTGCGATCGAGCGTCGTGTCCGCGGTCAACGGATCGAAATCCGGTTGATCGTTGCGACGGTCATTGCCCTTACCCGGACGTGCGCGACGCTTCTTGTTGCTGCGAACACTCGAACCACCGCCGCGCTTGCGCTCGGCCATGAGAATGTTGCGCAGACGCTCGCGACCTTCGCGGCGGTTCTTGTCGCTGGACTTCTCGTGATAAGCGTGCTTCTTAGCGAGACGGAAGATGCCGGCGTAGTTGCACTGACGCTTGAAGCGACGGAGTGCAGCTTCCAACGGCTCGTTCGGGCGGACCTGGACGCGAATCATGCGGAGTGTGACAGGGAGGTCAGGGGAACAGGGAGGTGACGGTAAAGACTGACGTTGCCCCATCCGGTTCGGCGCCGACATGGCGTCGAGAAGGAGGCTGGCGTATGGTGCCCAGCACTCCCCCTTGGATGGGGGAAAGGGCCGAGCACCTTAGCGGATCGCCGCCGCATGACAATGAGGCGCGGTGCCTAAGTTTCCATGAGCAAAGAAAGCCCCAGCAACCCGGTGACTCTCGAAGGGGTTATCGACCGCTTCAGCTTCCGAAACCCGGATTCGGGGTGGGCTGTGCTGAAAGTCATCGAAGCGACTACCGGGAAGGTAGTTACAGTCGTTGGGCCAATGGCTGGATTGAAGGAAGGGCAGCGGTTGCGGGTCACCGGCGAAGAGGACTCGCACCCCAAGTTCGGCCCGCAACTGAAAGTGGAAACGTTCGAAGCCATCGCGCCATCATCGGCGGCTGGCATCGAAGCCTACCTAGCTTCGGGATTGGTCAAGGGCATCGGCCCCGCCACGGCGGAGAAGATCGTCAACGAGTTTGGCGAGGACACCCTGCGCATCATCGAGGAGGAGCCGGACAAGCTGAAGAAGCTGCGCGGCCTGGGCGACGGTAAGATCGCCGAGCTGTCGGAGGCAGTGAAGGGCCAGAAGGACCTGCAGAACGTATTGGTGTTCTTGCGGTCGCATGGGCTCGGCGCCGGGCTCGCGGCACGGATCACGAAGCGCTACGGCGCGACCGCTTCCGCATTGGTCGAAGCGAACCCGTATCGCCTGGCGGACGAAGTGATTGGGGTCGGGTTCCGCATCGCCGATCGCCTGGCCGGCCAGATGGGCATCGATCCATCTGCACCTGAGCGATTCGATGCTGCGTTGGAGTTCGTACTCGGCCAAGCGGCGCGAGAAGGACACTGCTACCTGCCGGAAGCAGCACTACTGCGACGCACGTCAGAGTTGTTGTCGTGCAAGGAAGCCTCCCTGCGTGTTCGGTTGCCAGAGTTGGCGACTGCTGGGCGCATCGCGCGGCAGCTGCCACCAGGCCCGGTATTGCTGCACGACGATCCGCAACCGGTGATCTATCCCGCGGCGTTGGTGGAAGCGGAAGACGGCGTTTCGCGCGCGATCAACCAGTTGATAATGGGCAAGCACGAGAAGCTGCCTGTCGAAGCCGAATCCGCCGTGAAGTGGTTCATGCAAGTGTCTGGCATGGAGTTGGCAGAGTCGCAATCGACGGCCGTCGTGCGTGCACTCAGCGAACCCGTGTCGATCATCACCGGTGGCCCGGGCGTTGGTAAGACCACGATCGTGCGCGCCTTGGTGCAGATCCTGGAGAGGAGGAAGCTGACTCTCGTGTTGGCCGCGCCCACTGGCCGAGCTGCTAAGCGACTTGAGGAGTCGACCGGACTTGCGGCCAGCACGCTTCATCGCTTGCTCGAGTTCACACCGGGCGCCAACCGCTTCGCCCGCGACGAGAACAACCCACTCGAGGGCGACATGCTGGTTGTCGACGAAGCTTCGATGCTCGACGTGCAACTCGCCTATTCGCTGCTACGCGCCGTGCCGAAGACGATGACGTTGGTGTTGGTTGGTGACCAGAACCAGCTGCCTTCGGTGGGCCCGGGCAATGTGCTCGCCGACATTCTCGCGAGCGGACGGGTCGCAGTTTCGGCATTGACGCGCATCTTCCGCCAACAGCACGATTCAGACATCGTGCGCGTCGCGCACGGCATGCTGAAGGGTCAGATCCCAACCAGCGGCGGCGAGAACGGCGATTTCTTCTTTGTTGAAGCGAACGATTCCCGCCAAGCACGAGCCCTGTTGCGCGAAATGGTTGGTTCACGCATCCCAAGGAAGTTTGGCTTCGACCCGATGCGCGACATCCAAGTTCTGTGCCCAATGTATCGCGGCGAAGTTGGCGCCGACGCGCTCAACAGAGACCTGCAAGACCTGTTGAACCCCGGCCAGATCGAAGTCGAACGCAATGGCAAGCGCTACCGCGCCGGCGACAAGGTCATGCAGATCCGCAACGACTACGATCGCGAGGTGTGGAACGGTGACGTTGGTCAGTTGACGCACATCGACAAGCAAGCGGCGAAGGTCTACGTACGGTTCCCCGAGCGCGAACACCAGTATGGGTTCGAGGAGCTCGGCGACCTGCTACCTGCGTATGCGATCTCGGTGCACCGATCGCAGGGCAGTGAATACACCGCTGTGGTTGTGCCAATCACGACCGACCACTTCCTGATGCTGCGCCGCTCCCTAATCTACACCGCCGTCACGCGAGGCAAGAAGTTGGTGGTGTTGGTCGGCTCACGCAAGGCGCTTGAGATGGCCGTGAAGAACAACGACGACGGCAAGCGCTGGTCCGGGCTGTGCGAGCGGTTGCGGGACCTAAAGCGCGAGGATGGCGTGCATCCGCGACTGCAGCCGATCGAGCCACTGACAGAACCTGACGGCGAAGGCCCGCGCTGAGCTCTTCGGGTCGAAGGTTGTATTGGTCTTCGGGTCTACCAATCAGAGGCTCTGGTGGTCCAACGCTCTGGTGGTCCTCGGCTCTGGTGGTCCTCGGCTCTGGTGGTCCCCGGCTCTGGTGGCCAGAGGCTCTACGGGACGCCACTACTTCTGTGGACTAGAGCCCGAGCGCTGCGTGGACTGCGAGCGTCGCTGATGAACGGTTGAGGGTGTAGAAGTGCAGGCCCGGCGCGCCTTGCGCCAGCAATTCACGGCCCTGGTCCACTGCCCACTGAACGCCGGTTGCCACCACAGCCGAGGAGTCATCCTCAACGATGCGGAGGCGGCGATGCAGCTCTTGAGGAATGCGTGCGCCGCACATCTTGGTGAAGCGTTCGACTTGGGAGACGTTAGTCACCGGCATCAGACCGGGAACGATGGGGATCGAAATACCTGCCGACCGAGCCCGGCGCGTGAAGGCACGGTATTCGTCGTTGTCGAAGAACAACTGGGAGACCAGGAAATCCGTGCCAGCATCAACCTTCTCAACCAGGTGGGCCAAGTCGGATTCTGAATCGGGACATTCCACGTGCCCTTCCGGGTAGCACGCGGCGCCAATGCAGAAGTCCATGTTGAGCTCCCTGATGAACGCGACTAACTCGGTGGCGTATTGGAAGCCACCCTGAGTTGGCTGGAATTCTGTCTCGCCCTTTGGCGGATCACCGCGCAGCGCCAACACGTTGCGGATGCCCGATGCATGCAGTCGCTGCAAGGTGTCCTTGATCTCATCCTTGGTACTCCCAACGCAAGTCAAGTGCGCCATCGTCGTGATGCCAAGATCACGCTGGATTCGGGCAACCAGCTCCAAGGTGCGATCGCGGGTGCTACCACCTGCGCCGTAGGTAACCGACACAAAGGACGGTCGGCATGGCCGGAGTTCCTTAACTGTGCGGTAAAGGGACTCGACGCCCTCCTCCGTCTTGGGTGGGAAGAACTCGAACGAGATTACCGGTGCGTCAGCACCGAAGAGGTCAACGATTCTCATGGTCGCTGAAGCAGGCTACAAGCTAATCGGCAGAGTGCCACCAAGATCACCTCGCAACTGACGCCCGGCCAGGAGTGGCCTGCCCCATGGAATTGCCATGACCCCGCGAGTCCCGGTGTATGAGAGCAACTGAGACACCCGAGCCGCTTGGCTCTTGGGTCGCGTGGCACTCGGGTCGCGTGGCACTCGAGCCCGCCTGGCATCGGGCGGTTTGACACGGTCCCTAGGTTTGACACGGTCCCTAGAAATGAAACAACCCCGCCGTCCTAGTGGACGACGGGGTGATTCGTATAATAACCCGGCGCTAACCTACTTTCGCGCATAGCACTATCATCGGCCCAAGCTGCTTAACTGCCGTGTTCGGAAAGG
>JBNMND010000182.1:0-11142 GCA_051274975.1 Planctomycetota bacterium | reverse complement strand
ACCAAGAAGGAGTAGGCCTCGACCACGCGCGCATCGATCTCTGCGTGATCCACGTCGGCAGGCGGCTTCTCATCCACCTGACCTGCAGCCAGCGCACTCGACCCCCATGCCGCCTCATCGGTCAAGTTGGGCATGGTGCGGAAGGGCACGGCGGCTTCTGGTTCGGGCTCCGACTCCAGCCGTGAATCGGGCTCTGGCTCTGCGGGAGCAGTCCGAGCAGGGGGCTCGCTCTGACGCAACTCATCGATCACAGCACCGAGGCTCGCCATGCCCTGCTTGAAGCAGTCGAGATTGTTCTGACTCGAAGTGATATCGATGCCGCGCGAATCGGCCTGCACCAACGCCTCAGCAAACAGACTCGCCAACGACAAGAACTCATCGCAATAGCCCTCAATAAGGGCATGGGCGACAGATGCGGGAGACTGACTAAAGGACATTGGAAAGTTATCGACCCTCAGATCCAGCTCCCGCAAGGGCAAGTCGCACTACGAGACAGCGGGGTCAGAAAAATCACATAGGCGCGATGCCCCCATCGAATTTGCAGCCGGCTTGCCCAGGGGGCGCTTCGCGACCGCTATCCTCCGGGCATGTCGAAGGGCAAGCCGCTCACGCTCCAGCTCAAGAACTCGCTCCACCCGCTGCTGCAGACTGCGTCCCTGCACGAAATCTATGGACCCGACGATGTGCTCTCATGTGGCACGCGCGCTTCGCCTGACGGACCCTACGTCGTATCCGGACCATTCGACTACTGGCACTTGAACCACGTGCGAGAAGGCGCGGGCTTGCCGAGCACCTCTGCCGAGCCGCTTCCGACCGACGTATTTCTGTGGTCGTCCCAACCGCCGCCACACCCCGCGGTAAGCAAGCTCGGCGGCCTTCCCTACCTGCCGCGCACCATTGCATGGCCCAAACGCGACGGAGTCGTGGCCACATTCGAAGCGCAACTCAACTTCACCGATTCGCGCGACTTCGTGCCGTTCGCTCCGAACAACGTGCTGTTGATATTCAAGTTCTGTGATCCCGATCACTCGAGCTGGGACCGCGAACTCTACGAATTCATCTGGGTCGACATGGACGATGACGCGCCGCACTACCGACCGGAAGACGTTCCCGCAGGGGGCCTCGGCGACGACGCTGAGTTGTTTGGAGTTCGGGTGCGCAGCTACGACGAACCATCATTGGTTGGCCGAATCCGCAGTGACGATCTGCCACCGGTGCACATCGTGCACGGCACCAAGATCGGTGGAGCACCGAGCGATCGGCAGAGCATTGACCCGCCCGAAACGTCACCGGATTGGCGCTTTCTCGGTCAGGTAACAGGCACCTGGCCCGCCAATGATGTGCCCCATCCAGTGATTGGACACCCGGAGCCGGTCAGCTACGGAACGCCCAGCTTCGATCGCCTGACGCACGGTCCCGGCGACGGCATCACCAGCCTGTTTCTAGACGGTGATGGCGAAGTACAGATCTTCTTCAGCTGTGCCTGAAGAGCACCAACTGTCGGAATCACGCTCTTCGCGAGCGACCAAACGCGCCTATCTGCACGCCCTACTGCACGCCCTACTGCACGCCCTACTGCACGCCCTACTGCACAATGCGATCAGGCAAACGCAGCAGCAGTTCCCGAACCGCCATCTCCGCGCAGCTGCGCGCCGAGGCGTCGCGGCCGAGCGGCGAAGCGCCGACGCCACCAGCCTTGACGTTGCCTTGGATCGAGCCGCTCCACAGCTGGGTGCCATCGCTGGCAACCATCGCGGCGCCGATCTGGAAGTGGATGCGACGATTGGCCATCAGTGTGCCTTCGTCCCACTTCTCGATACGGATTGCGAGCACGCCGTCGTCGCGGCTCTGCTTCGCCAGCGTCGACAGGCGGGCCGGAGTCAGGATCGACTCACCAGCCGGCGCTGCGCCGATTTGCGAAGCATCGACCCAGTTCTCGGTCGTCGACGAGTAGCCGCGATCGATAAGCCGGCGGTTGACCTCCTGACGGAAGAACGTCAGGTGGCGCGCTGCCGCGCCGGTCGCGGTGCCATCCTCAATGGGAAGCACACCGAGCACCGTGGGGCAGCTGGCTGCAAACTCGGGCGTTGCCGCGAAGCTCGCATCGACCTGAACCGGATTCACTACCTGGCAACCAGATAGCAACAGAAGAGCAAGCGTCACGACACTCCCGACCAAGGAGCGCGGCGACGTGATTAGGGAGCAATTGACCATTTACCGTTCCTCAACAGACGTTCGACGCGACCATAGCAGCGGCGCACGACTTGTTGAAGCACTGGCCTGCGGCAATCGTGGATCACTTGGCATCTCTTCCTGCCGCGCGGGCCACTAATGGGGAGAAACGGACCGGATTGGGGAGAACGCTGCCGTCCGAGCGAATCTCAACCTGGACGGACTCGCCAACCACAGGCCCATTCATGCCGTTGCCCGAGTCGCCCCAGCCCTTTGGGTTGCCGTGCGATAACGGCACCACCGGGTAGTGGCCTGGCTCAATCCATTCGCTGAGCGCAGGCGAAACTAAGGCAGACGGCTCAAACGACGCCAAGTCCTTGAGGCCGTCCCGCACGCTCACGACGCGCTGCCACAACAACTCGTCATCAACACCCGGACCGTGCACGCGCAACGACCACTCGCCAGTGGGCAAATGGCGACACGACCACGGACCCCACCGGTCGGCATCACCAAATCATGCACAACATCCACCGCACTCGGCGGCGGCAGCGGTGGCGGTTCGAGCGGCCGGCAGATGTGGCACACTGATCACCCCGTGCGCACGGACGAACAAGGCCACTTCGGAATCCGCGAAGTCGCGCCGGCAGATCACATGTTGCGACTCTCGCTCGACAGCAAAGAGTAGGCCCCTCTGGAGGATCCCTTCACGCTCAGTGCTGGCGACAAGGGCGAGACCTTCCGCGTTGGTCTCGCGACCCAACTGGAAGGCGAGTTGCTTGGCAACCTCGAGGACACGCGCCTAAACATCAAGGCCATCAATCGCGCTACGAAGAAGGATACGACCGGTTTCATGGGCAACGGCAAGTACGCAAACACGGGCATTCCAGCCGGCTGCTACGACATCGCGTTTGACCGGAACGGCGACTACAAAATCGAGGACGTGCAGTCCGCTAAGATAAGAAGGGTGAGGCTCAAGACGCACGCTTGCGAAGCGATGAGTGGACCAAGCACTTCTAATTGCTTGAGACCACCGTCACCGACGAAGACAACAAGCCGCTCGACAACATCACGATTCAGTACTACGTCTCGCGTAAGAACGGTCGCAGCGGCACCGGCGCCAGCATCGACAAGGATGGCAAGGCGCGTCGACTCGCTCCGTTCAAGAACTCATCGATCGAGGTCAAGGTCGCAGGCTATGAACCACAGGCGTTCGCGACGAACCTCAAGGACTTGAAGGGGCAGTTGAAGAAGGTCGCTGCAATCGAAGTGCAGATCGTCGACATGCCGAAGTTGCCGAGCGGCATAAGCGCGCATGTGACAGCTGCCCGTCCGGGAGTGCGCGTGCACTCAAGCGCCGGCAACTCGCTCGTGAATGGGCGTGCCAAAGTGCAACCGAGAATGCTCGGCCAGTGCCAACCCACAATCACGCTGCAGGCTGACTACCAACGCGACCTATCGAATCAGGATCGCCGAGCACTGCATAGCTCACTCAACCGCTCCGAAATCACGTTCGAGATCACCGGCACACGAAAGCCGACCGAAGCCAGGGTATTCAAGCTCGAGCAGGACACGATCGACGACATCCAATCGTGCCTCGACGAAGCGCGCGAGATTTTGAAGAAGAAGGGCAAGTAGTGCGAGCGCGAACTGGAGCTCGCCCCGAGCGAATACATCGATGCGACGAAGAAAGCTCTCGCCTCAGCATTCGTTCGCTACCCTGTGCGCATGATCAAAACCACCATCGCCGTGATGGCCAGCTTGATGCTGGTCGCATGCGGCAAAGGCGACGACCCCAAGGATGCGAATCCCGATGGTCAAAAAGCCGACAACGTAGTTTCCCAGAAGGTTGAAGACGCAAAGGTTGACCCAACGAAGGTCGCCGACGCCGAGCTCATCCCCAAGAAGCCGGAGGCGCCCATGTCGACTCCCCCACAGGCCCCCAACCTGACGCTGACCTATTTCAGCCTCGCAGGTTGACCTCTTTGCAGCAAAGTCGTTCCCATCGTGCATGGGTTCGCAAGTGACTACGAAGGCAAGATGAAGTTCTCCGTCGCCGACGGCAAGAGCGACGTCGGCAAGAGCCGCATCGAGAAGTACGGCCTCGACGTCCACGGCATGGTGATCACCGACAAAAACGACAAGGTCCTCTGGAAGGAATCGGGTCACCTACAGACGAAGCCGGGCATCAAGACCGCGATCGACAAGGCCCTCAGCGGCGAGTAGATCGAATGCGAAGTGTGTGGCGGCAACAACACGTTGCCGCCCCCTTCGACGCTACGGCACGACGGTACAGCGATGTCGCAATCTGCCGGAGGTTGCGCGCTACCAGAGTTGGCGACAGTCGACGAGGTTGTCGAGTTATCGCATGAGCAGGCCGAGCGCGAGCCTGGCATGCAGAAGGAACCGTTTCAGTTGATGATCGAGGTTCGCGACGAACAGGGCCAGCTACACATCGCTGGCGACATGGGCAGCGGTGCGTTCGATCCGGGGCGGCAAATGGAGGTCGGCATCGTGCTCGATCCAGCGTGGCAAAGTCGCTGCATCGCGACGGGCGCTTGCCGATTGCTCTTCGATCACTTGTTCGCGGCCGGGCTGCACCGCATCACCGCGCGCGTCGATCCGCGCAACGGTGCGTCGATCAAGCTGTTTGAGCGGCTGCAGTTCGTGCGCGAAGGGATCGAACGGCAATGCTGGTGGGACGACGCCTATAACGAGTGGACCGACGAAGTCTGCTTCGCAGTGCTGGCGTCGGAGTGGCCGGCCCGCAGAGGCAACTAGCGCTTGGCCAGAGCCAAGCGAATCGCTGTGCCACCATCACTGCCGACCTTGCCTTCGGCCACAAACGCGCCATCTGCGGCAGCCGAGTATTCGACGCCATCAGCCAGCACTTGCTCAGCAATATAGGTCGCGTGCTTGTCGAACGCCGCCTTGGCCACGTCATCCGATTCGACTGACAACGAAATGCGGTCACTGACGTGCAGGCCGGCATCCTTGCGCGCTTGCTGCACGAGGCGAACGAAGTCGCGTGCGATGCCTTCCTGCTCCAGAGCCGGAGTAACCTCGGTATCGAGCACCAAGACTACGTCGTTGGTCGAAAGCGCTGCAGCCGTGAAGCCTTCCTTTGGCTGCAGCTGCAGCACGAACTCGCCGGCATCCAGCGTGACGCCGCCGGCAACGGCCTTGTCGCCATCGAGCTTCCAGTCGCCACTGCGCGTCGCCGCCAGCACGTCCTTCATCCGCTTGCCGAGCTTGGGTCCGAGCGCCTTGGCATCAACCTGCAAACGGAACGTGCCATACGCCTCGAGATCCTCGGCGAACGCAACGTCCTTGATGTTGAGTTCGTCCTGCAGCAAGTGCACGAACGGCTTCATCTTACTCGAGTCGCCACCAGCCAACGTTGCCTTTGGCAACGGCAAACGCGTGCGCAGCTTAGCGCTCTCTCGCAGGGACAGACCAACTGAGCAGCCGTCGCGAACGCGATCCATCTGCACCATCAGTTCTTCGTCGTGCGGCATCAGGCTCGCGTCCGGCCAATCCGTGAGGTGCACCGACTGCTCACCAGTCAAGCCGGTGTAGACCTTCTCGGCCAGCAACGGCAGCATCGGCGCCACCGCACGACACAACGAAACGAGGCAGGTGTAGAGCGTGTCGTAGGCGCTCTGACGATCCTCTTCGCCGGTCTCGCCCCAGAAGCGCGGACGACTGCGACGGATGTACCAGTTGTTGAGCGCGTCAAGGTATTCCTTCACGTCCTGGCACGTGCCGGCCAGGTCGTAGCCGTCCATGCGCTGCTCGACACTCTCGATCATCGCGCGCGTCTTGCTCAACGCGTAACGATCGAGCACGGCCGTTTGGTCGTAGCGCAGCTTCGCCTTCACACCATCCGCATTCGCGTAGAGGGTGAAGAAGTAATACGCGTTCCAGATCGGGTTGAGCACCAGGCGCACAACCTCGTGCATCTGTTTGCCATCCTTGCTGATCGACAAATCGCCACCACGAAGGATCGGCGACGACATCAAGAACCAGCGCAGCGCGTCCGCGCCAACCGTCTCGAACATCTCCTCCGGGTCCGGATAGTTGCGCAGCGACTTTGATAGCTTGGCGCCATCGGCATCAAGCACGACGCCGTGGCAGATAACGTTCTTGAACGGCGGCTTGTCGAACAGCGCCGTCGCCAGCACAACTAGCGTGTAGAACCAGCCGCGCGTCTGCGCGACGTATTCGACAATGAAGTCGGCCGGGAAGTGGCTCTCAAACCACTCCTTGTTCTCAAACGGGTAGTGCACCTGCGCGAACGGCATCGAGCCCGACTCGAACCAGCAGTCGAGCACTTCGGGCACACGACGCATCGTCGACTTGCCCGTCGGGTCATCCGGGTTCGCACGCGTCAAGTTGTCGACAAACGGGCGGTGCAGGTCGGTGACCTTGACGCCGAAGTCGCGTTCCATCTCGGCAACCGAGCCGTAAACGTCGGTGCGCGGGTAATCCGGATCATCGCTCTTCCACACCGGGATCGGCGAACCCCAATAGCGATTGCGGGAGATCGACCAATCGCGCGCATTCTCCAGCCACTTGCCGAACTGACCATCCTTGATGTGGTCCGGGATCCAGCGGATTGACTGGTTGTGCGCCTGCATGCGATCCTTGATCTCCGTCACTTTGACGAACCAAGCACCAGGCAACGCCTTGTAGATCAACGGCTCGCGCGTGCGCCAGCAGTGTGGGTAGTTGTGTTCGTAAGTGACGTGGCGAACCAGGATCGAACGATCCTTGAGGACCTTGATGATCTCCTTGTTGGCATCGAAGACGAGCACGCCTTCCCATTCGGGAATGTCACTCGTGTAGCGACCGCGGTCATCGACCGGGCACACCAACTCGATGTCGTTCGCTTCGCAAACCTTCTGGTCGTCTTCACCAAATCCGGGCGCCATGTGCACGACACCGGTGCCCTCACCGGTATCGACAAACGCACCAGACAGCACACGGAAGCAGTTCTCGCGTCCCTTGAAGTAGGGGAACATCGGCTCGTAGGTGCGACCGACGATGTCCGAGCCCTTGAGGCGGCCGACTTCTTCAAAGCCCTTGAGTTCCTTCTTGTAGGCCGCGCGCGTTGCGTCCCCCATCACGAAGTACTCGCCATCCTTGTGCAGGATCGCGTAGTCGATGTCCGGCCCAACCGCCAACGCCAGGTTAGACGGCAGCGTCCACGGCGTCGTCGTCCACACCAAGATGTTCAGGTCACCGGGATCGCCAGCCTTCTTGTGCAGCTGAAACTTCACCGTTACCGCCGGATCCTGGCGCGGCCGGGTCGAATCATCGATGCGCGTTTCGAAGTTGCTAACCGGCGTTTGCATCGACCACGAGTACGGCATCACCCGCTGGCCTTCGTAGGCGAGACCCTTCTCATACAACGTCTTGAACGCCCACATGACGCTCTCCATGTAGGAGAGGTCCATGGTCTTGTAGTCGTTGTCGAAGTCGACCCAGCGCGCCTGACGCGTGACGTAGTTGCGCCACTCACCGGCATACTTCTGCACGCTGTCGCGGCAAGCATCGTTGAACTTGTCGATGCCGAGCTCAAGGATCTGCTCGCGGCCACTGATCTTTAGTTGCTTCTCCGCTTCCATCTCAGCGGGCAGACCGTGGCAGTCCCAACCAAAGCGACGCTCGACACGGCGGCCGCGCATCGTCTGATAGCGCGGCACCACGTCCTTGACAAACCCGGTCAACAAGTGGCCGTAGTGCGGCAAGCCGTTGGCAAACGGAGGCCCGTCGTAGAAGACGTATTCGTTGGCGCCCGCTTCGCGCTGCTCGACCGATTGCCGGAACGTGCCGTCTTCCTGCCACTGCGCCAGAATCTCCTTCTCCATCGCGGGGAAGTTGGCCTGCGGACTTACTTCGGGATACGGCTTACTTGGCTGCTCAGTCATTGGGACAAGCAGTGTGGCGAGGCGGTTGCTCCGGCGCAACTTCGGGGGCGGCACTTCGGGGATGACACGCCCCTGGCATTCCCAGGATCAGGCCGCGACAGCGCCCCGAACGGGCTACCGCAGCACGCCGCCGACTGGAGCGCCAATGCGCCAAGGCGATGTTGCGAGCGCCGCTGCATGCAGCCAAATGCTGCCGTGGTCGAGGCACGGTTCATCCCACACGTTGGTCGCGAAGGTCGCCAACAGGGCCGAGTCCGTCATTGCGACGGCAATAATGAACACTTCGTTCGCCGGCAGCCACGCCGCTACCTGGCCGAACAACGGCAGCAGACCCAGCGTCGCCAGCACGATCAGCGACTCATTAGGCTCGGCCTGGCAGGGCACTTGATAGGGCGCGCTGCGCGGTGTCTCGCCGGTCGCGGCCGCGAGGCCAACGAGGTAACCGTCCGCAATTGGCCCAACCGAAGGCTGGCTCGCGGCGGTGGCAACTCCAGCGGCACTCGTCGCCCGTGATAGCAGCACGAGAAGATATCGGTGTCGCCGCCGCGCACATCGCAGCGCGTCATTTCATCGACAACGCATAGGTGCCAACTCAGCCGACGCCGGACAGCCAAAGATGGGAACACTGCGCGGTGAGGCTTGACGTCAACAACGCCAACGACGCAACCAGGCCTAGGAGACTGCAGGCTCGCTGCACCGACGACTGGGACAATCCATCCATGCGCGAGGCAGCTTACCGCGCACTTGGAGTAACAGCGCCATGCGCCAAACGAGGCGATGGCACCGCGCCAGTACCGCCACCTATCCCTTCGCGAACGGCAGCTCAGCTTCGTCAACCTTGACGCCTTCGAGCTTGAGCAGTGCACGCTTACGATCGATCCCACCAGCGAAGCCCGTCAGCGTGCCATCCGCACCAATGACGCGGTGGCACGGCACCACAATCGTCAGCGGGTTGCGGCCATTGGCAGTGCCAACCGCACGAACCGCCGACGCATTACCGATCGCGGCCGCTTGTTCGGCGTATGTGCGGGTCTTGCCGAACGGGATCTTGCGCAGCTCTTCCCAGGCAAGCAGCTGAAAGTCGGTGCCGACCGGGTCCAGCGGCACCTTGAAGAGCGTGCGCTTGCCGCCGAAGTATTCGGCCAATTGCTCGGCGAGAGCCACCAACGTCTCGGTCTCTGACATGCCGGGCGACGCCGACACGATGTCGCCGCGCACGCCATTGCGAGATGGGTCCGAGTCCGAGAACACAATCGCGCGTATCCCGCGTTCGGACGCAAACGCCAATAGCGGCCCCAACGGGGACGGAATAACTAACTTCGCTAACTTCTTGCTGCTGGGTTTGTTGTTCGAATCACTCATATATTGCTGCCAGCTACTAGCTTCGCAGGTGACGGTGGATACATCCACAAGTAAGCGATTGGCGTAGCCCGCCATGGTCGCCAGGCCAGCGATCGCTGCTCCAATTCGCGGGCCGAAACGATCTCGTCGCGGCCGAACGCTCGGGCTGCTGACTTGCGCAAGCCGAGATCGCTGGCGGGGGAGGCGTCGGTGTGGTCCATCGCGCGGGCCGCGGTTAGACCCGCGCTCCAGGGCCTAATGCCCGGAAATGCCTGCAATCGGCGGCGCGTGTCTTCGAGGCTTTCTTGGGCGTGGAGGTCCAGTTCGCCCGATGCCACTACCCGCGCGAAGCCAATGGTGGCGCGCGCGGGCTTTGGGCATGTCGGGCACCGAGACGTCGGCGGCTGCGACTACTGCCAGGTCAGACGCTGCACGTTCGTCCTGCCGGAGAATTGCAGCGTCGGGCCCCATGACGCAACGACCACATCCCACGTCTGCCCCGACAAGAAGCACAGGAGGCCCGGCGGCAACGTGGTGGTCTGTGGCGGCGGGCCGAGCGAGTGCAAGAAATTGCCGGGCTGGGCGACGGCGAAGGTGTTCATGAACACCAACGTGACGCCATCGGGAACCAAACCAAACATCGGTCCAGTGCCGAGCGAGAACGTCGTGCCTGCCGCCCGCTGGGCGGAACGCTATTCCCCCCACGCACGCACGAAATCCTCCAACTCAACCCCCAACGCGTCGGCGATGCGGTTGATGTAGTTGAAGTAGCTGACGACCTGGCTGGCATCGTGAATGGCGGGATCCGAGAACCCAGCCGCGCGCAACGCATCCACTTCGATCTGGCTCATCGCCGCCGGATCCACCGTCAACTTCTCGGCGTATTCGCACAACGCTCGATCCGCGTCCGTGAGCTTCGCCGCCCGCCAGTCACGCGCGATCGCGTCCACGTAGGCATCCGCCTCCGCATCGCTTACGAATTGGTCGACCTCAGCACGGAGATCATGGGCGTGGCTACGCAGTCAATACACGCAGTTGTTTCGCTTACTGACGACGACGGCCAACATCTCGCGTTGCGCACGCGACAAGGGCGACTCGCCATACATGATTGCCTTGTAGAGCTGCATCGACGCGCGCAGCACCGCGGGGTTGGGCGTCATGATACGAACGATGTTCCAAACGCGGCCGGCTCGCTTGGCCGCAAGATCTAGCTCTCGCTTCGCGTCGCCCGTCGCGTCTGCGTCGCACACCTGTTGAATGTAAGCCATGCGCACAGTATGGCGCGTCGCACGCCGTTCGACATGCGTCAGATTCTTCGATCCACTGCCGCGAAGTGGTCGGGAACAACTAACCTGCGCAACAATGGCTCGACGGTCACTGCTGATGGGTTGGGTTTGCGTAGCACTGAGCGTGCTTTCCGGATGCGCCATCCGACCGTCCACCGTGCAAGCTGACAAGCCAACGATCATGGTCAAATCGGTGCGGTTGCCGGAACGCGACTGGCTACCGTGGTTCGCGCGCTTCGCCGAGCACACCTGGATCGACTTCTACCACGCCGGCACGTGGCACCGCATCGAGTGGAACAACATCGACTACATCTGGCTCGATGAGATGAGTGCGCCCGAAGCCTTCGACGATGTGCGCTGGGAACGCGAGATCGCAGTGCACCAACAGTTCACCGGTGAGTGGACCGTTCCGG
>JBNMND010000181.1:0-11184 GCA_051274975.1 Planctomycetota bacterium | reverse complement strand
AGTTGTCGCAGACGCCAGCAACCCCCACCTCCCTCCATGGTTGATCTGAAGTTGCGCGGGCACCAACTGCATCGGTGCGCCAGACGCGTCGACCAGCGTTCCGGTGACCCGCACCGCGGGCTCCGCAACGAGTGCGATCTCCCGGTTCGGGCCCGCTGACGCCTCCCACTGCGCCCAACGGTAGGGGGAGCGGAATCCATCCATACCTTCGTGTTTATCCTGAGAGAACACATAGCCCGACCCAACAAGGCTCAGCCTAAAATTGTCGCCGTCTGCCAGAGTTGTCGACATCGAGAACCGCCCATGCTCATCCGTAGCAGTTCGCAAGGAGACGTTGTACCGATGCAAGAGCAGCTCCTGCTTCGCGAGCGGCTTGCCCTTCGAATCCACCAGAGTTCCCCTCACCACGGCACCACCGGAAGCCGACCCAACAAAGTGCATCGTGCGGTTGCGGTCATCTGGTTCCGTCGAGATCTCCTTCGGATGCATGAAGAACTTGGGATGGGACAACGAGACGTGCCACTTCGCACGAGGCAGGCCCCAAAGCTCCAGCCCACCTAGTGCATTGAGCGAACCTCGCGCCAAGTCGGAGGGCAGTGCAAAGCCGCTGTAGCCCTGAGACGCACGGATCGACACCCGCACGGCCGCGACCGCTTCCTTGGACAAGCCTTCGGTCGTGATGTGAAACTGCATGCCGCGGTTGCGCCCCAAGGTGACAGCCAACTCCGCGTCTTCGCTCGTCGTCAACCAGTACGGTCGCAGCGCGTAGCCAGGCTTCCAGATCCGAAAGACACTCAAGCCAATCGGCACGCCTGGAAGTTCGAACCGCCCGTCCGCATCCGTGTGTGTCTCCGCCTGCTGCAAGCCACCCGACCACCTAGCGCCTTCCTTGGTTCCCATCACCATGGCGCCCGCAATGGCCTTGCCGCCACCATCCACGACCCGGCCACGAATCGTGTTCGCTTCATAAACACGCAGGTTGACGGCCACGTGCGGATTGTCCGCGCTGAGCAATGCAGGCGCAGTCGCGGTCGTCGTGCCAGGCGCGCGCGCGAACACATGACACACCGTGCTCGGCAAGCGCCCGAGCACGAACATGCCAAAGCCGTCGGTTCGCGAGCGAGCCAGTTCCTCGCCACCGAAGTACGCCGTGGCCGCGAAGACCTCAACATTGCGCATCGGTTCGCCGTCTTGCCCACGAACGATGCCTTCCACCGTCCCGGTCGCGTGGACCGGATCCTGTGTGACGCTCGACGACAATTCCTGGCCTGGCAGACTTAGCCCAACCAAGAGCGCCGCGACAACCGATCGCCAATGCATCCTCGTCATAGGCAACAACATACCTCAAGGGCGGAACGAGGCCTGATCAGAACGTCTTACGACTGATTCGCCAAGCAAGCGGCCACCTAGCACCGGTCCTGCTTGCGACTGCCCATCGGTCGCGCGTTCCGCCCCCGCCCATGAAGTCCCCACTGCTCCTCGCCGCTTCCCTGCTGTTCGTGCCGCTCGCAAGTTGCGGCACCCTTAACCCGACAGCCACCGGCGTTACGCAGGGCAACCCCGCGCTGCAAAACCCGCGGGATGTCGTCAACGAACGCATGCGTGCTTACAACGCGCACGACCTCGACGCGTTCTTGGCGGTCTACGCGGACGACGTCGATATCTTCACCTACCCGAACAAGTCCATGGGTAGCGGCAAGCCGAAGATACGCGGCATCTTTGAGCCAATGTTCCAAGAAGGACTCGCGAAGGTCACGATCCGCCACCAGATTGCAAAGGACGGCTACGTCATCAATCACGAGGCCGTGAACTACGGCGAAGGTGACGTCGAGTATGTGTCGATCTATGAAGTCCGAGGCGGCCTGATCCGAACCGTTTCGTTCGTCAGGGACCGCTAGCGGCTGGCGGCCTCACAACTTCGAGCGACGATCGGAACAAGCAATGACTGACGAATCAGACAAGACCACGACCGCCGAGAGCAAGAATGCGGATCGCGCCCCAATGGCGGCCATCGGCATGACATTGGGTATGTCCTTGGGCACCGCGTTCGGCGCAGCCTTCGATGACGTCAGTCAGGGTCTGATCTGGGGAATGATCATCGGCCTCATGATTGGCTCGGTCATGGACGCGCGCTCATCGAAGACCTGAGTGCCGCGGGGTTTCGCTCGCAGCACTGCACCCGTCACTTGGTGCCCATCACTTGGTGGTCGTCAAGTTGGCTTCGACGACTTGCCCAGCGGCAACATCAAAGTCCTCACCACGAACTCCGTTGAGGCCCAACATCACAACATGGCGACCTAGAGGAACGTCCGTAAAGACAAACTCGCCAAGCCGATTGGTAGGCACCCATGTTCCCACCTGGAAGCTTCGCGTGCCGGGACCCTCGAAGTATTTGCCCATCATCACCGTGATTCCGGCCTTCGGCTTACCCTGCGGATCCAACACCCGCCCCTTGACCGTTCCCGGAGCAGGATAAATCAGGCGTTGCTTGACGTTCTGCCCGGCTCGCAACAAGAAAGGTGCAGCGTCGGTTGCCACTAGCCCTGCGCACAGCACTCGGCAATCCTCGCCCACGGCAGTCACCGAAGGGAAGTGCACCGTGCCGTCACGTCGACTGGTGGCTGACGCAATCCGGTGCCAACGCTTCCGGTAGTAGACTTGCAGTTGTGCCGTAGCCAACGGAATCGGCTGACCACCCGCACGATGAACCGACACTTCCAAGGAAGCACCTCGCTCGGCGACCAGGTGGATCTCTCGCCGCACGTCAGCGCCCCGCTCCCACGTCATCCAAGCACTCGGAGTATGCCAGCTCAACATGCCTCTTTTTTCCTGAGCGAGCACGTGGTCCGAACCGAGCAAAGCGAAGTACATCGGCTCGGCATCAACGAAGGACGTCGTGATTGAGAACTTGCCCTCCGCATCCGTCGTCGCCTGAAACGGCAATAAGTCGCTCCAAGAAGAGCCACGCATCCGGCGGGCAATGACTACCTGATTCGCCATGCGCTTACCGTTGCTGTCAGTCAGAGTTCCTCGCAAACGCGAGCCACCGTCCTTCGACGCAACGAAGTGCACCTTTGGGGAAGGCTCTTCCACATCCGTAGTTAACGAGCGGGTCTGCATCACGTAATCGGGATGCGTCAACGAAACGTGCCACGCCGCCTTCGGCAACCCGGCGATGCGCAAAGAACCGGACGCATCAAGAGAGTGAAGCTGCAAGCTAGACGGCAGAGCGAAGGACGCGGAGCCGCGCGTTCCTCGGAGCGAGACCTGCGCGCCAGCCATAGCATGCTTGGGCAAGCCTTCGGTCGAGATGGTCAAAACTGTGCCGTTGCCACCGTGCAAGGTGATGTTCAACTCCGCATCCTTGCTCGTCGTCAGCCAGTGCGGGCGCAACCTGTGGCCGGGCTTCCACGCACGAAACACACTCGTTCCGATCGGCACGCCCTGCAGCTCGAAGCGGCCATCCGCATCCGTTCGTGCTTCAGCAGCACGCAATCCACCAACCCAGCGGCAGCGGTCTTTGGTTCCGATCACAAAGGCGTCAGCTACAGGCTCACCACGAGCGTTGACCACCCGGCCGCGAATGGTGTTCGCCTCGTAAATCCGTAGGTTGACGCCGAGATGTGGACGATCCGCACTGAGCACCGCAGGCACCGACGCAGTGGTGTAACCAGGCGCACGCGCACATAGCTGACACGTCGTCAACGGCAAGTGTGCGAGCACATACATGCCCTCACCGTCGGTGCGCGAACGCCCTAGAACTTCGCCGCCGATGCGCCGGGCAGTCGCAAAGACTTCCACGTTGGGATGTGGTTCGCCGTCGGGACCACGGACCAGTCCCTCCACGACTCCGGTCGCGCCTGCCGTTGACGCCTTGGTCGCCGAGCCCTTCTGTGCAGGCAGCAACTGAGTGCCGAACACCAGGAACAGCAACGCGGACAGAAAGAACGTGTGTAGGTGCATGGACGGCATCAGGGTCAGCTCTCCGCCAGCGATTGTGGCACGCTGCCAAGCAAGCCACAACACACGCCGCGAAACACACCATTGACTCACACGCCCACCTGACGTCTGGTCCAACCCGTGCTGTTACGCTTCAGCCTCTACGGGTTCCTCAAGAACCAACGGTACTTCGAACCGTTCCTGATCCTCGCGTTCGTCGAGAAGGGCATGTCGTTCTTCGCGATCGGCGCGCTCATCGGGTTTCGAGAGATCGCGACGAACGTGCTCGAGATCCCCTCGGGATCCATCGCCGATCTGCTGGGCCGACGCCGTTCGATGCTGTTGGCGTTCGGCGCGTATCTGTGCAGCTTCGTCGTGTTTTGGTTGGCCGACGAGCAGTGGATCCTGTGGCCGGCGATGTTTTTGTTCGCGATCGGTGAAGCGTTCCGCACCGGCACCCACAAGTCGATGATCTTTGAGTGGCTGCGGCGTGAAGGGCGCAGCGATGAGAAGACCAAGGTCTACGGGCACACGCGCTCGTGGAGCAAGTTCGGGTCGGCTGCGTCCGTGATGATCGGAGCTGGCTTGGTGTTCTGGCTCGACAGCTATGCGGCGGTGTTCTTGCTGTCCGCGGTGCCGACGGCGCTCAACCTGGTCAACCTCGGCAGCTACCCCAAGTATCTCGATGGCGAACCGGCTCAGACGGTTGGTTGGCGCGAGGTGTGGCAACACAGTCGCGCAGCAATTGCCTGTTCCGTGCAGAAGCCTGCGCTGCGTCGGCTGATGACCGAGTCGATGAGCTTTGAAGGGGTGTTCCATGCCAGCAAGGACTACCTGCAGCCACTGTTGGCGGCGGCGGCAACGGCGTGGTTCGCGGTGCAACTGGATGCCGATGCAAATACGACGAGCGATTGGTCCGAACTTCAGCGAACGACCTTGCTGATCGCGCCGGTCTACCTGTGCCTGCACCTGATGTCCGCGTTTGCGAGCCGGCGGGCGCACCGATTGGTCCAGGCCGTCGGCGGCGATGAGGCACGGGCCGCGCGAGTCTTGTGGAGCCTGACCGCTGCACTGTTCGTTGGCCTGCTGATCGGCGAGTTGGCGAACGTCGCCGCCGTCTCGATTGCCGCCTTCGTCTTGCTGCACGTCGTGCAGAACCTGTGGCGGCCGATACTGATCAGCCGTATCGACCAGGCGACCGACAACGCGAACTCGGCGGTGACCTTGTCGGTCGAAAGCCAGGCGCGGCGCATGGCAACCATCGTGCTGGCGCCGCTGTTTGGCTTCGCGATCGATACGACCAGTCGTGGCGACGCGGGACAGGCAGGCATCTACTGGCCGATTGCCGTCGTCGGCTGCGCGCTGGCGATTCTGATGCGGCTAACCGGGCGCCGAGTCGCAACGACAGCGTGAACATCGGCCGTTGCGAACCGCAGGTTCTTGCAGGAATGGCGGGAGATAGCGACGAAAGTGCGGTAACAAGGGCGCATGGCACCGAGTACTGCAAGCGAACGCTCCCCAACGAAGACTGACACCTCGAAGCGCGTGACCAAGAAGACGACTGCAAAACGACCGACAACCAAGAAGGCACCGGCAGCGACGAGAGCACCCGCCGCAAAGAAGGCGCCGGCGGCAAAAAAGGCCCCCGCCAAGACGGCGTTGACGGCACGCACCGCCGACAAGCACGTGCTCTACCAGATGTCGGTGCAAGCACCGGCAACTGACTCGAGGACCTACGCACGCTGGTTCAAGAAGTACACTGGTCGCGATCTACGCGCCTGGCGGGAAGACTTCTGTGGCACGTCGGTGCTGTCGTGCCACCACGTGTTGAACCACAAGGACAACACCGCGGTCGGCGTCGATTTCCACCGCCCGACGCTCGATTGGGGCATTAAGAACAACGTCAACGAGCTGCTCGACGACGAGCAGAAGTCGCGGCTGAACCTGATCGAGAGCGACGTGCTCAAGGTCACCGCGCCAAAAGTCGACTGCGTGCTGGCGCTGAACTTCAGCTACCAAGTGTTCACGACCCGTGAGACGCTCGGCAAGTACTTCAAGCAGGTCTACAAGTCGCTGAAGCCCGGCGGCGTGTTCTACCTCGATGCGCTCGGCGGCCCGGATGTGATGCAGCAGCAGACGGATCGCACCAAGCACAAGGGCTTCACCTACCACTGGGAGCAGCGCAGCTTCGACCCGATCAGCCACCGCTTCGTCTGCGCAATCCACTTCTCGTTCCCGGACGGCACGATGAAGAAGAACGCATTCGTCTACGACTGGCGCATGTGGACGCTACCCGAGCTGCGTGAGCTGTTCGTCGATGCCGGCTTCGACGACGTGCACATCATGTGGGAAGGCACGGACAAGGAGACCATGAGCGGCAACGGCATCTTCCGACGCAAGGATGTCGGCGACATGGACGAGGCCTGGATCAGCATGGTCGTCGGCCGGAAGAAGTAGCCGCAGCAGAGTTCTTAGACGGGGCAAACCCCGGCGCCACCGCTGGTTGGCGCGAGTATGCCGCACAGATGTGGCTGAGGGGTGTTGCACAAATGGGGCGTTCTCCGAACAATGCTCGCCCCAAATCGTGGCTCGACAATGGCTCATTTGCCGATGGGTATTCAGCCACCTAGCACCCTGCCCACTATGAAAGAACTCGTCATCCTCGGCGCCGGCAAGATCGGTCGCATGGTCTGCCACTTCATGTCCCACGCGAAGGACGGATCGGCCCCCTCGTACTCCGTTCGCATTGGCGATGCAGCGCTTGACGCGATCGACCACATCAAGAAGGAATTCCCGGATGTGAATGGCCAGGTCGTCGACTTCAGTGACGCCAAGAGCGTCGAAGCGATCCTCAAGGGTGCCTGGGCCGTCATCAGTTGTGCGCCGTTCCACTGCAACCCGGTGATCGCCGAGCGCTCGAAAGCCCTCGGCGTGCACTACTTTGACCTGACCGAAGACGTCGAAGTCACCAACCAGGTCAAGGAACTCGCCAAGGGTGCAAAGACCCTGTTCGCGCCGCAGTGCGGTCTCGCGCCGGGCTTCATCACGATCACGGCCAACCACCTGATGCAGTCGATGACCGAAGTGACCGACCTGCATCTGCGTGTCGGGGCCCTGCCGCGCTACCCGTCCAACCGCCTCAAATACAACCTGACGTGGAGCACAGCGGGCTTGATCAATGAGTACTGCCAACCATGCGAATCGGTTGAGAACGGTGAACTGACGACCGTTCCGCCAATGGAGCAGCTCGAGCACATGACGATCGACGGCGTCGAATACGAAGCCTTCAACACGTCAGGCGGCCTCGGCACGCTCGCGATCACGCTCAAGGACAAGGTCAAGAACGTCAACTACAAGACGATGCGCTACCCGGGCCACTGCGAGCTGATGAAGTTCTTGCTGCAGGACCTGCACATGCAGGAAGACCAAGAAGGCCTCGGCCGCATGTTCGAGAAGTCGCTGCCGGCAACCTTCCAAGATCAGATCGTGATCTTCGTCAGCGCAACGGGCCAATACCGTGGCCGCCTGGCCGAGCGCACCTACGCCAAGACGATCTACCACGAAGAGATCGACGGCAAGAACTGGAGTGGCATCCAGATCACAACGGCCGCCGGGATCACGGCGATCGTCGACATGCTGGCCAACGGCGAACTGCCCGATAACGGCTTGTTGAAGATGGAAGATGTCGACTACGACAAGTTCCTCGCCAACCGCTTCGGCAAGTACTACGCCTAGGCAAAACGGCTAGCAGGGCAGCTATGCAAGACTGCTAAGCCGGGCAGCTTGCCCCAAATCAGCTAGCGCCAGCAGACCGGCCGGGCCATCATCCTTGGCCCATGCCGAAGTTCCCTCTGCTGTGTGCGATGATGTTCCTCCAGTTCTTTGTCTGGGGAAGCTGGTATGTGACTGCCGGCACCTTCGTGCAGCCCATGGGCTGGGACCAAACCACGACCGGCTGGATCTACTCCGCTGGTCCGATCGCCGCGATGATCACGCCCCTGTTCTTGGGGCTGATTGCGGACCGCTTCTTCGCTTCCCAGCGAGTCCTAGCGGTCATGCACGCACTCGGCGCGATCGTCATGCTGGTGCTCGTGCCGGGCGCCATTGAGACCAAGGACGCGAACTCGTTCGAGTGGTACGTGCTGATCTACATGCTGTGCTACATGCCCACGCTCGGGCTATCGAACACCATCGCGTTCACGCACATCAAGAACCCCGAGCGGCAGTTCCCGATCGCGCGCGTGTTTGGCACCCTAGGTTGGATCGCCGCCGTGACGCTGGTCAGCAAGGGACTGCAGGCAGACACCCTGCCAATCATGTTCCAAGTGGCCGGCTACAGCTCGATCGCGATGGCGATACTGAGTTGGGTTCTGCCGCACACGCCGCCGCCGTTGGCTGGCAAGAAGGTCAGCATCGCAGAAACGTTGGGACTCGGCGCGCTCGTACTGTTGAAACGCCCGGCGTTCGCAGTCTTCATGCTGTGCTCGTTCCTGATCTGCATCCCGCTCGCCGGCTACTACAGCTACGGCAACCAATTCGCCGCGACGGTCTGGCCGGAAGCCGGCTTCTACATGTCGTTTGGCCAATGGGCCGAGGTCGGCTTCATGCTGATCATGCCGCTCTGCTTCCGACGCCTCGGGGTCAAGAAGATGCTCGCGATCGGCATGGCGGCCTGGGTCGTGCGCTACGGCCTTTGGAGCTTCGGTGCACCGGACTCGATCGCCTGGATGGTACTCGGCGGAATCCTGCTGCACGGCATCTGCTACGACTTCTTCTTCGTCACTGGCCAGATCTACGTCGACCAACAAGCGCGTCCCGAGATTCGCGGCCAGGCGCAGAGCTTCCTGGTCATCATGACGCAGGGCGTTGGCATGTTCCTTGGCGCCCAGATCGTGACCGGCATCGTCGAAAGCAACACCGTCAACGAGGTCCCGGACTGGAGCCAGATCTGGTTCTGGCCAGGTGTCGGCGCCGCAGCCATCCTGCTGCTGTTCCTGGTTGCCTTTCGCGAGTCGCGCAAAGCCGCCTGATCACGCCAGCTGAAGAGACCAGGCAACTCGCGGCCCGCAAGGTGTTGCCAGGCCGTTACTGAATCGTCCACTGCAGGCCGTTGCTGAACACCAGCGGCAGCGGGGTGCCGATCGCCAGATCCAACATCGCGAACTGCGAACCGATGACCGTGCCGCTCAACAGAGCGTTCGCCGGGATCGCAAACGGGAACACGCAGTGGCCCGCGAAGCCAGGCCCAATTGGCTGTTGGCTGGATGCCTCGTTGCCAGTTCCGGTAGTCACCGTCAACGTCACCAGGGCATCCGTGACCAGCGAGCAACCCGGCGCGCCCGGCACCGGCAGACTGACCCACCCAGGGTTCGTGCCCAAGATCATCAAGCCGACCGTTCCCGGTAAGAACCCGGAGGCTTCGAGCTGGAAGTCAGTGTTGCCGACCGTCGGCTCGTAGTTCGTCATCATGCCCGGCAGCGTGCCAGCTGAGGTCGGACAGCCAAAGCCAACCGGCGCGACTGCAGCACTATCGAGTTGCGAGCAGTAGCCGCGCCACTTCGGCGCCGTCGACGTCGCCTGGGTTGCCCATCCAGCGCCCGAGCGCCTCACGTAGGTTGCCGTGATGCCACCCGGCTCGATCGGTAGCTCGCTGCCGCCCGGCTCAATCCATACGAACCAGTAGGTCTGGCCCGCATTCAATACGACTGGAATATCGAAGTTGGCGCCGTGCCACTCAAGAGGAAGGGACGGATCGATTTCGAACGTGCCGCCGCCAAGTCGTTGACCCGGCTGAAAGATGAAGTTCGTGTCCCAGATTTCCAGCGACATGAAGCCGCGATTCGACACGAACTGGTTCTCGGTAATGATCTCTGCCGAGAACAGCACCACCGTCTGGGTTGGCGTGAACTGCCAACCGTGCCCGTTGCCACCGCCGAACGGCGTGCTAGAGATCGCACCCGTGGTGTTGTTGGTGGTATCGTTCGCCGAAATGCATGGCGGCGTCTGCGCCGTCAAGACCGTTGCGAGAAGTGCGGCGCCAAATGCGCCAGTGAAGAAGCGTGTGCTCATCGGAGATCTATTGTGAGGGGATTGCTGCTGGTCAACGAGAGACACAGTTTCGTCGACACCCCACAGTGTGCGCTAGTGCCTCACGTGCCGTCTTGGTAACCAAATTACCATGACTGCGGACAGCAATGCACAGGTGATGCCCACCCACAATGCAGGCGCAAACGACCCGGTCTCCTGGAACACTTCGCCCATCTTGCCCTTCACCGGCAACACGAAGCCACGCGCCAACGCGTAGCACAGGGCGGCGGCCGTGGCGCGCAATGCAGCCGGATAGTACTGGCCGAACAAGGCGCCAAAACACGACCAGGTTCCAGCTCCCAGTCCCATCGCAGCAATGGCGATCGTGAACGACGCGAAGTTGTCCTGCAGCGAATCCAGTTGCCCAAGCACCAAGGCTTGCCCACCGGCGAACACCAAGCAGAACGCGACGAACACCTTGATGCGCCCGAGCCGCGCAGCCAGGAATCCGAACAATACGTCGGCGACCACATGCACCGAGTTCACCTGAATCTGAAACCAACCGACGTCGGCCGTCGACACGTGATGCATCTGCATCAACGCACTTGGCAACTCCGCATATACACACCAGAAGCCAACCATGTGCAGCGACAGAATGCTCAACAACACGAGCGTGGTGCGGCGATAAGCCGGTGAGAGCAGTGCGCGTACGGGCATGGCCGCCTCTCGCTGCACGGCCCGATCAGGTCCAGGCATCGCCCATCGCCCTGCCAACGCCAGCACGCCCAGGACACTCGATCCATAGAAAACCGCGCGCCAACCAACATCGGGCAGCGGCGCGAGGAAGCATGCAACCGCAGCAGCCAGCGCCATCGCAACCGGACTGCCAGCCTGCAAGATGCCATGCACCTTGTCCCGCTGCTTGCCAGACCAGTAGTCCGCGACCACGGCGTGCCCGATCCCCCATTCACCACCAACGCCAAGGCCAGTGATGAAGCGGGCGACGAACAGCGACCAATAGCCCTCCGCCATGCCGGTCAACGCGGCACCGATCGAGAACGTAACGATGCTCCAGATCATCGCCGAACGACGACCCACGAGATCTGCGACGCGGCCAAACACGAAGCCGCCAACGGCTGTCGCCAGCAAAGACCAGCCCTCGATCCACGATAAATCGGGCCACAATTCGAGACCGAGATCCGCTGCGATGCTGCGCTT
>JBNMND010000180.1:0-11263 GCA_051274975.1 Planctomycetota bacterium | reverse complement strand
GGACCGGCAAGACGATCACGGACGTGATGCAGGCACTCGTCGACTACGACTGGCCTGGCAACGTGCGCGAACTCGAGAACGCCATCGAGCGCGCCATGATCGCCTCGCCGCACCATGTGCTACAGCTCGCCAAGTCGCTCGCCTCGCCGCTGCAAGCCAAGCCCGACGCCGGCGAGACGCTCGAAGCGATTGAACGCGAGCACATCCACAACGTCCTGGAAGCTTGCCACGGGACCATCAAGGGCAAGGGTCAGGCCGCGGAGCGACTTGGACTGCCTCCAAGCACCCTGCGCAGCCGCATGAAGAAGCTCGGAATCAGCCGCAAAGGCCGAACGGAATCCTCGTAGGGGTGTAGGCGCTTCAAGCTGCAATGCGGACCACCCGAACGCAACCAACCGAATCTCGCACCTCTTAGGCGCCGGAGTTGGCGGTGGCGCGGGCTCCGCCGGAAATCGAGGGTGACTGGCTCGGGGCGTGTTTCGGCGCGGGCGATGGCGCGCGCTAGGAGAACACGCAAAGACGCGCGATAGGAAACCAGATGGCGGCGGCTGGGTCGCTGTGGGGAGCGCGGTGTTTATAGGTGGGGTTTCGGCCGGAATGCCCGGTGGCGTCACAGTGAAACGGGTGGGTTGACCGGGTGTCGTTGGAGTCGGATCGTGGCTAAGTGGGCTCCGAGCCGCAGCTTGAATTACCTACATCCGGAAAAAGGGGGGCTGCTTATGAAGCGGACCGCGACACCAGTTTGCTTGAGCAGGCTTTGACGGCGTGACGACCATGGCATCGCAAGCCTGGGGTTGGCCTTCCTTCGAGCAAGTTGTCAGCACGCGCACCGTTACGCGGCAGGTCCGCAACCTGTAGCGCGGCGCCAGCATTTGCTCCAGTTCGTGCACGCAGTTTCGCGCGCAGAATCCGCACAAGTGTTGTTGATACGCGGTTGACGTGTCCGCCTAGAGCGAACCGATCGTCAACTTCAGCGCGTTGGTGCTCGTCGTCTCAAGCACGTTGAGCGACGCGTCCACTTCCAACACGACATACTGGAAGTAGACGTCGACGCCGGCAAAGATCGGATTGTTGGGCACGCTCCATTCGAAGCGGTGCTCGCCGGTGGTCGTGATTGCGACTTCGAGATACGTGGGGGTGATGTGCAGGAGGCAGTTCGGTGCTGCCGCGGGCAAACCGAGTGATGCGAGCGATAGCGGGCCGAGTGGCGACAGGCCGCCGTCGATTGCGACCAGGCTTAGCGGCGCAAGTTCGGAGCCGTTCGCGGCGAACGTACTGCCGGTCCACGGCAACGATTCGGCGACCAAGATGTTGTTACCGCCCGATCCGGGGCACGCCGCGCCAAACGCTTCGACGACTGCCGGAAACGCTGCGGATTCAAGTGCGAGCCATTGGCTGCTCTGCCACCGCGCCATCGCGCTACCGACAAGCGAGCTACCGGCAAGCCAGAAGTCTCCGCCCACAAACAGGTCGCCACCGGGAGCGCCTAACACCGACCAGACGACGTTACCGAGGTTGCCACCAAGTTGGTTCCATGACGCGCCATCCCACTGACGCACTTGACCGAAGAAGTTGCCCGCGACGACATGGAACGAACTGACCAGGATGTTGCCGTTGTGAAGTGTCGCCGACGTCGCGCCACCGTGGTAGACGTTGATGCCACCAATGCCTGAGCCCATGCTCGACCAAGTCGAGCCGTTCCAGCGCGCGACGTTGTTGGCAGGCACGCCGCCAGCCGTTTGGAACGCGCCGGAAATGACGAGATCGCCGTTGGGCATGTTGAGCAGGGCGTTGACGGAGACCGGGGGACTGAAGAGGCCGGACACCAGGCCGCTGCCCATCGATGACCAGGTCGTGCCGTTCCAAGTGGCCATGCCAATCGCTGGCGTAAGACCGACCGCCGTGAACGAGCCGCCGATCACGAGGTCGCCATTGGAAAGCTCGCCAATGGCAGAAACCGGGCTATTGGCGCCGCCGCCAAACGCGGACCAGTTGATGCCATCCCATACGGCCAAGTTGTTGGCGGCGGTGCCACCAATTGATGAGAACGTGCCGCCCACCATGAGGTCGCCCGTCGACGTTTCATGAAGCGCTTTCACCCTTCCAATGATCGATGTTGCGAGTGCCGTCCACGCGGTGCCATCCCAACGCAGCACGTCACTGAGGCCTGAGCCGGGCGGGGCTTGCTGCACTTCAGCGATGACATCGCCATTGGACATCGTCGTCAGTGTATACACCGTGCCGGATACGCCACCGCCCATTGGCAGCCACGATTGCTGGGTCTCGTCCCACAGTGCGACGTTGCCGTTCGCAAACTGGCCGCCGGCAACGACGTTGGCCGGCAGGGGACCGGCACCATCTGGGTCGACTGCGGTGGTCGCGAAGACCTTACCGCTGATTACCGACTGTGACGCCAGTGAGCCCACGAGAGCGAGCATTGGCAGCAGAATACTGGCTGTGTTGTCTGGAAACCCCTTCATAAGAACGAGTATTCGAATCGCCGAGAATGCTGTCAAGCCCCCGCCCTCGGGCATTTGACGCGATGGTCAGAGCGATGTTCGTGATCGCACAAGCTTGCGGTTGTCACCAGGCTGCCTGGCGTCAACTGGCGCGCGACCTACTGTGCGATGGCTTTCTGCGATGGCCTTGGTGCCGCGACCGCACTTGACGACGTATCACGGTGTGGTGGCGCGAGCATCGCACGGCCTCTCGACGGACTAGTAACCGAGCCGTGCCCAAACGCCGTTGCTAAGATCATATCCGAGCGGTCCGTTGGTCGGAGAGTAGAAGCACTGCAGTGCAATCGGCAGACCCGCGAACTGCGGTGCCAACGGCACACTCACTGTGGCGTTCCACTGTGGTTGCGTGACGGCGAACAGTGGCAATCCAGCACCACCCTCCAGGACGCCGTAGCTGACCTTGGCAAGCCTGTTGAGATCCGGCGTGTGTTCACCGGGTTCCACAAGCTCCTGACCTACACGCCGACCGTGGTCCTGCCGCGACGGTGATGCCGTAATGCCGCGCCTCCTTCACAGCCCGCGGCTGCGTCTCACTTCACCACGCTCCAGCTTTCACCATCGGTGCCAATCGTGTTGACGGCGATCCTTCCGCCCATGTTTGTCTCGGTAGGCAGGAAGGCTGCCATCGGCTTCGGAGGCCGCGAGGTGCCGCTGTACTTGGTCACGTTGTTCCGCGAAGCCAGCACATTGCCGGACTGGTTGATGAAGAACGCACCGTTACCGCTTTTGCCAACGAAGCACGGCCACGCGTAGCAGCACCAGAGCAGTTCGGCTTGGCCCGGATCGACACCGTTGTCATTGGTGACGTCACCACCGGTCTCGTCTTCGGCGACACCAGCAGCGGCCGTGCTCGGCAGGAACACCTGGAAGGTGTAGCCCGACCTCTGAACGCGCGCGGTGACGATGTTACCAAAGGCGGCCGAGAGCACTGGCTGGGTGATCGACTGGGTATTGCCACGGATGGCGGTGCGACCCGCCAGTTCGCCGAAGTAGCCGTATTCACCTTGGCCGTTGTTATTGGTGTCAATGACACCCGACGCTTGGCACTGCGATTGGGCGGACCAGATCTTGTGCAAGGTGGCGATTGCAACCGATCTCCCCACGATAGCCGACCTCGAAGGCGAACAGCATTTCACGCCCGTCGACGGCACGAACGCCATGACGCACACACCGGCCAAAGCAAGGACGGCGACGACTACGCCGAGAATCGCGAAACGCTTCACTTCGTAGTCATCGTCCGCACGGGGTGTGGATCTGAACTGCGGCAACCGGTGCCCCAGGGCCATCAGAAATACCAGCAGCGGTTCGATCTGGAGCACCCCGCAGCACCGAGCCTCTGCAGAGAGTCGCTTGTCGATGCTGCTCCGCATTGCGGCGGAGCAAGGCGTCTGCTGGCCGCGATCTATGATCCTGTGTCGATCAAGGCGGCGTTGCGGGCTATGGGGTTGCCGTGTGATGTGCCAGAGTTGGCGCCGCCGCGCATCTCACGATCTACTGCGTGGGCAACACATCGCTAGAAGGACTCGTCTACCGAACAGAACGCCAAACGAAGCTGCTCGAGGCCTGCCGAGATCAACTGCGCAAGCCTGTGAAGCGCAAGTAAGCGCTGCGTCGCAGTTCCTTCAGCGGCTCTCGGCGTTGGCACGATCCGCTTTGCTTTCGCGCGGTTGACGTCGCCATCCTGATACGCCGGCCACGACGTCGAGCACAAAGTCGAGCGGCATGCTCAGCGCGTGACCAAGCCGAAAGTACGCATCGTAGGTCTGCGGTTCGGCTTCGCTAACAACACGACAGTCAGTCGCGACAGCATCAAACAGCGGCCGGCCAAGCTAGCGTTCGTGTGCGTCCGCGCCAACGGAGCGCGACACGAGAGTGCCGAAGCAGCCGGTGAGCCCGCAGGTCAGTGCCAGGGTGGAGAGCAAGACGGCGTTCCGTGCAGCGGGTCTATGATTCATGCTTCGCGTGTCCAACGGTTTTCAAACGCTGATGAGGCGCGCGGTGAGTTCATGGAACCCAGCTTCGTCGACGCCGAGCACACCGTGAAGTCTAGCGAAGAACTGTTCACCGTTCTCGCCCGAGTGAGCCAGCACCATGGTTTGGTCAAATCCGAACCGGTTCACCACCTCTTCGCATAGCAGGGCGCAGATCACGTAGTAGGTGAAGTGTCGGTTCACCGAGGACCGAGTGTACGCCGTCGGAGCAACTCGGCCCACGTGTAGTAGCGACGCCCGTGCACTCATCGCTTGGCAGGGCCATGGGGGGGCTTGAGCCCGTTGCCTGCTAGCTGAGTCCACCTTGTGCAGCGCCTCTGGGTGTTGGCTATCGGCACTCGCGGCGTCAGCGTCATCTTGGCCTGCTCCATTCTCTTGCTCTGCCGCCGTCCGTGGCACAAACCTTGTGTTGGAGACTCGCAGCCGGTGCCAACAGCCGCCGTGGGTGGCGAGCAGGAGCCTCAGAGGGAAGTTGTCGATCATCTGGCCGAATCATCGGCAATCATGTGGCCGATGTAATCTTGCTGCCGAAGCGCGATCCAATTTCCGGATAGGACGCGCACCTACCGTTCGACTGGCGCAGTCGACAGTATTGTTGTTCGCTAGCAGTGGCAGCCGGGACCAGTAGGATTCGATGAGCGCGACCAATCGCTCATGACCGATCCATCCACGCAAGTTGCTGCGCAACCGCAGCCAAGACGACGCAAGAAGCGTCGTTGGGCTTTCATCTTCGTTGCGATGATGATTGGGGCGGTTGTGTCGCTACTGCTGCTCGAGGTGCTGTTCCGACTGTGCTGGACGCTGCCACCCGCGTTTGCTGAGTTTGGCCAAGCCGGAATGTATATCCCAGGGGAGGACGGCACGCCAATGCTGGAGCCCGGCTATCGGGGCATGTTGCGATTTGGCAGCGACCAACCGAATAGAGTCACCATCAATCAACAGGGAATGCGCGGCGCAGAGATCGCGGTCCGCAGTTCTACACAAAAGCGAATCTTGATCGGCGGGGACTCACTCGTTTTTGGGTATGGCGTGGAGGACGACGAGTCCTTGCCCGCCTGCATCGAGCGAGGTCTACAGAAGGCATCGGTTCCGGCGGTTGTCGGCAATGGCGGTGTACCTGGCTTTGGTAGCTCGCACACGGTCTCCCGGATGGTGTTGCTAGATCGCGAGTTCGAAGCCGACGCGTTGGTGGTTTGCGGCTTCCTTGGTAACGATGCCATTGACGATGCCTTGCCTACCCGCGTGGTCTACGGCGGCCTAGTGCACGGCTGGCCGATGTCGCAGCTAGTGCAGACCTCGTTGCGCACACGACTAGCAATCCACTCTCGCGTAGCGTTGTGGATCGAGGCGTGGATCTTCACCAACAAGCCCGAGTGGTCACCGCTGCTTAGTGCGGTGCCCGACCCACGTGACATTGAGCGCGGTGCCGGCCTGCCGCCCCCTGGAAACCGACTCGCGGGACTGTTCCTCGACGCGCGCGACGACAACATCAGTTGGCCGTCCACCGGAAAGCCGGTATTGCCGCGCTTGCGCGGCTACCTGAGGGAGTCGTTGCAAAGAGCAAAGAAGCTTGCCGGCACGCGGCCTCTTGTGTTCGTCGTGCTACCAACCTCGTGGCATATCAACCTCGACAAGAGAACCAAGGTTCTGAAGCAGCAGGGCATGAACCCACAAGACTTCGAACTAGGATTGGCCCAACGCCGCTGGATGGAACTCGCCAAGGAGCTTGGCATCCCGGCATTCGACGCGACTCCGATCTTGCGCGCCGCTGGCCGTAGCGAGGACCTGTTCATCCGCGACGGCGGCCACCTGACCGTCAAGGGCAACAAAATCGTCGGCCAATGGCTGGCCGAAGAACTGCGCACAATACTGCCGTAGGTCCGCCGCGACCATGTCGGCGAGTGGCGTTGGTGCGTGAATCGAAAACCGGCAAGACCGTGGCCGCAAGAACCCGAACTCACATCCTCACCGCATGACCGAACTTGGAATGCCGGCTTCGTATTCTGTTGGAATGTGAATCGAGGCGTTCGCGGGATCGATTTGCCGCGAGTTGGATTCATGCACCAACGCGTGTGCCGGGCAAAGCTCGGTCAAGGAGGATGACATGACGTGATCCTCGAAACCTTGTTTGAAACCCTGTGGGTAACCAGTCCCATCCAGCCAAGGTCGGCCGCCAGCTGGAACCGAGTGATGCGTGTTGCTGGGGCGACTCAGCACGCGAAGCGTTCACAGGGAGCATGTAGGCCGCGTAATTGAGTCCCGAAATGCATAGGTGCGAAGGCCGACGGATTGCGTTGTTCGGAAGGCAGCATCACCGTCTCCTTATGGTCGTGGGGGTGGTGACTTCGGGTGTAGGTAATTCAAGCTGCGGTTCGGACCACCCGAACCCCACTCGGGTGACTTCTCTGGCTGTTAGCCATCGGCACTCAAAACGTCAGCGTAATCTTGGCCTGCTCCATTCTCTTGCTCTGCCGCCGTCCGTGGCACAAACCTTGTGTTGGAGACTCGCAGCCGGTGCCAACACACCGTGATAGGTCACCAAATGTCGACGCGGTCTCGGCACCAAAGCAAGCACGCGCTCGATCAACTCTTAACCCGTTAAGACCACGTGCATTGTGCCATTCTTCCAGCGCTTCTTCAGGGAATGCGAAAAATCAAGTCACTACAATATGGTCCATTGTGCGTAGAATAGCTCTATGAACGAACATACAAGTCATGGTCGTTTCCGGCTATGCACAAAATTAGTGGGGTCTCGGATCTACGCTGCCGCCCTCACACTGTTAGCAAGCTGCACGCAAGAGCCCCCGAAAGTGAGCTCGGCCAAGTCTACGCCACCGAACCAGGCAGAAAAAAACTTGCAACAGACCGACCCCCCAGAGCTGCCCATCCTGTCCGTGGGCGTCGTGCCTCAGCAAGCAGCGAGCACGCTGGCAAAGCAATGGATACCGCTTTTAAACTACATCGGCAATAAGGCCAACGCCCGCCTCGTGTTCAAGACAGCGAGCAACATCCCGACCTTTGAGAAGCGCTGTGCCGCGGGCGCTTACGATATAGCCTATATGAACCCGTATCATTATACGGTCTATCATGACCAAGTTGGCTACGAGGCCATAGTCAAGCGATCCGACAGCAAGATCAAAGGCATCATCGTCAAGAAGCGTGGCAGCAACCATCAGACCCTCATGGATCTTGACGGCAAGAAACTGGCATTCCCTGCGCCGCGAGCGTTCGCTGCGACACTCTTGACGACAGCAGGCCTGCGCGCCGCCGGCGTTGAGTTTGAGAGCGAATACGTTTCCTCACACGAATCTGTCTACTTGAACGTCGCACGAGGATTATTCGTTGCAGGTGGCGGCATCGTGCGCACCTTCAAGAACGTCTCTCCCGAAATTCGCGACCAGCTTGAGATTCTGTGGGAGACGCCCAGTTACACTCCTCACGCGTTCGCAATGCACCCACGCGTTGACGCAAAGATGAGAGCAGCAGTGACGCAAGCACTGATCGAAATCGACAGCGACGAGGTTGGCCGCACGCTCTTAGGAGCATTGAATATCAAGAATCTAGAAGCAGCTTCGAATCAAGATTGGGACGACGTCCGCGAGCTTCAAATTCAAATCCGCTAAGCAACATAACTTGTCTTTCCTGCTTAAGACTGTTCTCGGCGTAGCTGCGATCGAGGCGGCATTGCTGTTGCTATTGGTGATCGGTAGTAACAGTGCCCTTGCCGATTCTCTTGACAGCGAACTAGATAAACGTGCCAATACGACGTTGGCACTGCTCGTCGCGGCAGCCCGCGATGCAATCTTATCCTCTGACCTCGCGACGCTTGAGTCGCTCGCCGATGACACTGTCAAGATTCCAGACGTTGCCTACCTCAAGATAATAAGCGAAGAGGGCTTGGTCCTAGCGCAGGCCTACGACAAGGACTTTCGGCAGGACCAGGTTGAGCAAGTTGCCACAGATCTGAGCATCAGTGGCACTGTCCGCCCATCCTCGAGGGTGCTGCAAATTGGAGAGCACGCCCACGCAACGATCGAGATGGGGCTATCGACTGCGAACGCAGTCCGCGCGACCAACAGTTTGCGCAACCAAAACTTCATCATTGCCATGAGCGAGATGCTCTTGGTCGCGCTGTTCTCGTTCCTCTTGGGGCGATACCTGACTAGTCAGCTCAAGAAGCTAAATGCTGCCACGGCAGCTATTGCTTCCGGCGATTTGGGCTTACAGATCCCAGTAAGTGGCAAAGATGAACTTGCGGGCACACTCAGGAGCTTTAACAAGATGTCCCTAGAGCTGCTCGCATCTCAAAAAGAGCAGATTGCCAGCGAGGCCCGGCTCGAGGCCTTGCTTTCCGGAATGACCAACGGGGTCGCACTGCTCAGTCACGATCTGTCTATCCGCTATACCAACCCGCGAGGCCAAGCGCTTCTTGAGCATCTCTGTCCGGACTGGAAGCAGACTGGGCAGCTAAGCCAGCTAGGCACGCTGCAACTCCAAGGGGTGCTCTCAAACGACATCCTTGACGAGACGCTCGAAATAACGATCCGCGGAGCAACTCGCTTCTTCTCGATCCACCTCGTTCGCGTACGTGGCGCTACGGGCATTGAATCCGACTGGATCCTCACCCTGCGCGACGTCACCTCGAATCGCTCGCGTGAAGAACACAACCGTCGGCGGGAACGGTTAGCGGTCGTAGGCCGGCTTGCCGCGGGCATCGCGCACGACTTTAACAACATTCTTGGCGTCATTATGGGCCTCGCGGAACTTAATCTGAGCCGCGAAGATGGCATTGACGGAGAACTCCGCATCGATCTTGAGACGATCCTAGAGCAGGCTCAGCGCGGGTCAGGTCTTGTCCGTCAGATCCTCGACTTCAGCCGCAGTGACGAAAGCACTGTTCCCGCGATCGATATCCAGGAAGCTCTCGCCTCGACTGTGAGCATGCTCTGCCGAACGATCTCTAGCTCCATCACATTGAGCTTCGAGCCCAATAACGACATGCAGCTATTGGCCATGTTCGAGCAATCGAAGCTCGAACAAGTGATCGCCAACCTCGTAATCAACGCGGTCGACGCCTTGCCACACGGCGGGAACATCACTGTGACGGCAACCGTGAAACAAGGGGTCATGGTGCGACCAGGAGCCCCCGACGGCGTCAGCGAGCGATGGGTTTGCGTTGAGGTGTCCGACACCGGCGAGGGTATCCCGCGCAAAAACCTCGTCGATGTCTTCGAGCCATTCTTTACGACGAAGGCGCGGGGCATGGGGACCGGCCTTGGCCTTGCACAAGTCTATGGAATTATTCAGCAGCAAGGCGGTGACATCGCAGTCCATAGCAAGGTGGGCGCGGGCACCACGTTCACGCTGTTCTTACGTCCGGCACTAGCGCAGCAACTCGAGATCACAAGAACACCGCGCCAGAGCACGCACACGGCAGCCGGCGACTCTAAGAACGACATGATCCTCGTCGTCGAGGACGAAGACGCGCTGCGGCGGACTACTCGGGCCATGCTCGAAGGGCTCGGCTACCGCGTTATCACCGCGAGGGACGGGAACGAAGGGCTAGACGCCTACTTGCGACACAAGAGCGACACCAGCTTGGTCTTGACTGACGCAGTCATGCCGAACATGGACGGCATCGAGTTGGTCAAGGCACTCCGTGCGGATGATTGCGGCATCCCGATCATCTTGATGTCCGGTTACTTCAAGCACGAGGGAGTCGATCTAAGGGAGCTTGGCGGCAAGCTCGACGGCTTCATTGAGAAGCCTGCGAGTATGAACACACTAAAAGAGACCATCAGCCGGATACTCGCCGCGAGGCATAGTCGTAAAGAATAGTGATAAAAGCTCGCGGTCGATGTGAGCGGGCCGACTGATTACGCAATCAACGACTCATTTTGGGTGCACGGATTCACGCTTGAGCGCAGCGAGCGAGCAGCCGCAACGGTGAGCAAGAAGAACTGGGTCTAGACCGCCAACAGCGGCACCAACGCCAGCTCGATTCTGGCGGCTTGTATCGTCACGGACCAAGCGACACACGGGGTGTAGTTGATTCAAGCTGCGGCGCGGACCACCGGAACCCAGCCAGGCTCCCCTTGGCTTGCTACACCATCGGTCGTGCGCATCGCAGGAGACGGGGGCCCTGTTCGGTTCGGCAGCGATGTCAGCAGGAACGGGCACCCTGCTCGACAACCGGAAGGCCCGCAACCGCGGCGATCACTGTATTCGCGCCCGGATCTCTTTCAGCCTTCCCAAGTCGCTAATAGAAAGTCCCAGAACCCAATTGTAGCGCAAGCCTTCATACAAGCTGATGAAGCCTCGCTACTTCTGTATGAAGTCCGCGTTTATTCCAACAAAAGTATCGCAAGAGGCTAATGCAGCAGCACGCCGTCCTCCGGCGACGCCCCGCCAACCGCCGGCGGGACCGTGACGATGGCCGGTGGCAATACGATTGACGTACCCCCACCTCTCACGCCCTCGAGTGCGACCGTCTACGGCACAGGTTGCGGAACCCCAGCGCTTGACTTCGCCCCAACGGCCAACCCGATCGTCGGCGAAACGGCGGGCGCGTTGATATCCAACGCCCCGACGCCTTTTGGCTGGGTTGCCTTGGGCTTCGACGACACAGTCTTCGCCTCATTGCCGAGTTTGCCGCTAGACCTGGCGTTCATCGGCATGCCGGGGTGCCAACTCTTGCAGAGCAGCGACATCATTGACTTGCCAGTCACGTCACTGACTACGAGCACGTTGCAG
>JBNMND010000179.1:0-11287 GCA_051274975.1 Planctomycetota bacterium | reverse complement strand
GACTCGGCTAAGAGCGATCGCGATCGCCGCATCACCGCGCTTCAGATCAACCTGAAGGCGAAGGACGATGAGCTGACCGTCAACCGGGAAGAGTCGCAGGCTCGCGAGAAGGCGCTCAATGGCCGCATCGGTCTGCTGCAAACCCGACTCTCGGCGATGTCCGAGACGATGGCGTTGCGTCAGCCGCCGAACGTTGCCGACGGCAAGGTCCTGGTTGCCAAGAACGGCATCCCGACTGCCTTCATCAACTTGGGCCGCAAGGACCTGTTGCAGCCGGGCACCGTGTTCCGCATGAAGGCCGCCAACGGCGGTGCGGTGAAGGGTTACTGCGAAGTCACCCGCATCGAAGACGAGCGCGCCGAAGTGCGTCTCTACAACTTCAGCGACCCGGTCGCCAACTACGCGACCGAAGGCGACTTGCTCTTCAACGACCTCTACACGCCGCGCGTCACGCGCACGATGTTCCTGATGGGCCGCTTCAGCGCCCCATACCAAAAGGACCAGCTCACGAACCTGCTCCGTCGTCTCGGCAACCGCGTCGTGACCAAGATGGGCCCCGGTGTTGACACCGTTCTGCTAGGCAACAACCCGGTCAACGAAGCTGGTGACGGCTTCGCTGCAGTCGAGGACAGCCCCGAGTTCAAGAAGGCCAACGAATGGCGCGTCGAGTTCACCTACCTGTCGAAGATCGCCGACCTCATCAAGCTGTAGGGCTTCGCCCTGCAGATTGATCAGTGTCTTCTTGGCTGTCTGCTGAAGCCAGCGGACGCTAGGACTGAGCAACTGGCAGCTACGACAACCAAGATGGCGACCCTTCGGGTCGCCGTTTTTGGTTTTGGAGTGCCTGTACCAACGCGTTGGTACGGTGCCAGGCACAGAAACAACCTGTTCGCCGTGTGGCGGTGACAGACTTCTTCTCCGAAGAAACGAAAACGTGGGGGAGTGGGGGTCGTTAGACTGCCGATCCGATGGTGCAGCTAGACGACCCGATGATTCGTGAGGCGCTGGACGACAAAGCTCCGTTGCCGCGGATGTCGTTTGGTGACCACCTTGATGAACTGCGCAAGCGGGTCATCAAGTCGCTGATTGCGATCGTGGTCGCGGTCTGCGCCGTGCTGCCATTCAAGCATACGGTTCAGGAGATCATTGTTGGTCCGTACCGTGCGCAGTGGCAGATCGGCTTTGAGGCCTGGATCGAGAACCTGCAAGGCCAGAAGGATGCCGGCACCATTGGCAAGGACGGCGAAGAGTTCCTGCAGTTCTGCGTCGAGCGCAAGGAAGTGATCTACGCGGGGGACTACGAGTTCCCGCAGGTGTTGGTCAATCGCACCGGCTACCCGGTGCCCTACAGCCTCTACGCGACGGGTGGACTCGAGGACATCCTGTCGTTCATGTGGGCGTCGCTGATCTTTGCGTTTGTGCTCGCCAGCCCGGTCGTCATCTGGCAGGTCTGGGCGTTCATCGCCGCAGGTCTGTACAAGAAAGAACGAGCGATCTTCTATCGCTACTTCCCGTTCATGGTCGTCTTGATCGCCGCCGGCGTGTGGTTTGGCTACGCCGTGGCGTTGCCCTACAGCCTCGGGTTCTTGATCAGCATGATGGATCCATCGCTGGTTGGCGCGTTGTTCAGCGTTAGCCAGTTCTTGACCTTGCTGTTCATGACGACGGCGGCGATGGGCGTCGTGTTCCAGGTGCCGTTGGTGATGCTGGCGTTGCAGAGGGTTGGCTTGATGCGTCACAAGACGTTCATCAAGCACTGGCGCATGACGATTCTGATCATCTTCTGTGCGTCGGCGATCTTCAGTCCGCCGGAACCCGTTTCGATGATCTTGATGTCGCTGCCGATGATCGTGCTCTACTGCTTGGGATTGGTGCTGACGGCGTTGGGTCAGAAAAGAGAATCTCCGCTGCCGGAGAGCAAGTGAGCCGCGAGAGGCTGCGCGCCGAGGTCGTTTCGATCGGCGATGAGTTGCTGCATGCGGGTCGGATCGACACCAACAGCTCCTACATTTCCGGGCAACTAGGTGCCCTTGGGGTGACGGTGCAGCGCTTCACCGTGGTCGGGGATGATCCCGACGACCTGCAAGATGCCATCGATGGCGCGTGTCGTCGCGCCGATGTTGTGATCGCGAGCGGAGGGCTTGGACCGACCCTTGACGATCGCACCCGCGAAGTGGTGGCGAAGCTGCTGCAAGAACCGCTGCGCTTCGACGACGACAGTTGGCTGCAGGTTCTCGCTTGGTTTGCGCGCCATGTGCGCAAGGTGCCCGATAGCAACCGCCGCCAGGCCGAACTGCCGCAGTCGGCGACTGCGTTGGCGAACCCAACCGGCACGGCACCCGGGTTTCGCGTGACGGTGCACGGCGCAGAGCTGTTCACCTTGCCGGGAGTGCCCCGCGAGATGAAGGTCATGCTGGCCGAGCACGTGCTGCCCGCGATGCGTAATTTCGGCGCCCTGCAACCGACGGCGCAGGCATGCCTGCGCGTCTTGGGACCATCCGAAGCGTTGCTGGGCGAACGCCTTGGCGAGTTCATGTTGCCAGGCCGCAACCCGGCCGTCGGCATCACCGCATCTGGCGGCCTGTTGTCGGTGCGCTTGATCGGCACCGCCGACACGTTGGAGGCGGCCACTGCCTTGTGTGAGCAGACCGCCGGCGAGCTGCGCCCCATTCTCGGTGAGTGGCTGTTCGTCGAAGGCCTCAAAGAGGTGCCCGAACTGGTGCTTGAGCGGCTCGCTGGGCAGCAACGCACGATCGCGTTCGCCGAGTCCTGCACCGGTGGGCTGTGTACCGCTCGCCTGACGGATCTGCCCGGCAGTTCGCAGGTCTTACAAGGCGGCGTGGTTGCTTACAGCAACGCCGCCAAGCAGGAACTACTGGGCGTGCCGGCAGACTTGCTAGAAGAGCATGGCGCGGTGAGCGAACCGGTTGCCGCAGCGATGGCCGCTGGCGCGAGGCAGCGCTTCTCTTCTGGCTGTGCCATCGCGACCACCGGGATTGCCGGCCCAGCGGGCGGCACGGAAAAGAAACCGGTCGGCACGGTCTGCTTTGCACTGGCGACCACCAATGACTCCGGTTCGACCGATACTAAGGCGTGGACGGTGCGCATTCCGGACCTCGGGCGCATGTTCGTTCGCAATCGAGCCGTTTACGAAGTGTGGCGAGCCCTGCTTCTGTGAGGGCTTGCCCGGGATCCGCGTATGATGTTGAGACGCGGGTAGTCCTTACTCGCGGTCGAACACGTGAAGATCTGCCTGTCATGTGAGGGTGTGACCGATACGCAAGCCCACCGTTGTGGGTATTGCGATGCGCCGCTGCTGTCGACGGACTCGGTGCACTATCCCGCGCGCCGCGGCGAGGTGGATGCCGGCAACCCGCTGCTTGGCACCATCATCGCCGGCAAATACCGGCTCCAGTCCGTGCTTGGTCGCGGTGGTCTCGGCACGGTGTTCCGCGCCCAGCACGTTGGTTCGCTGGTTACGGTTGCGTTGAAGCTGTTGCACCCACGCTTCTCCCAGAAGCCTGAATACCGCCGCGCGCTGCTGCCGGAAGCGCGGCGAGCAGCCACGGTGGTGCACGAACGCTGCGCCCGCCTACTCGATGTGGGCGAAGGCGATGAGGGCATCACCTACCTGGCCATGGAACTGGTCGAAGGCCAGACGCTCGATGAAGTGCTGCAGCAAGGAGCGCTCTCACCTTCGCACGTGGTGGACCTTCTGCTGCAGGTGACGGCGGCGCTCACTGCCGTTCACGAAGTTGGCCTTGTGCATTGTGACTTGTCGCCGCGCAACGTGATGGTTTCCTCGCGGTCGGGGCGTCTGGAAACGAAGGTGCTCGACTTCGGCATCGCCCGCAGCATGACCCTCGCTGGCCGGCAGCACGCCCAAGGGGAATTGTGGGGCTTTGCGAATCCGGCGTTTTCGGCCCCGGAACTGTTGGTGGGAGGCGAGGTTGATCACCGCGCCGACCTCTACTCGTTGGGCACGCTCGGCTGGCTGATGCTGACCGGCACCATGCCCGTAGATGACACGGATGCCGAACGTGCTGCCGCGGCGGTTCGCGAAGGGCGTCTATTGTCGTGGCCTTCGGGCACGCACGTGCCGAAGCGTCTTGCCAACCTGGTGCAGCGTTGCGTGCGGTTTGAACCGGGCGAGCGGCCGGCATCCGCCGAGGATGTGCACCGTCAATTGCAGGCCGTGCGCACGGGGCGTGGTCCTGGCCTAGCACGGCTCGCGGCATTCGTTGGGTTGTTGGCGCTGTTGGTGACGTTGGCGGCCAGCGATGCAGCCCCGGTATCGTTATCCGGACTGCCGCTAGCACCGCTACAGCTCACGGACAAAGAGCTGACCGAGGAAAGTCGGACCCAGCACCTGCGGCCGCAGGACTTGTCCAACATCGTTTGCTACTACTCAGGCTTCGCGAGGCATCGCTTGCGCGTGGAGCTCGTCCGCAGCGGCACTGTGTTGAGGTCATTCGAATTGCCGCGCACCCCCGTTGGCGAACGGCCAGGAACCTTATTGCTGTCCGACGCGCAGGATGAATGGCACAACGTGCTAGAGAGCTTAAAGCGTGCCAGCAAGAAGGGGCCGGTTGAGCTCGTGTTCGTCGTGCCGGGAACGCCCTTGGTTCGGGCCGCGCGCGTGCAGGTTGATGACCAGCCGCCGACGGTTAGCGGTCAGCTTGGCAAGTCGGAGCGTGGCTTGCGTGCCGATACGCAGCTCGAAGTAGAGTTGAGGGATGACATCGCCGTCACGAGTGCGGACTTAGTGATCAAGTTTGATCGCGGTGCCGAGCATCGTTTGAAGCTGCTAACCACGTCGGCTTCGTTCGCGCTTGGTGGGGAGCTGGCGAAGTTCTTGAGCGGTGAGCAGTTGCATGGCGGTTCGATGGTGATTGTCGCATCGGACGCCGCAGGCAACCAGAGCACGTCCCAGCGGATGACGTTCGAGTCAGCTGACGTCAGTGCGCCGTATGTCTTGGATGTCACCGGCCCGGCTGGGCAGCGAAGCTTGGCTCGCCACGGTGATCGCCTGCGTTTGCGGGTGCAGTTGTCGACTGACGAACGAGGGTGCCGGTTGCGGTGTTGGAGCACGGATCGGGAGCATGCGATCACCAAGGACTTGCGGGTGGCGCCTGGCAGCACGTCTAATTGGTATGCGTTGGATGTGCCCGCCGGCGCGCTGCTTGGCACGGCGAGCGAGGTCTCTCTGCACTTGGTCGTGGTCGATGCGATGGACAATCTCCAAGAGCGGGAGTTTGCGACGACGATCATCAACCGCAGTCCGGAAATCGAAGTTCGGACCGTTGCGCGCGAAGGCGCTGGTCCTAGTTCGTGGGACGGCATCGAGTTGGTGATTGGGCCGAATGGTGGCGTGGCTCGAGTTTTGGTGCCGTCTCCCTATGGTGTCGTTGCGACGCGCTTGAAGGGGGGGGGGCAGTTAATCGATCCGGTGCCGATCACCGTCCACAAGGCGCAGCGCCATACGGAACTGCAGATCGGTACCTTGGCAGCTGGCGTTTATGAGTTGTTCGTGGATCTTGCCGAGTCAGCTGACGAGCAGATTGACCCGCTGGTGAAGACGATTGCGTTGCGAGTGTTGCCAGCGCAAATCCAGATAGGCCTGCCGTCGTGTTCGGGGCGCTACTTGAAGCAGTTCCTCGACGATGGAGTTCTCGGGCAGAGCGGCGATGGCTACCGCGAAGGGCGCGGTTGGCGAATCGATAGCAATCTGCGCCGGTATGTCGGTGGCGAAATGTGGCAGGGCGAGTTCCCATCCGACATTCCGCGCGCCAGCGGTGACTTGCTACCGGAAGTCGTTCCGGTGAGCGGCCATAACGTGCTGTCGGTTCGCCTCACCGACGTGCTCGGGCGCCCGGTGCGTCTGGTCGATGGCGTTGGCGCCGAAGTTGCGAGTCGTCAAGGCCGTCAGGTGGTTGCCGACTTCTGGTGGAGTGACGCGGCACCGCAGCTGATCCGCGAGATGCTATTGGAGCACGGCCAACGGGCACGCGTCACCTTGCGCATGCCGTTGCCGTTCTTGGCAAAGGAACAGGACGCGATGATCTTGACCTTGTCCAATGCCGAGCGGGTCACCGGCCAGGTCAAGCCCGGTGCCTTGCGCTCGATCGTGACCTTCGAGTTGCCGTTCGCCGTTTGGAGTGCGGCCGCGCGGCTAACTGAGTCACGGGAGGCGTTCGCGCAGGGACTGACGAGCACGATCCACGCATTGCTGTCGACGCCGGCGGAGTTGGATCGCAAGTTCTCTCTGGATGTGCAGACGACTCGAAGCACGTTGCGGCCGATGCGGTTGGGTGATGTCGCGGAGGTGCCGAAAGGGCTTGCGGATCTGTTGTTGTTGCCGGTGCTGGCTCCCGCTGGAGAGTTTGTTGAGCCGTCCTCCAAGCAGTTCCCACCTCGCTATGCCTTCCGGCCGCAGGCGCCGGTCAACGTGCGCAGCATGCCCGATATCATGCTGCAGAATCGCGAGCTGAATTGGGGAGAGGCGCGCGCCCTGCGACTCTTTGCGACCAGCATCAGCGATAAGAAGACCCGTTCTGCTTGCGTGCACTTCTTTGATCCTTTGGGCCGCGAGCGCCTCAAACCGGACAACCTCTTGCCGCAGTTCGCAGGCGGCGCATCGGGTGGGCAAGCGCCGCCCGATGATGCGGTGCTTGCCGGAGCCGACTTCTTTCAGGCGTGGGCTTGTACTCGATTGCTTGGCGTCGTCGTTGGCAACGATGCAAACCTGTTCCGTCTACCGTTTGGTTGCGAACTCGAGTTGGCAGCCTACGCGGACAACGGCGGCACCGCGTGCCATGCGGTCAGTGCCCGCGGCGGCGCCGTGCTTGCTTCGGCATTCCGCGCGGATACCGCGCCGGTCGCACCGTGGACGTCGGCGCAGACCAGGTCGTTTGGCGACTACATCAAGACGTCGTATGGCGACGGCTACGAGTTTGTCGGCCTCGACTTTGGCGTGCAGGAGTGGGTCTTGGATCTGCCGCACATGCAAAACGCCGAGTGGTTGTTGGTCGAATGGACGAACGACCACCAGAAGCACTTGGAACGAGTGATGGGTATGTCGATCGGTAAAGAAGAGGTGCTGCCTGACGAACTTGGTTTGCTTCGTCAGTTTGGAGTCGTTCGCGGCCTCGCCTTCGGCGACCGCAGTGGCGTGATCGACGGTGCTGGCAAGCCAGTGCAGCTTGCCGAGTTGCGCGTTCTGCCGGCTACGGTGCCGGGTGTTTTGCGCACCGAGCAACTGACCCGCGGCGGCAAAGACTTGCTCGGCGGTGGACGTGAGCCGCGCTTGCAGCGAGTTGGATTCCGTGTTGCCGGGAATGCGCAGACGTTGGCGGGCAAGTGGGGGTTTCGATGAAGGTGTGGGTTTGGGGCTGTTGGTTGCTGTTGTTGACGTCGTGCGCTAGCACAAATGACTTGAGCGGCCTTGCCGCCAAGCCGCCGCTGGATCGCGCCGTGTTGGTTACTGGCGGAGCCTTCTTTTCACCGCTCGTCGGCTCCCAGGGCACGTTCTTCTTGCCGGACCTTGATGCGCCCGCGCAGGCCCCAGACCCGGATGAGGAAGCGATTCCGTTCTCGGCCATCCTCGACGTGCTGAATCGCGGCCGGGTCTTCCAGCGCGTGGTTGGCGATACGGATGTCACGCGGCGTCGGCAACTGCGCCAGCAGTTACGGCTTCGCAGCGATGAAGCTGGCTTGTCTGAGTTCTTGCAGCAAGCGCGTGAGGACGGTTTCGATCTGTTGGTGCTCGTAGAGGAACTGCGCGATGGCCCGATCGAAAGCCAGGGCACGAACAACCGCTGGCCAGTCACCTTCGCAACTTGGATCCTGCTCGGCGTTGGCGCGCTGATTCCGGATCGCACGTTTGAGTCGCGTGCGACCTTGCGCGTGTCATTGCGCGAATTGCAGAGTGGTCGAGAGATATCCTTCGTGGAGGTCGAGTCTGGTCCAGTCGATCTGGCGTTGACCGAACGCACGGACTTACTCGGCTTGGTTGCGTCGATCATCGTGCCGCCGTTCTGGGTTTCTGATGATCGCGAGGCCGTGGCGGCGTCGGTGCGCGCAACGACGGAGCGACGCCTGTTGTTGTCGTTGGCCAGCAAACTGAAGGGAGAAGTGTTCCGCCGCCGCATCGATAGTTTGGCAGCCGCCGACATCCAGTTGGTGGCGTCACCAGAGGGCACCCGGGTGGTTGTGCAGTCGCTGGAGAGCATCAGCGTCGTTCGCATCGAAGGACCCGGCTATCGCGATGCGGAGGTCTCCAAGCTCTTCGCGACCGAACTGATCAACTCGCGCGACCTGCAGCACATTCACTTCCACTATTCGGCTCTGCTGCCGAAGGCGACTAACGGTGGCGCGTTCCAAATCAGGGTCGGAACGCTGCGAGGCGGCGTCGCGTCCGCGACGTTTACCGCAGAGAGCGTGCGATGATGTTGCCATCCGGCCTCGCGATTGGAGTGTGCAGCCACACCGGCCTGGTTCGCGGGGCCAACGAAGACGATTACTTGCTCGCGACGCCGCCCGATGGTGGCCTCGCGTTCATTGCCGCGATCGCAGATGGCATGGGCGGCGCTGCTGGTGGCGCGGAAGCAAGTCGCACTGCACTGCGTGCCTTGGCGGCGACCCTGCTCGATGCCAGCGCGGTGGACGTTGTGGACGAGCGCATGCATGCCGGGTTCCACGCCGCGAATGCGCGCGTGTCTGAGTCCGCTGCCGCGGTTCCGGCCCTTCGTGACATGGGCACCACGATGACCGCGCTGTGGTTGGATCCTGCCGGTGGCGTGTTTGGCCACATCGGGGATTCACGCCTTTACCGCGTGCGCGGCGAAGTTTGTGCGGCGATGACGACAGACCACGCGGTCAAAGAAGGCGAAAGTCTGCTGACTCGATGCATTGGTGGCGGCCAGGTCGAGTGTGACTCCGACGGGGCTCGCATTGATGTCGAAGCAGGCGACCGCTTCATCCTCTGCACGGACGGCGTCTGGAATGTGGCGCCGGCGCAGGATTTTGCCGAGATTGTCGGTGGCCGGGATGCTCAAGAAACCGCGGAACGGTTGATCAAGTGTGCTCTCGCAGCCGGCGGCCCGGACAACGCCACGGCGGTGGTCGTCGACGTCCTGGATCCTGCCCTGACAGGTAGCTCAGAAGTCGATTTGCCGCGCCACGAGCGTCCAGACGCCCGTTCCTTGTGGCCAGCGGCTGTGTCCTTGCGACCGCCTGTTTGGTCGTGGTTGGTGCTGGTGGTAGCCGTCTGCTTGCTCGTCTACTCGGCGATGCGATGGTTCGGCGCCTGGCCTGAGTGAGCCAACGTTCGTCAGGTCTCACACGTAGGCCGTTGCCCAGACTGGCTGGATGCGCAACGATGGCCGCGCCCCTCCTACATTCCCGAGCCCATTCGTCGTCGATGCCGAAGAAACTGCAGCGCCGGAGCCCCGCTCCGAAAGCGTCCACCGCCGCAGTCGCCCGACCATCCGGTAAAGCCGGTGGTGGTGGCGGCAGTTCGTTCTCCTTTGGCAAAGGTCGAGTGACCGCGAAGGTTCTCGCTGAGTTCACCAGCCAATTGGCTGTGCTACTCAACGCGGGCATTCCGATCACTAAGAGCCTGCGCATTCTCGAAGGCCAGATGCCGCAGGGCGCGATGAAGCGCATTGCGGCGCAGTTGGTCGAAGATGTCGAGGGCGGCACGCCGCTGTCCGAGGCGATGGCCAAACATGACATGGTGTTCGACGCGCTCTACACCAACATGGTGCGCGCGGGTGAAGCCGGTGGTGTGCAGGAGGAGATCCTCAATCGCTTGAGTGGCTTCTTGGTCACCAGCGAAGCGATCAAGTCGCGCGTCAAGGGAGCGTTGGCCTACCCGGTCGCCATTCTGGTGGTCGCGGTGTTGGTCTTGCTGCTCGTGTTTGCATTCGTGATCCCGAAGTTCAAGCAAGTGTTCGCCACGTTGGGCGAAGGCAACTTGCACTGGACCACGGAGACCGTCATGGGCATCGGTGACCACCTCAAGGTTTGGTGGTGGGCTTACATGTTGACGGTCGTTGTCCTGCTGACCGTGCACCGCCTGTTGATGGAAAAGGTGTTTGGCTATCGCAAGGTCATGCACAGGGTCGCGCTGCACTTGCCGCTGTTCGGCGGCTTGGTACACAAGAGCTTGGTTGCTCGCTTTGCGCGCACCTTCGGAACGCTGATTCAATCCGGCGTACCTCACCTCGAAGCGCTCGATATTCTGCATGCGTCGACCAACAACGTGCACATGAAGTCCGCAGTTGGCGACGTGCAGAGTTCGATTCGCGAAGGCGCTGGCTTTGCCGTGCCGATGGGCGAGAGCGGCATGTTTGACGATATCGTCATCAACATGGTCGACGTTGGCGAGCAAACCGGTGAACTCGACAACATGCTTTCGAAGGTCGCCGACCGCTACGAACTCGAGGTCGACCAGACGGTCGACACCACGTTCAAACTGATTGAGCCCATCTTGCTGGTGGTTATGGCCGTCGCAGTTGGCTTCATCGTCTTTGCCTTGTTCATGCCGCTCCTGACCATGATGCAACAGATGAGCAAGCGGTAACGCCGTGTCGTTGGCATGGCGCATCCTGCTGTTCGCGCTGCTGGTGAACGTCTTGACGGTCGGCAGCGTGCAGATTGTTGTGCACGGATTACAGCAGCAGTGGTTCGAGGATGAGCGCGATCTGCTGACCCAGACTGTCGACCAGTCGTTCAAGGCACTCGAGCTCATCTATACGCCCGAAGCGCTTGATGACGCATCCACCACCGGCGCCGTGGTTCGACGGCTGCTACGCAATCGCGCGCTGCAGGAGATCTACAGTGATGTCATCATCACCAGTGGTCGTCCGCCGTTTGAAAACAGTGTCTACCTGAACACGGTCGGCGCGGTGCACCGCGACCCGGATACGTTCGATCTGCAGGAGATTGTGGACGGCATCGGGCGCGCAGCTGGCTCCGGCGGTCCGTTCCCTGTTGGCGGTGGCTTCTGCCGCGCGCTGCGTCAGGAGCATCGAGTTGTCGGCTACCTGTGGTTTGTGCCGAAGATGTTCCCGCGGCTGCCGGCTGCGTTGCCGGTGTTGACTGCCGTATCTGGCATCCTGGTGTCGACCCTCGTGTTTGGTGCGGTGCTGTTCTGGTTGACGCGGCGCACCATCGCTCGGCCGATGCAAAAGATCGGGGCCGCGGCACAAGCGGTCGCTTCCGGCCGCTACGACGCGCGCATGCCTGCGATTCACGGCGTGCCTGAGTTGCAGGAGTTCGTGCT
>JBNMND010000178.1:0-11360 GCA_051274975.1 Planctomycetota bacterium | reverse complement strand
CCGCCTCGCAACGTTGCGTACGACGCCATACAGCAAGCCACGAAAGTCGCCTTGCGCCGGATCCGCTCGCTCGATGAAGCCGTTCGGCTTGAACGCCTCAACAAACGCCTCCTGTGCCGCATCGTCGACATCACCTAGCAGTGGGTTGCCGGACCACCGATGCCGAAGGTAGACCTTGATGATATTCGCATAGCTCCTCGCGAACTCTGATCGCGCGCCCCGATCACCGCCGGCAGCCGCCCGAAGAACCGTCCAGCAAGTCTCATTTGGATCCGGCTGCATTACCGCCACAATACGGGATTGCGAGATTGCACACACACCAAGCCTCGCATACGAGATCTTGCGTGCGGCGGGTTACCGCGGAACGACGTGCGGCGGGTCGGCGCGATGCAAGCTGCGGTATGTGCGCAATCGCGACCTGCACAATCGCGGCTTGCCAATTCCGAAGCGCGTAACCGGCGAGCACGCCTGCTAGCGCGCATCTGCCTTGCCGGCCTTTGGGTCGAGTGGCACGAGGCCGCTAGCCCCGATACCGACGCCGTCGAAGGTCACTGCTTGGCCATACACTTTGGTGAGCTTGCCAAGTGCTGCATCGGCGTTCCACAGCTCCAGGTGCTCGCCCCGAGCGAAGCCGAAGCCCATCACAACGTAGTTGCTCAGGAGCGGCGGCAAGATCCTCGGGAAGTGGGTCTGAGCGAACGAGTCCGACAGCAGCACAACCCCGAGGAAACCTGCGTTCGGTCCCTGGATGCGTGCATGCAGACCGGCGTCGGAGAACTCGAGCTCGAGGTTCGCGAGCCCGGCGAACGGGATCTGCTGCGGCTTCGACGGCGAGGCATCCTGGGCGGCGGCGGCGGAGCTGAGGGCAGCGAGGAGAAGCACGGTCTTTGCGAAGCGGGTCATGATTGGTTTCTCGGTTTGGGTTTGATGACAAGAGACCAAGGGTAGAAACGGGGCTCGACGCAGGTGCGATCTCGGATTTCCTGTGAATGCCGACGCGGCCTACCGCAGCTGTCGCCATGGGCGACGGTTTGCCCTGCCAACCTCGGCGAGATCTCAAATGATCGTCGACCGCGTCAGCGCAACAGCTGGTCGAGTGGCAGCGGGCCGATACCCTCCGCGCCGCGACCGCTGGCCAGCAGTTCGGTGTGGATCTCGCGCACGCGTCCGTTATCGACGACTCTCTCGCGGGTCTCCGCCTCCATGGCGACGCGCTGGATCAGCTGCATCCAGTCCGACGCGTCCTGATCGGTGGCGAGGAACCAGCGCACATCGGTCTTGACGGTACCCGGCACTTGTTCGATGTCCTCGGCCTCGATGATGCGCACCTTGGTCGTTCCGACCGCGAGCACGGGCTGCCGCGTTGGCTTCTGCGTGCCGACTTGGATCTCGAGCGGATAGGTGCCGAGCGACTTCCCTGCGCCGTCGAGTGCGACGTGCCAGGCGCAGACCACGCCCTCGCCACTTGTCGTGACTTCGTATTCGCCGCGGACAAGCATTTTGGCCTCGATCGTGGGCAATCCCGGGGCGGCGAACCATGCGGTCGAGCCGGCCCCGAGCAACACCAGGACCGTCGCAGCTGCGGCGGTGCGGTGACTGACCGTCCAGCGGCGCGCGCCGCGCCAGGCGCGCCCGGCGGTGCCCAGCTTCGAAGCCGACGGCAGCTGGCCAGCGAGCCATTTCTCGAGATCCTTCCGGAAGTCGTCGGCGGTGGCGTAACGGCGCTCGGGATTGCGTTCGACGGCGCGCATACAGATGTCGGCCAGCTCTTGGGGCACTTCGCGCTGCAGCTGCCGGGGCGAGGTGATCAAGCCGCGTCGCACGGACTCGAGCACGCTCGTGCGATCGCTGTCGCCGAAGGCGCGCTGGAAGGTCAGCATTTCGTGCAGCAACAACCCCAACTGATAGATATCAGTGTGGGCGTCCTTGCCGGTGCGCATCTTTTCGATCTGCTCCGGGGCCATGTAGGCAACGGTGCCGAACAGGCGGCCCGTCAGAGTACCTTGTGCCTGATCGCCGAGCCCGGCGAGACCGAAATCGAGCAGCACGGGCTTGCCGTTGGGGCGAATCACGACGTTGGCCGGCTTGAGGTCGCGATGGAAGATCTGCTGGCCGTGCGCCGCGGCGAGCGCCCACAACATGCCTACCGTGATGCGCGCGGCGGTGCGATACCAGTCGTCCTCGAGCCAGGATTCTTCGCCGACGAGGGCCTCTTCGCCGATGGCCGCAGAGACGTCGGCGCGATTCGGTCGCTGGCCGGCGCCGCTAGCTTTGAGCGCATCGAGCACCGCGTCGAGAGGCTTGCCCTCGACGAGTTCCATGACCAGGAAGTGGGTCTCCGCTTCTTTGCCGCTGTCGAGCAGACGGACGATGCCCTCGTGATGCACGCGGGCCAGCGAGTCGCGCTCACGGCGCAGCGTCGATGCGACCTGCTCGGGCTCCATCAGGGAGTGGAACAGCTTGAGTGCGACGTCGCGCCCGACCTTCTCGTCCCGGGCACGCCAGACCTTGCCGAAGCCGCCGATGCCTAATTCGTCGAGCAGGGTGTAGCGATCGGCAATCAGCTGCTGCGACTTGAACGGCAGCGGAAACGTCGAGGTCGCCCACTCGGTCGTCTCTATGAGCGCTCGCAATTCGACGCGCTGAGATTCCTCGGGGAGCCTTGCCACGAGGTTCTCGATCGGCGGTGGAGCGCCGATCTGGGCCCCACGCAGGTATTCGATCGCTAGATCATCGATGGTCGAGTTGCCGCCTGTTGGCTTCATGTTCATGTCCGTCACCAAGCACAGGGGCGAGCCGTAATCAGACGCAGTCGGAATCCCGGATTCACGGCGTTGCGGCTCCGATACCGCGCCGCCGCAGCAGCTTGCCGAGCTCAAGGAGAGCGCGCGAGTGCAGTTCGCGAGCGGCCGAATCGGTATTCTTGTCCATCTTCTTGGCCACCTCCGCCCACTCGAGGCCGTCGTAGTCGCGTAGCACGATGACCCTGCGGTAGTGCTCGGGGATCTCTTCGAGACACTCCTCGACGGCGATCTCGCGCTCGACCTTGTTCATCCGGTCGACGGGTCCGGTCACCGCGCTGACGACCTGCAGGTGAGGAGCCGAGCCATCGCCACCGTCGTCGTCGATGCTGCGCTCGCCACCGCCGGGAGCGGTACGCTTCTTGGCAGATGCGTGATCAACCGCATCGTGAACCTGCCGTTCGGCGATTTCGGCGAGCCAGTGCAGCAGGCTACCCTCATGGCGCATCTCGAACCGATCGAACATCTCAAACGCCTTGGCGAAGGCCGGCTGCAGGATGTCTTGGGTGTCCATGCGCGCGCGCAGTCGCTGGCCCAGGCGCACGCGGACGCAGCGGCGCAAGCGTTCGTAGTAGCGTTCGAACAGACTGTTCAGGGCGCCGCTGTCGCCGCCCTGCGCCTTGCGCACGAGTTCCAGGGTTTGGGTAAGCGAATTCTCCACGTCCTCACGAGCCTACATAATACCGTGGTCGGGCCTGGGGCCTTGTTGTTGGTACCGCAAAAAGGCCGATTGCGGCGGATTCCGGCGGATTGCGGCTGCAGCGAAGATGGCGGCTCCCCTTGGGTCGGTATCGAGGACCAACAATCATGATCCGTGCCAAGTTATCTCGGTGGTTGGCAGCGTCGCTGTCGGCGGTTGCCGTTGCCATGCCGCAGCAGGACCCGGCGCCCAAGCACCTCGCGTTGGTCATCGGCATCGACGAGTATGCCCAGCCTGACAGCGGGCACGGCACGATCCCGCACCTCAGAGGAGCCGAGAACGACGCCGCCCGGGCGCGAGCGCTGCTTCTCGACCGATTCGGCTTCGCTGCCTTGGACATCGTCACGCTGCGCGGGCCACAAGCGACTCACGAGGCGATTGTGAGAACGTTCTACGATCATCTGATCTGCAAGGCCGACTCGGATACCAAGGTCGTGATCTGGTTCTCCGGACACGGCTCTCGCGTGCCGGATCCGAGCAAGGCGGACACTTCGCCCCGCGACCGATCCGACGACCCGTGGGACGACACGTTGCTTGCGTACGACAGCCGCAAGGGCGAGCGCAAGGGTCGGCACGATGTCACCGACGATGAACTGCGCTCGCTACTGGCCGCACTGAAGGCGACGGACGTCGTGTTCGTCACCGACTGCTGTCACTCTGGCGGCCTGTTGCGCGGTGGTCCCGAGCTTGGCGTGCGCCACGCCTCGCATGGCACCGAGCCCCTCGACCATGACGTCCGACGGAAGTTCTGGCCGCAAGACGTGCCGTTCCTCGACGACGACCGCGGCGAGGTCGAGCTTCCGGCGGTGCACATCGCCGCCTGCGGAGCGACGCAGGAGGCTGGCGAATACGAGAGCGGCAGCCGTTGGCACGGCACGCTGACCTGGTTCTTGACCAGTGCGCTGGCCGAAGTCCCTGAAAGAACATCGTGGCAGGCCGTCACCGAGATGGTGCGCGCGCGCATTGCAGCATCGCGTCTGGGCACGCGCCCGAGCCAACTCGTCCAGTGCATTGGTCCGGGCGCGCGCGCGATCTTCGGTGGCTCGGGCAAGCCGGTGCCGTCGGGCTACGCCACGCGCCGAGTCGATGGCAAGCTGCGCATCGAAGCGGGTCGGATTCACGGCATCGTCGAGGGCTCCGAGCTGCGCGTTGTCGGTCTCAACGGCGCCGAGCACGGGACCGTGCGGGTCGACCGGGCGCGTGCGACGTTCTGCGAGGCGGTGCCGCTGAGCCGCAAACTACCGGTGGTCGTCGCGCTGCGCGCGGTCCCCGAGCGGGGTCTTGAGGGGCGCGCGCCGATGCGGATTGCCTGCAAGGCGGAGGGCGATGCCGCGCTGCTAAGGGACTGCCCCTGGGCAATCGTCACGAGTATCGCCGACGCCGACTACGTGCTTGTTCCGGGCGATGCCAAGCACGTGCTGCAGGCGGCGGACGGCACGTTCGTGCGCAATGTGCCCAGCTCACGGGAGGGCGCGCGCCAGGCCCTGTTCCACGAGCATTGCTTCCGCTCGTTGTGGGAAGGCGTGGCCCAACCGGGTCGCTACCGGGTTGGCCTCACGGTGCAGCCGTTCGACTCGGCAGAGGACCCCAAGCGGCGGCCGAGTGCCAAGGTGTTGACCACCGGTGCACAGCGAGCCCTCGTCGGCGCGCGGCACCTACCTGCGGAGATCGGCACTGGCCAGTGGGTGCAGCTGACGGTGACCAACCATGCCTCCCAAAAGCTCAACGTCGCGGTGATCTCCATCGCCGAGGATCGCGCGGTGAACGTCATTTGGGGCCGGGACAACAGCAACGAACTCGGGCCCGATGCCAGCAAGATCCTCGAGGTCGAACTCGGTCCCAGCGAGACGTGGTCGGGCAAGCGCAGCCGGCCGATGATCGATCGCTACATCGTGATCGCGACCCGGTCGTACGCGGACTTCAAGTTGTTCGAGTCAACCGCCGAGATCGACGTCACGCGCGGCAATGGCAATGACGAGCAGCGCGCCACCGGCCTGCCATCGTTCCTGAACGGCGCGCTGAGCGGCGCGACCACGACCACGCGCGGTGGCGGCGGCGGCGGCAAGCCACCGGCGTGGGGCATCCACTGGCTCGACCTCGAGCTCGTGTTGCCCGAGCGCTTCGAAGAACTCACGAAGAAGCGTTGAAGGCGGGATGGACGTCGTCTCTCTGGTGAATCAGGGATTCAGCGCGCAACCCGTTCGAGCGATTGGGATCGCGATGGACTTTGGCTTCACGACAAGCGACTCGAGCAAGGAAAGTTTCGATTGCGACTCGAAGGTGACGAGCAACGCGTCGAGATCTTACGTCCGCAGCTAACGGCCGCCGGTCGCTTCACAACAACGCTGCGGAGCGAGCTCTCCGCCCCTTTGCCATTGGTCGCAAGAACTGGCTCTTCTGCCAACGCGACACCGGTGGCGAGACGGCTGTGATCCTCGCCAGCCTGCTGCGCACAGCGCTTGCTGCGGGCATCGATCCGCAGGTCTACTGCCGTGATGTGTTGTTGCGCATCGGCCAGGAGACGGATGTCGCCAAGCTCACTCCGCACGCATCGAAAGAGATCTTCGCGGCTGAGGTGCAGGCGCGTCGCTACGAACGTAGCGACGCGAGCGTGGGTGGTGATCGCCTGAACTCTTTCCGGGATACAGCGGCCCCAATCGCGGTTGCGGATACGACCAGCCTGATCGACGGTCGCAGAAGCTCATGCGCAAGTTCGTTGAGGCCGCGGGCGTTACTTGCCGCGCAGCATGAAGACGAAACTGCCTTCCTGCTCCATCTTGTAGCGCGGCACCTGCACGCGGCCGCTGCGCGAGCCCTTGTCCACCATCTCCTCCGCAATGTTGGAGCTCAGGAACTGAGCTGCGACGTACGGGCGCTCGGTCTTCCGCAGTTCCTTGAGCAGCAGGTTGGCGAACGGTGACATCCTGGTGCCATCGGCTGCAAGCTCATCGGCGGCGGTCGAGCAAAGGAACTCGCGGCTGAAGTTCTTGCGATGGTAATCGCCGGGATGGCGCTTCTCCTTGCCTGGAGTGCGACCGCGCATGTTCCCGAGGTCGAACACCGCGCCGGAGTGGCAGCAATCGAGGATTACGAGCACGTGCTTCGCCACGATGCGGTCGAGGTAGGTGCAGAGTTCTTCCCGCCGCAGGTAGCCGGTGCCGTTGCGGATATCGCCCTCGGCGTCCGCGAGGCAGATCCCGAAGGATCTGTAGTGTTTGGTGCCGTGACCGGCAAAGTAGATCAGCACCGCGTCCTCGGGCTCGGCGTTGTGCACCAGGGTCTCAAGCGCACCCGTGACGCGCTGGAAGGTCGCCTCGCTGTCTCGTAGCAGCTGGACTGCGCCTTCTCGCGCCCACTGTTTGTCGTTGGCTTGCAGTTGGCTCGACACTTCCTGGATCTCGCGCACCGGGTTTTTGAGCGGCGCCCAGGAGGTTCCGTCATAGGCCTCACCGATGCCGACAAACAGACCGTGCACGCGTTTGTAGCTCGGGCCGTAGGTGGCCTGGTACCGCGCCACGATCTCGGCGTCGGCGACCTCGCCGCGCATCGTCGCTGAGGCCGGCCCAAACATCGGCGGCAAGAACATCGCGAGCAGGGCGATGCACGCCAGCCCCGCGCCGACGAATGCGAACGTCGTGGTGCGAGAAGGCCCCGTGGCGGTCGTTGCTTTCTCTTCGATTGCCTTCAGCGCGTCGGCGACATCCCGGGCGGTTGCGAAGCGTGCGGGCTTGCAGAACATCGTGCACTTGCGAATCACCTCGGCCAGCGGCTTGCTGACATCCTTACGCAGATGGCGCAGGTCGGGCATCGGCTCGTGTTCGCGGCCCGGCTCGAAGGGATCGCGACCAGCGAGGCAGCGGAAGAGCGTGCAGCCGAGCGCAAAGATGTCGGAGCGCGGTTCGGCGGCATAGCCGGCTAGTTGCTCAGGCGCCGAGTAGTCTGGCAGCAGCGGCGCGAGCTTGGTGTCCTCACGCTTGCCGTGGTGCAGCGACGAGACACCGTGGTGCGCGCCGTATTCCTTGGCGAACGTGAACGCGCCAAGCTGCACTTTGCCGTTTGGCAACAGCCGGATCGACGACGGGCCGATGCAGCGATGCACGATCCCGTTGTAGTGGACCTCGGCCATTGCGTCGGCCACCGACCGGCCGAGAGCGATCGTCTCCGCAGGATCGAGGGTGTCGTGTTCGAGACGTTCGGCGAGCGCTTCGCCCTCCGGCAGGTCGAGCACGAGCAGCGGTCCGTCGGCGGTCTCCTCGACCCAGTGGATCGGTGCGATGCACTCGTGGCGGATCTTGGCCACCGCCCGCGCCTCGCGCAACAGGCGTTCCCGCACCTTGGCCGACCAGGTCGTCGCCACGCTTCGCGCCGGCAGCTTGAGCATGACGTCGCGCTGCAGCAAGGAATCATGGGCGCGCACGGTTAACTCGAGCGCGGTATCTCCGAGCTCCTCGATGACATCGAAGCGATCTGGAAGTTTCGGAAGATCGGTCATGGTTGGTGCGGAACGAAGAGGGTAATGCTCCTACGCCCGACCTGTTGGTCCGATTACGCAGGATCCGAGCTGAAGGAGAGATCGGGCGCCGGCGGCAGGCGCGTATGCGCCGCGCACCGAGTCAGAGCGCGCCGATGACGTCAGCCGTAAGGTCTCCGATCACGAAACCACCATCGTTCTTGATGTCGCCTGAGCGCACGATGAGATCATAACCACGGCTCACCGCGGCCTTCTTGCAGGCGGCGACGAGGTGGCTGTGCATCTTGTTTTTCCACATCGAGTATCGCGCCGAGCCCGGTCGGACCCCTGTTCTCTGAATCTCCCGCCACTCGCTCATCTCTGCGGACACCTTGTCCATGTCGAATGTCGCTGGACGTGTGCAGAAGTGTGCGGAGCCGATGTAGAGCACGGCATCGGAGCGCAACACCACACCGAGTCCGCGACCTTCTCCAGGTTGGGTTACGCTGCAGGAGGTCAGAGTCAGCAGAAGAGCAATCAGTAATCTGTTCATGGCTACACCAAGGGTTTGAGGGATTGAACTAGCAGATGATTCACCGGCCAACTTCGGCGGCGTTGGCCTCTGGCGGTGGTGACAAGTGGAGATCGCACCAAGCCAGACCGAAACCAGTGTCGGTCGGGTCCTGTGCGCCGCGCGTCGGAGCGGTGGCCAACAGGCTTTGCAGGAAAGATGGCACTACCGGTGGCCCGCCACGAGTCGCCGACCACACCGGGGCCGAGGACGTGAACGCGGTAAAATCGGCCGGCTCCTTGGTCAGGATCGCGACGTAGCGATCGACCATAGGGCGCGACTGGCGCCACTCGGTCGAGGGGCCCACAACCACAGTCACCGGCTGGGCATCCCTGGCTCGCAGCACGCGATCGAACTCGTTGCGAGGGGGCCACACGATGTTCACCGACCGGTCCTCGCTCAATGAGAGCACGGTCAGGCGAAGATCGACGTCCGTGTTGTTCTTGGCATACAGCGTGAGCAGGCTGCCACCCGCCGTCGGCGACATTGGCTCGGCCTGCACGCGCACCGCTTTCGCTCCGGCCTTCGCGGGGAGCGCCGTGGCCAGCGGGATCCCGTGTCGCGCACTGACTTCGCGCGTCTTGTCGTCGGGCTCCCCGACACTGAGTTCGACCGTCCACTCCGAGGGCTGCACGACGGACTCCCACATGCCGCGGAAGGTGTATTCCCGAAACATCGCTTCCCGCAGCCCGACCTCATTGAGGGGCACGGGCCGCAGGCGGCGGCCCTGCAGGTCGCAGAGCACGGCGCCTTGTCCGGTTTGCTTCAGGCGGAACTCAGCTTTGGCCGCATCATCGCACAGGATGATCCACGGGGAGTCGCTCAGGGCCGTGACGTCCAGATCCCCGTCGATAAACACGAGCAGCGGCGCCATACCGAGCGCTGCGGGCTCGGGCACGGCGCGCAGCACGTCGTCGGCGTACTCCGATTCGCCGCCTTCCGTCCACTCCGCGATGCACGATGATCCCGACACCTGCGTCGCGCGCACCAGCCCACGCTGTTCGCCGTCGCGCAAGGACACGATCTTGAAGACTGCGCCGTCGGTCATGCCATGCGCGCGTCCGGCGCCGATACGCAGTCGATCTTCTGAGCGGTCCGCGCGGAATCCGGGCAACGGCGGCGCGGCGTCGGTCTCGAATACGAGGCGGTCGATCTCGCCTGAGCCGTTGACGATCTGGTTCGGTCGGTTGCCGACCCCGGCGACGCGGGCACGCACCCGTTCGATCACGCTCCGCCAGGAGTCGCCGTACTTCACCTTCTCCATCGCCTCGACGAGGAACCACGTCATCGTACCGTAGACCTCGCGTCCGATCTCAACCTCACCGGCTTCCTGATAGTCGTCGCACGCGGCGATGTGCACATAGGGGAAGCTCTCAAGCTCCGTCGCCTCACCGTCTTCGAAGAACGGAACATCGGACGGCCAGAGCGTCTGGAGAGTGCTGCGATTGACGCCCCTTCCGCCGGAAGTCGTGGCGCGGATTCCCGGCACGGGTGATTCACCGCGCATGGCGCCACCCGAATGGCAGCAGTCGGTCACGACCAGCACCTGGTCGGTGATCTGGGTCAGAGCCCGCATCAGCGAATGCAGTTCGTCATCGGAGATGTCGTAGCTACCGTCTAGTTCCTTGGCCCGGCTGTCGTGGGCGAGCATCGAGTTGTCGTAGGCGCCGTCACCGATGTCCTTCGTCTTGCTGGTCTCGACTCCGGAAAGATCGATGACGCGAGAGCCGTGGCCGCTGAACCAGAACACGACCCTGGTATCGGCTTGCGCGCGCTGCAGGATGTGCTCGTAGAAAGCCTGTATGATGCCGGCGTGCGTTGCCTGCTCGTCCGTCAATATGAGTACGTTCTCGGGCTCGAAATCGAAGCGTTCGACGAGCATCTTGCCCGCCAGCCGCACATCGTTCGCTGCGCCGGAGAGCATCGGCACGCGACCCCGCTCGGGTTGGACATACTCGTTGATGCCCACCAGGAGTGCGAGCGAGCGCGCTGGCGCGTCGACCGGCTTCGCTTGACGTGGCGCTGACGGCGTGCCGCAGCCGGCGACGAGGGCGAGCAAGAGGCCGGCGGTGATGCGCATGGACATGGTTGGTTCCTGGGGGCAGGCAGGCAGTGATCTTGAGGCTAGCAGGTCGGGCTCGACTTCTAGGGGAGACCGCGCGCATGCCGCAGCAAATACGTAAGGAGAACTTCGCGCCACCCCTAGCGTCCCTGGGCGCAGCTTCGATCTGAGCCGTGGGCTGCGCGTCGACATGCACAGGAAAGCGGCCGCCAAGCGCGGCTTGCGCGAGGCGGCCCACCCACGGTCTTCGAGGTCGCAACTTGCGGGCTACTTATCCATCATCAAGTGCTTGGCGGCCGGCACGTAGCCAGGCCTTTGGATGTAGTGCACACCTCGTTGCACGGTCGATACCGTGACCAACACCATGCTGGTTTTCGCCCCAAGCCGCTCGCGCTCGACTTCGACAGAGTGCTTTTCCGGAGCATCGGTGGTGATCTCATGCTGGCCTGGGATCGTCATCGTGCATTGGATCGTTGCCGTTCCGTCCTTGAGCGCGATGTTGTCCAAGCGCAGTTCGTAACCGCTCATTGTGGCATACAAGGCGACCTCCATCTCGCCGGTGTCCGCCACGTTGACGCGGATCGGTGGACCAGACCAAACCGGCATGCCATCGATGGAGATCCGCGGTGCGATCTTGCGCAGCAAGTCGCTGGGGATGACCTTGCTGAGGTCGGCATCGCTCTTGTAGGGCCGTTTCGCCACGATCTTCCTGGCGGTGTCGGCATCGACACCGGGAAGAAGATCGATAGCAGCTACGTCAGCCTTGTTGATGTCGA